>PMIQ01000010.1 GCA_003157175.1 Chloroflexota bacterium
GCGCATCCTCGCACGTGAGGCAGCCTAAGAAGCGACTACCGCCACAGGTAGGCAATAACCTACTCGAATGGTCGGGGCGAGAGGAGTCGGGCCAAGGCTAACCCGCTCGTCGGGGATCTGGATCCCATGTCTCTACCGGGGCCGCATCCTCGTGATCATGGGCGGCGCCAGGCCACCGCTGCGCTCGGTGCGGTCTGCATGAAGCGCTAGATCATGGTGGTCGGGCCAGCCGGGGCGTCGCCGATCCCTTGCTGAGGAACCTTCTGCCAGTTGGAATCCTGCTCGAGCGGGGCGAAGTTGGGATCGGCAAGCGATGCGTACAACTCCATGAACCCGCACCTGGCGCACAGGTAGCCCTCCAGGCCGCTCGTCTTTCCAGCCCAGCCTCTCAGGTGGAGGATCTCGACACCATACGTGTGCGCCTGAAGCCCTTGCTCTGGACAACGGAAGACTTCGCTAGACGAGCACTTCGGGCATTTCCCACTGCGCATCCTGATCTCCTTTGAGAACAAGCTTGCTGGCGTGTCTCGCCACTCGACGAGGCAACTCGGATCGTAGGCGTTTCGATCGAGCTCGATGAGCCTGCGGAAGCCCAGGGCAGTCAACGGCCGGGTCGCCGGAATGTCCCGGGTACCGAGTCGAAGGCTACGCTCGGGCGGACGACCTCGGGGTCGATCACGCGGCCGCCCCGAGCGATCCGTCTGGCCGGTCGGCGAGGATGTTCGAGGCGATCCCTTCTTCTGAGCCGGCCTGCGGCTCTCGGAAATAGCGGCCGTCTCCGACCTGGCGTGCTTCGCGGATGCCGCTCCCCACGTTGCCTGGCTCGCTAAGCTAGACAGGGCCAGCCGGGAGACACACTCGTGTACCTTCACATCNNCGCCATCGCGGTCTGGGCGGTCCGCGTCACGGGCTGGTCGCCGCCAATCTGGAACGGAGTCCGCGGCGAGGGGACCATCGTGGGGTGGCGAGACACGGGGATGGCGGAGAGCAGCGGCGCTGGGAGCCTCGGCTCGACGATATACGACCTCCAGCTTCAGGTCATGCCCGTGCGGGGTGGAGCGCCCGTCGTAGCCCACGTGAGAGCCCAGCTCGACTTGATGATGGCGCCCGACGTGGGCAAACGAGTCCCGATCATCATCTCGTCGACGAACCCCAAACGCGTCAAGGTGGACCATTCGCGGTTGGACGCGCCACTGGACAAGAGCTGGCACACCGCCACCAGCTCGGCGCCCGGTGCCAGCCCGACGGGTGCGAAGCCCGGCCTCAGCGCCGCCTTCGACGCCAACGGGAACCCAACCCCGGCCAGCCTGGACAACGTGGTCGGCGGGGTTACGGCCGGGACGCAGGAGATCGTCCACAACAGCGCGGCCCAGATTCTGGCCAGCGGATCCCGCGGCACCGCGACGATCACCTCCTGCCAACCTCTTGGCAAGACGGTTCGCCAGACGAATCCGCACGCAACGGCGCACCTGGACGATCCGGTGTGGCTCTTCACGGTGAAGGTCACCGTTCCCGGCCAGGGAACCTGGCCGGCCGTCATGGGCCACTACGTGCCGCAGGCCAAAGTAGGCACGGTCGGTCCTGGCGTGAAACTGGCCGTGGCTGTCAACATGGCCGACAAGATGAACGAAGTGGCCATCGACTGGGACCAGTCGCCGCTCCCGTAGGGTTCGGGCGCGACAAGCCCATCCCGTTGTCGGGTGGCGAAGGCGCGACTCCCTTAGATCCTTCGCAGCAGCCGACACGTCCTCATCGAACGCGGTCGCCAAACTCGACGATCGCTCTGCCTTCGGGAATCGGAGCCACGGGCACCAGAAGCGTCGCTCACCTCCAAGGCCAACCATGTGGTGGAGGGCGACGGCACTGCGCATTCGCAACGGGAGGCGCGCCAGTGCCTCCCGAACTGACGCGAGTTCGGTGCTCGGCATCTGCAAGCCGACCGAATCAGGATCGATCGAATCGAGCGAGAGGGCGCGGGACATCCTTCTCCTGAATCGAAACGCCTCCCTGCTCTGGAACAGCCTAGATGCAGTAAGGAAAGTTGTCACAAGCCGGATCGTATCGTGTCGGTTACTTCAATGAAACACCAACTCTATCGTACGTAGAGCTTGACGGGGCGCCGCCATTAGAGGAACATAGCCGCGCCAAGGCCTCGGAGATGCCGAGGCAGTGGCGAGGAACCTGAAAGGAGAGGCGCGTATGCTCGGCGGACAGCTGCGTGCGATAAGCCTGAAGGACTTCCGGGAACGGATGCGCGTTCTGGCGGAGGAGCTCACGCGCGGAGGCGATCCTAGGATCGTCCTTGATCGGGGCTTGCCAGTCGCCATCCTGATCTCGTTCAAAGAGGCAGACACATACGCGCGCGCGGAGCAGGGCCTGGCGATGCTGCGCGGCGCGGGCATCTACGTCGAGGCCGCCGAGGGGCTCGATCAGCTGCCCGAGATCGTTCGCGGCAGCCAACGGGTGCCGGAGAGCGCGAAGCGAACACTCAACCGACTGACCCGGCCGATCATCGGATACCTCACGACCATCGTCTCCATCACGGCTCTGCGCAGCGACATGGAGACGTACATGGCGAAGGTCAGTCGCCTGGGCTATGTCGTCACAATCGCCGGCCGGGACACGTATGCGGCGACCCTGATCGGCACCACGGAGTTCGAGCGGCTTCGCGCCCTTCGGCCAATCCTCGGCTGGTTCCGATCCCAGGGTCTAGATCTCAGTTCGGCCGAGACGGAGAACGTCGACGCATTCGTCAAGTCGTTCCGGGACGAGGCTCAGTCTGGCGCCGGAACGCATATCGCGAGCGCCTGAAGAGAAAGGAGGGCATCTCGAGTCACTCAGCCCCAGGCGTGGGTTCCCACGCTCCCACCGCATACCACGCACCGTGTTGGTGCGGTCGCACAGCAGAAGGAAGGCAAGAATGCCCATCGGTAATCGCATCCCAGTCAGCTTCCCCGACATCTTCCCGAAAGGGACGCTGGCAGTTGGGCCGGTCGAGGCGGTGATCGACTTCGACGCCTCGACGCCGGAGAACAGGGTTCAGGCCCGAGACAAGGAGACCGGCGATCCAGTCTGGTCGGTCGAG
>PMIQ01000027.1 GCA_003157175.1 Chloroflexota bacterium
GCAGCCATAGTCGGTCACTGCTCAACTTCGCTCCTGCTGGGCGACGCCCAACCGAATGCGTTCAAAGTCGCCTAGCGTGCCCTACGCGACCGACTCCGGCCATGCCCTAGCGGTGCGTGTCGACTACCATTCGAGTTCATGACTGATCGAGACATCGACTCGTTCAACGCACGGGCAGACCGATACGACACAGATCTCATGGGCCGGCGTTTCCACCGACCGATCCAGCAGGCTATGGTGCGGATTGCCGCCTCTATAGAGGCTTCACCCCGGGCGATCCTCGATGTCGGGTGCGGCACCGGTTCGGTGCTTGCGCTGTTCTCCGCGCAGTACCCCGAAGCCGAGTTATGCGGCGTAGATCCGGCCGTCGGAATGCTGCGGGTGGCCAGGGCGCGTCTCGGGAACAGCCCGCGGGTGGATCTCCGCAACGCCAATGCAGAGGCGCTTCCCTTCGATGATCGGTCTTTCGAGCTGGTGGTGAGCAGCAACTCGTTCCACCACTGGGCGTCCCAGGTTGCTGGCTTCGAGGAGATCGACCGCGTACTAGCTCCGGGAGGTCATTTCATCCTGACCGACCCATTCGCCGTCGGCTGGCGCAAGTGGGGGGCTCGGATCCGCCCTCACGGTCGAATGTGTACCAAGAGCGAGGTGGAGACGATGCTCGCCGCGGCTGGTCTTGAGCTGCTTCGTTGGGAGCGCGTGAGCATCGTCGGTCCTCTGGCGAGCTACTTCGTTGTTGCTGCCGCCCCCGACTTGGCTTCGACAACCAGAGCGCCACTGTCGATGCCGGGCTGACTTCTGCCACGAATCAGCCATGGTGTCGAGTGCTCTCGGGTTACGTGCGGCCACCGTCGGGCGTCGATGACGGGCGCAGCGGAGGGGCTGGCGCGGTCGTCGACCTGCGATCCCGAAGGCAGCTCATCGCTTGCCCCCGCACGGGCGTACGATGTGGCTCCGACCCGCGGTCGCCGGGTCAATCGTCGAGCGGCGCCCCGGGACGGAGGAAGAGTGTCCCGATGAAGGCGTTTGTGGTAGCAACCGAGGACCGGCCGGGCGAGCTCGCACGGATCGGTGAGGCGATGGGCACAGCCGGCGTCAACATCACGGCGCTCGCGGGATTGACGGGCGAGGGAGCCGGCCTGATTGGCTTTCTGGTCAGCGACGAGGCAGGCGCTCGCGGCGCGCTCCGCGCGGCAGAGATCGAGGCGAAGGAAGTCGAGGTCATCAGGATCGCCCTGGCCGACTATTCCGATGCGCTGGCGAAGGCCACCCGTAAGCTCGCCACCGCCGGGGTCAACATCGAGCTGGCCCTCTCGACGGGGATCTCCCACGGGAAGGGTGGCGTGGTGCTGGCCGTGAGCGACCCGCGGAGGGCGCGGACGCTGCTCGGGGATCTCGTGGTCGACGCTTAGCGAGGTCCTCCCCGTCTCCCTCGGTGCGCCAGGCCGTCGCGTACTGCGCTGGTCGCACCACTGTGGGGTGCAGCCGGGTCGATCCGGCCAGGAGGTGATCGTGAACGAGCCACGGGCCCGTGAAGTCGTTGCCCGGGAGCGGGCGCGCGTTGAATCCCTGCTCGCCGAGTTGGGCGGCGAGATCGGTGCCGAAGGGTACCTCGGGCGCCAGCAACCTGGAGATCGCGCCGACGCCGGCAGCCCTCGCGAAACGGAGTCCGTCAGCGTGGCCCTCACGGCCGACCTCCGCGAGCAGCTCGTTGCCGTCTGGCGCGCCGAGGAGCGCATCGCAAGGGGCACCTACGGCAGATCGGTCGAAAGCGGGATGCCGATCCCGGACGATCGACTCGAGGCGGAACCCCTTGCCGAGCGGACCGTCGCGGAGCAGCGACTCTACGAACGGCGCGGGTCCAGGTAGTCCGGCATTTCGGTTTCATCCCAGCCTCCCTCGCCCGTCTACCCGACACCAAGGTGTCATCGTGACTTGCACAGCAGCCAGGGATCGCAGGCTCGTGGAAGGCGACGTAGTCAGCGGATGCTGGTGTCGTACTGCAGATCGAGCTGGACGGGCGCCCCGTCCGGGCCGGGGTGAGGTAAGCCAGAGCCTGGTGGGGCCGGACGAGTTCAGGCCAAGACGTTGGTGTCCCGGGCCGCCGTTTGCGCCTAGTGTCGCCCTGTGCAGGTTCCCGACGGGTTCGTCCAGCACGGACTGAGCACAGTCGGCCAGTGGGCAAGGGGCCAGCAGCCTCCGGAACGGCACACTAGGCTACGACGGTCGGCTACTCGCGAGACTGGCCCAATTCAGGTGCTCATGCCCATTTCCGGCTCGGCTTGGTTGACAGGAGAGGTGACGCTCGCACGCCTGCGCCGAAAGGTGTGCGCCGCTCGCGATTCCGCACACAGCGATCCATGTCGCTTGTCCGGTTCTCTCCTTATGATCGAGAGGCGCGGGGGCGAGGTTGAGCCTCCTGGCTGTGGGCGAGGACGCCGAACCCAGCGCTTCAACTCGCGATCCGCTCTATTCGACCTGATCCCGTGGCCGCCCTGACGTAGCTAAAGCGGCGGTCCACACCGATATGCCAATCGCCAGAATGACAACGGCGACAGGCTGCGCGAATGGAGCGAGCCAGAAGAACGGAACGGCCTGCAGGTCGTTCGCCAGATTGGCGGTCGTGAGGAAGGGATCGCATGGCGACGACGAGAACCCAGGAGCGAAGCTGCTTTCGCATGCGGTGCCCAGCTGCTGGCCAAGAAGCATCGGAAGAAGCGGCCACGACGCGACAGCGACCGCCAACGCCATCGCAAAGGTAGCCAGGCCTCCGCCGATCACGTTCCGGCGCACCAGGATGCCGCCGATCGGTCCCGCCACCACGGCCGAAATGAAGACGGCGCTGGCGGCGGCCGACCACCGAGCTAGCGGGGAGACGGCCAGCTCGGGACCGCCGACGTCGTGAACGGGGTATGCCGCGTTCATCGTTATGGCAACTATCGGCCATGCGACCAGGGCCAGCACGAGTGCAAGCGCCGCTGGCCGCACCCGAACTGGAACCGCATTGACGAGGCTACGGATCATCGGTTCCTCCACTGCCCGTGACCAATCCGACCAGCTTCATTGACAGGCGCTCCGCCAACTTCCCGTGTCGTAGGTTGCCTCAGGCCAGGGGACGGGGGTCAGCTGCCCGGTGGGTGTGTTCAAGGACAAGTAGGCCTTGGAACGCGCGGCAAGGCGGGGGCCAGCCAGGTTCGAGGGCGGGCTGGTCCGCGGGGTCCAACAGCCGTCTTTTATAGCCTTTGGAGCGGGATCGGCGAACGAGCCGAACTGATCTCGGGCGCGCTTGCTTGCGAGTTCGACTCAGGGCGCGTTTGGATCAGGGGCGCTTGGGCTAGGCACGACCCATTCGAGCACCTGCCCATTCGCCCCCGTGCATACCACGGTGCCTTGGAGGCCGATCACGGGCTGAGCGCCTACTACTGCCCACGGAGACACTCGTGGGGCGGCGAACGAGCCCGCGAGGGCCGTCGCCGAAGGCGTCAATGGGGTGGTATAGGTGCCGTCCGCGGCAGGCCCGATGTAGATACTGACGGTGTGATCGCCCGTGCCGACGGAACCCGTGTCCCCGGTGCATACCACGGACAAAATGGTGACGTTGACGACCGGTTGAGCTGTCTCGGCTACCAGGG
>PMIQ01000211.1 GCA_003157175.1 Chloroflexota bacterium
GACGTCTACAAGATCTACGCCGAGAGCTTCCTCGGGGAAGAGCATCTGCAGCGGATAGTCAGCCAGGCGCAGCTGGTCGTTGCCGACGCACTTGGGGCAACCAAGCGGGCCGGCGCAAGCTAAGATCTGGGGTCCTGGGCGTTGCGGGCCGGCACCGCGACAATTGCGACCCAGCTGCTGCTGCTGCTGCTGATCCAACTACACGCCGTGAGGTGCGACCAGGCAACACCCCGTATCTGTACCGGAGGACCACTCACCTCAGCCAAAAGTACCGTCGGGATAACCCGTAAGGCGACGCTTGACGCGCCGACAGGCTCGTCTAAGGTGATTTCGCACACGGTCCCCAAACAAGAGTGAACTGTGGATCAGCCAGATCGTCAGCGCCAGAACGGACCAGCCGCCACAGGCCCGAGCCAGGCGGTTGCTTCTCTGAATCGCGAGTTCATGAACGTCCTCGTCAACGAGGAAGCCGCCAGCATCGGCCGGGCCATCGCCCAGATCGTCCGCGGTGACGGCTGGCTTGAGGCCAAGGCATCGGCCGTGCTGGTCGACGCCATTGCCGAATGGCTCGGCCGCGACGCCGTGCAGACGGTCGGTTTTTTCGCCAACGGGACGGGGCCGGTGGAAGTCGTCGCCAGAATCGGCAACTACTACATCACCGGGCACGGCATCGAGAGCGAGAGCGACGTGACGGTCAACTGCTGCGAGCGCCATCGCGCCCGGTTCAGCCAGTCGAGGGTGGACGACTACGACATCAAGTCGGCGAACAGCAGGTTCAACTGGGGAACTCCGCTGACCCAGCGCGCCGCGGATCGCCTGGCCGGGCTCTTGAAGGAAGAAGTGGACCCGGAAGTCGCGCTGATGGTGCTGGGCTTCTGAGCCGGCCGAGCGCCGGCCAAAGGCGGGCTTGAAGCTCCAGGACATGCTCCCATTCGTGTTCGAGAGTCCGTCGTAGCATGCGCCGCGCCGTGCGCGGGGGTCTGCCCTCCCGCTCGACGAGACGGGCAAGTTCCTCAACGCTCATGGTTCGTTGTCGGCGCTTTCGATCGCGGCGATCGCGGCCGAGTACCCGGGGAGCGCCCCCAGCGTGGAGCTGACGTAGGACCACTCCGAGCCGGCGACGTGCGAGAGGATCGCTGCAGCCGAACGGCCGCCGGAGGCCGGGGCTTCGCCAAGGGGCCGGGTCTGCGCTCACGCCGCGGCGACAAGCTCCTCGCGAGACCACTCCGCCCAGCGGAGCTGGCGGTTGGCCTCTTCCTGCGTGAGCGGCTCGCGGTCCGTGACGAAGACCTGCTGCCCAAACCCCAGGAGCTTGCGCTCGATGACATGCTCGGCGATCTGGAGCTCGATTGGCTCCGGGTCCGGCGAGTCGTCGCCGTGCCGGCGCAGGAAATCGAGGCGCCCGCGAATCGCCTCGCGGGTGTTCTCGATCGCCTGCTCGCTCGCCGGCCCGAAGGCCACACAGCCGGGCAAGCCCGGCACGTAGACCCAGGTCCGCTTGTGCTGCGGCCCCGATTCCAGATAGAGGTCGAACCGCATGTGGCTAGATCCCGAGCGCCTTCTCGGGCGTTACGTACTCGAGACCGTGGGCCCGGGCGACGGCGTCGTAGGTCACGTGTCCGCAGCAGACGTTGAGCCCGTCGCGCAGATGGCAATCGTCCGTCAGCGCCTTCTGCCAGCCCTTGTCCGCAAGGGCAAGCGTGAACGGCAGAGTGGCATTGTTCAGAGCGAACGTGGAAGTTCGCGCGACCGCTCCCGGCATGTTGGTCACGCAGTAGTGCACAACGTCGTCCACGACGTACGTCGGGTGGGAGTGAGTCGTGGGCCGCGACGTCTCGAAGCAGCCGCCCTGATCGATCGAGACGTCGACGACCACGGAACCGCGCTTCATGGCCCGGACCATGTCGCGCGTCACCAGCCGCGGCGCCGTGCCGCCGGGCAGCAGTACCGCGCCGATCACGAGGTCCGCGCCCAGCACGCTCTCCTCGATGACATCCACGGTCGCGTAGCGGGTTTTCAGGGCCGGCGCGAATGCCAGGTCGAGCTCCTTGAGCCGCGGCAGCGATCTGTCGATCACCGTCACGTCCGCCTCGAGGCCAAGGGCCATTCGCAGCGCGTTCATCCCAACGACGCCACCGCCGAGGACCACCACCTTGGCGGGCGGCACGCCCGGGACGCCGCCCAACAGCACGCCGCGCCCGCCCGCCTCCTTCTCGAGAGCGTGGGCGCCCGCCTGTATCGACATCCGGCCGGCGACCTCGCTCATCGGGGCGAGCAGCGGCAAGCCGCCTCGCTCGTCCGTGACCGTCTCGTAGGCAATGGCTACGCAGCCCGCCTTCAGCAGGCCCTGCGTCTGCGTCGCGTCGGGGGCGAGGTGCAGATATGTGAACAGGATCTGGCCCTCGCGCAGCATCGCGATCTCTTGCGGCTGTGGCTCCTTGACCTTCACCACGAGGTCGGCGCGAGCGAACACCTCCGCGGCCTCGGGCACGATCTCCGCGCCGGATGCCTGATACCGATCGTCGTCGAGATCGATCACCGCGCCGGCGCCCGCCTGGACGATGACCTTGTGACCGTGGGAGACGAGCTCTCGGACGGCGCTCGGCGTCAGACCGACGCGGAACTCGTTGTCCTTGATCTCGCGGGGCACACCGACAAGCATCTCGACCTCTCCGGGCGATCCCGCCACTCCGTGTGGGACCCCAGGGGGCGCGTCTGGTGCGCGTCGTTCGAGCCGCGCTCCTGCCAGTGCCGACCGCGGACGGATACGCCCGCGGTCGTGGGAAAGCGTGCGAGCGCTGGCTCACCTGGGAGCCTTTGCCAGCATTCTCTCACTTGCCGCCGAACCTGCCCGCCAGCGGCCCACGGCACCGAAACGGGGCGGCGATCGTTGAGCCAGTTTCAGGACATCGGCCGATACGGCAGGTAGTCCGGGTACCACATGGCCGAATCGACCGCGTCGAAGACCTCGTCGTCTCGATACAGGCGACCGACTCCGCAGTCGCGGCTCTGGCACACGACCTTGGCCGCGATCTCGCGCGAAACCCGCCGCAGATCCGAAACGGCCGGATAGAGCGCGCCCACGGCCAGCCGGTCGGGCGCGACCATCTCGGCCAGGGTTCGGGCCGCGAGAAGGAACATCTCGTCCGTGATCTCGCGGGCCTCGGCGACGATCGCTCCGAGACCCAGACCGGGGAAGATGAACACGTTGTTGGCCTGGCCGATGACGTGATCGGCGCCGTTGACCCTGACTGGCTCGAATGGGCTGCCGGTAGCGATGAGCGCCCGGCCGTCGGTCCAGGCCAGGATGTCGGCGGGGATTGCCTCCGTCTTGGCCGTCGGGTTCGAGAGCGGGAAGATGACCGGGCGCTCGGCATGGGCGGCCATCTCCCGGATCGCCGCTTCGGTGAAGGCGCCCGACACGCCGCTCGTGCCGATGAGAATCGTCGGCTTCACTTTGGCGATCACGGCGGCGAGGTCCAGTCGATCGGTCGGCGACAAGCCCGCGAAGCCGTAGGAGCTCAGCTCGGCGCCGGTGAGGGCGAACTCGCGCTTGTCGTCGTCAAGCTGGTCGCGATCGAGGAAGACCAGACCCTTCGTATCGACGGTGACGATCGCCCGTTTCGCGCTCGCGGCATCCAGGCCCTCGGCCATCATCGCCGCGCGCACGGTGCGAGCGATACCGGTCCCTGCGGCGCCTGCGCCCAGGAAGGCAAATCGCTGTTCGCTCAGCGGCCGGCCCACCGCCCGCACGGCGGCCAGGATGCCGGCCAACACGACGGCTCCCGTGCCCTGGATATCGTCGTTGAAACTGGTGACGCGATGGCGGTAGCGGTCCAGTATCCGGATGGCGTTGTGCTGCTTGAAGTCTTCCCACTGCAGGACGGCGTGCGGGCAGACGTCCAGGATCGCGCCCACGAAGGCCTCGAGGAAGTCGTCGTACTCGGCCCCGCGCAGGCGGCGCTGGCGGAAGCCCACGTATGCCGGATCGGCGAGAAGATCCTCGTTGTCCGTGCCGACATCCAGCGAGACGGGCAGGGTATGGGCGGGGTAGATGCCCGCGCCGGCGGTGTAGAGGGCGAGCTTGCCGACGGGGATGCCCATGCCGCCCGCGCCCTGATCGCCCAAACCGAGGATCCGCTCGTTGTCCGTGGCGACAATCAGGCGGACGTCGTCGACGCCCACGCTGCTCGAGGAGGATTCGGGCCGGGCGTTGCGGAGCAGATCCGGGATGCGGTCCTTGTCGGCGGGGGTGATCCACAGGCCCCGAGGTCGCCGCATGATGTGGCTGAAGGTCTGGCAGGCGCGGCCGACCGTCGGCGTGTAGACAATCGGCAGGAATTCTTCGAGGTTCTCGATCAGGACCCGATAGAAGAGCGTCTCGTTGCGGTCCTGCAGCGACGAGAGCCCGATGAAGCGCTCGAGATCGTCGCTCTTTCGCCGGATGTGCTCGAGCTCGAGGCAGACCTGCTCGTCGATCGTGGCCACCCGCGGTGGCAGCAAGCCGCGCAGGCCGAAAATGTCCCGTTCGGCCTCGTCGAAGCCGGTGTCCTTGTTCAGGAGAGGCTTCTCGAGAAGCTCGGCGCCGGCCTGCTGGACCTGCATGGTCCCACTTGGACGAAGGCTTTTGACTGAACGCGGAAGCTGTCTCATGCGACCAGCATCGACCGGTCGACCCGGCCGCGCAATACCCCTTTCGGCGCCCGATACCGATCGCCGGCCGGGCTACGCGCAGGGATTCGGCTCGCCCGGAACCATGGCCCGGACCAGCAGCGAGTCCTTGACCATCGCGCTATCTACGAACCGAGTCAACTGGTTCGACTGCTTGACGACCGGCTCGAGCGTGGCGAGATCGGCGCCCGTGACGACCGCGCATCGGTACGAGTCGTTGCCCAGCGCGGTCCCGAACCCGGAGAACGGCGTTGCCAGCGGCCAGGCCACTTCGTTCGGGGTGATGCCGCCGGTCGCGTCCGTCGGCGGGAGGGCCAGGACGGCCATGCTTTGAGGCTCATATGAAGCCGATTGACCGAGGTCGTCGGGGAGCCACATTGCCAGGCCGGTGATGTCCTGCCAGAACTGGACGAACGCAGCCACGCTCCCAGGAGCGGGCGTCTGAGCGGTCGTGATGGCGTCGGGCGAACCGGTAAGGTCGTACCTCTTGCCGTCGACGACCAGCTGGATGTGGCCCATCATGGCGCCCGCCACCGGCGCGCCGGTGAAGTCCGAGGTGCTGCCGAGCAGGCCCTGCGTGCGCGCCTCGGCCGCGATCGCGTCGATGCCTTTGGCGCTGATCGTCTGGACCGTGGGGCCGACCCACATTGGGCCCGGGTAGATGGCGGGCACGGCGACCATGCCATCGATGTATTGCCCGTCCGAGATCGTCGCTTGCGGCAGCCGGGTGAACGTGTACTGGGGCGCAAGCGCCTGGGTCTGCCAGGCTCGCAGGTAGAAGCCTTCTGCCGAGGGGGAGCCGCTCGGCGCCGTAGGCGACGGTGACGGCAAGTCGCTTGGTCCCGATGGCTTGGCTCCGCCGGCCGCCGTGACGCAACCTGCGATCGCGACCGAGATGGCCAGGAGGCCGGCAAGGCGTGCGTGTTCGAGCGGCGAACGAAGCGAAAGGGCTGGCATGTTGGCATCCTCGAGTGCGACTAGCCGATTGTCTGCCGGCTAGACGCCAGGTCCCGGCCGTCGGTTCCGGTCAGCCCTCGATGACCGCCTTGACCGCGGCCACGACGTGGTCCATGTTCGAGGGAGTGAGCCCCGCCACATTGATGCGTCCCTTGCCGACGACGTAGACGGCGAACTCGTCGCGCAGCCTCGCCACCTGGTCGGCTGAAAGCCCGAGCAAAGCGAACATGCCGCGCTGGCGCCCGATGGGATCCCAGTTACCGGGAACGTCGGCGTCGGCGAGAGCCTTCACGAGCGCCGCACGATTGCCGAGGATGCGGTCGCGCATGCCGGCCAGATCCACTTCCCACTGCGCCCGCAGGGCCGGGTCGGTGAGGATCGTCTCGACGATGTCGCCGCCGTGAGCGGGCGGGTTCGAGTAGTTCGACCGGATGGCGATCTTGAGGTGGCTCAGCGCCGAGGCGGCCCGCACCGAGTCGGCTGCCACGATTGTCAGCGCGCCGACCCGTTCGTTGTACAGAGCGAAGTTCTTCGAGAAGCTCGAGCAGATCAGGAACTCGAGACCGGGGCGCGCCAGACCGGCGAGCCAGTCGGCGTCCTCGCGCAATCCGAAGCCGAAGCCCTGGTAGGCGAAGTCGACGACCGGCATCAGCTCGCGCTCGATGACTACCTCGGCGATTGCCGCCCAGGTGTCCGCGTCCGGGTCCACGCCGCTCGGGTTGTGGCATGAGCCGTGAAGGAGGACCACGTCGCCTGGAACCGCGGACCGGAGCGCGCCGAGCATCTTCCGCACGTCCACGGAGCGCCCGGATTCGTCAAGGTACGGATACGTTCGGAGGGCAAATCCGGCCAGGGTGAAGAGCTGGGGATGGTTCGGCCAGGTCGGCTCGCTCAGCCAGATCGTCTTCGACGATCCCGTCTGGAGCAGGAAGTCGGCAGCCACGCGCAGCGCTCCGGTGCCGCCGGGGGTCTGTGCGGTGGCGGATCGGCCGCTCACTACGATCTCGTGGTCCGGGCCGAAGATCAGATCCCGCACAGCCTTCTTGTAGCCGGGTCGCCCGTCGATCGGGAGGTAGCTCTTCGAGCCGGCCTTCTCGAGCAAACGGCGCTCGGCTTCCAGCACGGATGGGATGATCGGCGTCACGCCGGAGTCGTCCACGTATACGCCGACCGAGAGGTTGACCTTCCGCGGTCGCGTGTCGGCGCGGAAAGTTTCGGTCAGGCCGAGGATCGGGTCCGGCGGGGCCGGCGTGAGGGAGCGAAGCGGCAGGGCCACTGGACATTCCTTGGTTCGCAATGACGGCGGTTTCGGCAGGGGAACTCTACAGGGAAGGCGGCGATGGCGGCTGCCGTTGGTGACCGGGCCTGCGGAACCGCCGGCCGGCATCTCTCGGCCCGTCAGCTGCACATTTCAGGGCTTTTACAGGATCAAGTGCGACAAATACAACCACGGGACGCGGGTGTCGCCTCCTCTGCGCCGCGTCCCGAGACTCCCGCCCAATCCGCTCCCTGACGCCCTCCCGATCTCCCTCCGGGAGGGCGTCGACCGTTCAAACGTTCGAACCTGGCGCTTCGGCGGGCTGGGACGCGCTGGGCGCGGTTGCTGCCGCCGCAATGTCGGGCGTTGGGAGCCGGAGCAGCCGGGTGATGACCTCGGCCTGGAGGCCCATCCGGACGTGCTCGGGATCGAGCGCCGCCTGGAAAGCCAGGCCAACGCTGAGCGCCTCGATCACGATCGCCAGATCGCGGGGCGCCAAGGGTGGCTGCTGGCCGGCGGTCTCGTAGATCGACGCGATCAACCCGGCGGTGACTGTCCTGGCGCGCTCGTACTGCTCGGCCATCAGGACTCGGGCCCGCTCATCGCGCATAGCGTGCAGCCAGAACTCGACGGCCAGCACGACCCACCGCTTTTCCGATTCCGGCTCTAGATCGGCCTGCTCCTGGCCGGCGTTGCCGGCGCTCCCAAGGGCAGCTTCTGGAATCAGGCGTCCGCCCTCCTGGCCGTCGGCCTGTTGCTGGCGGTCGAGGCGCCCGACCTGAGCATATCCCGACTGGGACGCACCAGCCTGATCCTGCTCGGCTGCTGGCTGGCCGGTTCGGCGATTTTCGCTCTCTATTGGACCTTCCCACCGCCGAAGTCGATTCCTCTGGCGCCCATCTTCACGATTCTGGAATCCTCGTCCCTGTTCGGGCCGCCGGCGGTCTGGTGGCTGTTCGTGCGGCTGCTTCGGGAGCCGTCCGCTGGGCGTCTCAGCCGCGTTTGACGATCGTCCGGACGATGCTCGGCAGCACGAGCAGCGAGACGATGCCCGTCAGGCAGCCGAGCAGGACGGACGGATTCGCGTCGACTGCCGGCACCCAGCTGATCTCGCCGTTCTTGAGCACGTAGGTCCCCGCGGGAGTGGCGGACCACCCCGCGCCGCCGCCCCACCCCGAAAGCCGCGAGGGATCGGCCGCGCTCGGCGATCCTTCGCCGCCACCGAAGGTCCCGCGGATGTTGGCGACGGGGATGACCGGGACGCCGTCCTTTTCGATCGGCCCGCCGAAGACCCGCTTCACTGAGGAGCTGTCCGTCAGGCCGCCAACCGGCTCTCGCAGAGCCATCGATCGCCTCCTCCGTGCGTGGATCGCGTCCGTCGTTCGCCCGCACGCGTCGGCTTCGATCATGGCAGGATGACCGCAGTCCAAAAGGGAGGACTTCGATGGCCGACTTCGATCAGCTGATAGATGAATTCCTGCGCCAGGAGTTCGAGGACTCGCCCGTGAGCGCGAGCGGGCTCGGTCTAACCGAGTTCGACGACCGTCTCGACGACCTTTCGGCCGAGGCCTTCGACCGCCGGCAGGCCAGGTCCGCCGACTGGGGCCGCCGTTTCGGTGCCGTGCCGGACGACGACCTCGCGCCGGAGGAGCGGATCGATCGCGACCTGGCGGTGGCGATGATGGCGGGCCGCTCGATCATGGCCGAATGGATGCCCTGGCGCCGCGACCCCGTGGCCTATAGCGGGCCGATCGCCAACGGGCTCTTCGGGCTGTTCCTCCACCGGCTCCGGCCCGAACCGGAGCTCGTGGACGCCGCCGTGGCGCGCCTCGGTCAGGCTTCTCGCGCGCTGGAGCAGGGCCGCGCGAATCTCGACCCGAAGCTCGCCCATCCGTTGATCCTGCGACGCGGTCGGGACGCGGCCCGCGGGACGGCGCGGTACGTCCGCGAGATGCTCCCCACGGAGGCGGGCATTGAGAGGAACAGGGCGAGGCTCGCCGACGCCGGCGCCGACGCGGCCCGCGCGCTGGATGACTGGGCCGCCTACCTGGACGAGATGAGCCGCGTCGCGACCGGATCGTGGCAGCTCGGCGAGGAGCGCTACACGCGGCTCCTGCGCGAGCGCGAGGCGCTGCCTTATGACGCTCGCTCGCTGCGGGACCGCGGCCGGACCGAGTACGACCGCCTCACGGCCGAGATGCGCGACCTCACGCGCTCGGCCTGGGGCACAGACGAGTGGAACGCGGTCCTGGAACGCTCCAATGAGGACCACCCGGCGACCGAGGAGGAGATGCGCCGGACCTACGCGGCGTGGACGGCAAAGGCCCGGCAGTTCCTGGTCGAAACGGGCCTGGTCACGATCCCCGAGGGCGAGTCCTGCGACGTTCTGCCGTCGCCGCCGTTCCAGCGCCCTCTCCTCGGAGTGGCTTCGTACATGTCGCCGCCCGCGTTCGCGCCGTCGCTGCTCGGCCATTTCTTCGTCCCGTTCGCGCCCGAGGGCGCCTCCGCGGCGGAGATCCAGAAGCGGCTCGCGGCCAACAGCTTCGGCCACATCCCGACGACCACGGTCCATGAGGCATACCCGGGCCATCACTGGCACCTGGTGGTTCGCAAGACCAGGGCCAGGCGGCTGCGCCGGGTTCTGGGCACGCCTTACTTCAACGAGGGTTGGGGCCTCTACGCCGAGCGCCTGATGCGCGAGCGCGGCTTCTTCACCGAGCCGATCCAGGAGCTCAACCACCTCAAAGCGACGCTCTTCCGAGCGGCCCGAATCGTCGTCGACACGAGCCTCCACCTGGGCGAGATGTCGTACGAAGAAGCGGTCACCTTCATGGTCGAGAAGACCGCCACGCCCGAACCGACCGCCCGGGCCGAAGTCGGGCGCTACTGCTGGTGGCCGACGCAGGCCTCCGCCTATCTGACGGGCTGCCTCGAGATCCTGCGCATCCGCGACCGCTACCTCACGTCGCGAGGGCTACCGGCCGGGTCGGCCGCGACGGCGCCGGTGGCGGTCATGCGCGAGTTCCACGACCGGCTGGCGGAGAGCGGCTCCCTGCCGCTCGGGCTGGCGGAGAAGGCTCTGCTGCCCCAGCCGTAGGCTGGTCTCTGATAGCCTTCGACACGCCCAGGGGGCGTTTGCGGCTAATCGCGCTGGCATGCTGGGGAGATTCGTTTGTCTGGGTCGGCAGGGAGAGATGCAGGAGCCACCGCGAGGGGCGGCCGCTCGGAGGGCGCCCTCCTGGCCCTGGCCGCGATCGCCGTGCCGCTCGTCGGGTGGGCTTCCTGGGCGCTGGTGCTGCGCCTGGGCTCGAACGACTTCCACGACTACTGGCTGGCCGGCCGCCTCGTGATGGAGGGCCGCTCTCCATACGACCTCGGCGCGCTGCGGGAGCTGGCGGCGCAGCAGCACCTCAGCCTACAGGTCGGGGGCGGCTACTCCTACCCTCTGCCCTTCGCCCTGGTCATGGTCCCCTTCGCGGCGCTGCCGTTTGGCGCGGCGCTCGTCGCCTTCAACTCGCTCTCTCTGGCGGTCTTCGGCCTGGCGGTCGCCGCCTGGATTCTCTGGGCCCACGGCCGATCGCCTGCTCTCGGCCGACGGCGACTCGCGCTGGCCCTCGGAGCAGGGCTGTATCCGCCGGTCTACGGAACCGTCGTGAACGGCCAGGCCAACCTGGTGCTGATTCCGCTTCTCGCCCTGGGCGTGGCCTGCGCGCTCGAGGAGACGCGACCCCTTCGCCGGTTTAGCGGCGGCCTGATGATCGGACTGGCGGCGATCGTCAAGCTCGTGCCGGGGGTCTTGATCGTGCCGCTTGCGCTCGGCCGGCGGATTGGCGCGGCGGCCGGCCTCGCCGTCGGGGCCCTCGGCGCCCTCCTGGCCGCAATTGAGGTAGCCCCGTGGGCCGCCAGCGGAAGCGGCGGGCTTGCGTCCCTGCTGGACGCCGACAACTACTACACGAACCAGTCGATCAACGGCTTCGTTTCCAGGCTGGTGCTGCCGGCGGGCCGGACGGCCCCGCTCTGGGATCACGGCTTCGATCCGGGGTTCGTGATGCTGGCGGCCACCGTCGCCTTCGCCCTGATCTCCCTGGCGCTGCTGTGGCGAGCGAGGGATCGCCTCGAGTCGCGGCGCGGCATGGCCCTTGGCCTGGCGTTCGCGCTCGTGGCAGGGACGATCGGTGCTCCCAAGAACAGCTTCTGGAACGAGGCGCTCGTTCTGGTGGCAGTGGGCCTGCTGCTGGCCGTGGAGACCCCCGACCTGCGCCTCGGCCAGCTCGGCCGTTTCGATCGCGCTCTGCTGGCAACCTGGTTCGGCACCGCGCTCGTCTGGACCGCGGTCTGGGCCATGAACCTGGTTGCGGCCGGGCCGCTCGCGCCGGTGGTGACGCTGCTGTGGTCGTCGTCGCTCTACGGATTGCTGGCCCTGTGGTGGCTGATGGGCCGGCGCCTCTTCGCCGGCGACGGCCAGGCTGTCAGGCTCGGGGCCGCCCGCGACGAGGGATCGGATCAGTCCGCCGGCACGATCTCGTAGCCGAGCCGCGCGCGAAGTCGGCCCAGGGCCATGAGCACCGGCGTGCCCAGAGCCAGCACGGCCAGCGCGTCGCCGATGGCGCGGAAGGCGTCCCAGGTCAGCGAAGTCGCCGTGTAATACCTGCCGAAGTGGGCCAGCGCCTCAGGGGCAGAGAGGCCGGGCGTCCAACCGATGTTCTCGACGCCGCGGTAGAAGGCGACCCAGCCCCAGATGTCGGTCAGGGCGCCATAGGCGAAGCCGGTCGCGATCGCCAGTCCGACCAGGACGCCGAGATCGAGCTTGCCCGGCAGCCACGAGCGACGGCTCGGTCGAACCGCGCGCACGACCGAACCGGCGAGGCCCGATGACGCTCCGACCCAGCCGACCGCGAATGTTTCGTACGGCAGCCAGGGCCCGATGCCGCCGGTAACGAGGGCCGACACGAGCAACGAGAACGCGCCGACCAGGAACCCGTACGAGGCGCCAAACTCGTAGCCGGCGCAGATGACCAGCAGGAAGATCGGGCTGAAACCGCCGACGCCGTTGACCAGGGCCAGGCGGAGGGCGGCGTCGATCGCGGCCAGGGCCGCCAGCAGCGCCAGACGGCCCGAGTCGAGGCGGCGGGCGCCGGCCTCCATTAGCCCGAGCATTGCCACGGCTCCGAGCGTCACCGTCAGGGCGGGCACTTCCGGCGGTAGCCCGAGGCCCAGGAACGGCCAGACGAAGAGCACGATGCCGGCCAGCGAGACGACGGCAATGCTCATGGCAGGCCGCCGCGCAGTTCCGTGGCGAGGCCGGCGCGCAGTTCCGTGGCGAGGCCGCCGCGCAGCTCGATCGTCCGATCCGCCAGCTCCGCGGCCAGCTCCGTGTCGTGAGTGGCCAGGACCACGGCCGATCCCCGGTCGGTCAGGGCTCGGACTGCGGCGGCGAGGGAGCGACGGGCGGCCGCGTCCATGCCCCGGGTCGGCTCGTCGAGCAGGACGAGCGTCGGCGAGCCGGCCAGCGTGGCCGCCAGCGCGGCCCTCTGCCGCTCCCCGGAGCTCAAGTCGCGCGGGTATCGGTCAGCCAGCCGATCGAGGCCGAAGGCGGCCAGCATCGCCTCCGGGCGTTGATCGCTGCCGGTGCGGCGGAGTGTCAAGGCAACTTCCGCACGGACCGTCGGCAGATGGAGCAGCGCCCCGGGGTTCTGCGGCAGGTACGCCGTCCGGCCCGCCGGCCGCCGCACCGTGCCCGCCAGCGGCGGGAGCAACCCCGCCAGCGTCCGCAGCAGCGTCGTCTTGCCGGAGCCGTTCGGGCCGAGCAGGGCCACGACCTCGCCGGGGCCGCCCGCCAGAGAGAGGTCCGCGAGCACCGCCTCGCGCCCCGGGCCGGTCGCCACGCCGCGCATCTCCCAGGCCGCGTATCTGGCGGCGGCGCGGGGCACGTAGCCGGGCGTGGCGCGGGCCGCGCCACGGGCCGCGCCACCTTGCGCGTCGCCGGCCGCGACCCGGCCACCCTCCACGGTCAGGGTGCGGTCCGCGGCCGGGCCGAGCGTCTCCAGCCGATGCTCGGCAACGACGACCGCTCGACCCTCCGCCGCGAGGCGCCGACATGCCGCCAGCACCGCCGCGGCCCCCGCCGGATCGAGCTGGGAAGTGGGCTCGTCCAGCGCCACGAGAAGCGGCCGCAGCACCAGGACCGCGGCCAACGCCACGCGCTGCCGCTCCCCGCCGGAGAGGGTCGAGAGCCGCCGGTCGGCCAACCCCTCGATCCCGAGCGCCGCCATCGTCTCGTCGACTCGGTCGCGCATCTCGGCCCGAACCACGCCCAGGTTCTCCAGGCCGAAGGCGATCTCCCGCGCCACCGACCCGTAGACCGATTGTGTCTCGACGTCCTGGAAGACGAGCCCGACTCTCTGCGCCAGCCGCGGTATCGGCGAGCGGAGCGGGTCCAGTCCGGCGACCTCCGCACGGCCCGACACCCGTCCGCCGTGGAACTGTGGCACCAGGCCGTTGAAGAGCCGCAGCAGCGTGGACTTGCCGCCGCCGGAGTCGCCGGCGACGAGCGTCAACCCGGGCTCGATCTCGAGGTCGACCGCGCGCAGCGACGGTTCGTCCTGGTTCGGATACCAGTAGGAAATGCCGTCCAGTCGAGCGATGGCATTCCCGTTCGGCGCCATCATCTGCAGCGCTCACGAGCCGCCGGCAGCCGAAACGCGGGCAGCGCGAGGCCCAGGCAGCCGGCGACCGCCAGCGGCTGGATCGGCGGCAGCGAGAGGGTCGGGTACGGATACCAGTCCATCGGCACGCCGGCGACTCGCAGGCCGACGAACAGCGCCGCGGCCGCAAGGGCCGCCACCACGACGACGACCTCTCTTGTGCCGAAGCTGGCGGTGGCGTAACTCGTTCGCCGTCCGGCCCCGAATGCACGGGCCTCCATGGATTCGGCCAGAAGGACGGAATCCTCGATGGCGGTCAGGACCACCGGCACGAGAATCTCGTTCCAGGACCTCAGACCGCCCGGTTTCCAGCCGCGCATTCGCTGCGCGTCGCGGACCTCGGTGAAGGTTCGCCCGAAGCCCGAGACCAGGTTGAGCGAGGTGGCGACAGCGATCCCGGTCCGCTCCAGGGCGGCGGGCATGGCGTCGACGACGTCGTGTGGCTCGAGGATCAGCGAGAGCGGCGCCACCGAGAGCAGCGCGGCCACCAGGCCGAGGCCAATCGCGCCGCCGAAGGCCAGCGATTCGAGCGTCAGCGGCCCGCCGAGCAGGGGCAGCGCGTCGGGCAGACGCGCGAGCACGTCGGCGCCAGTGTGGCCGGCGAGGAGGTTGATGAGCGCAGCCAGTGCCGCGGCCAGCGTCACGGCCACCGCGAGCGGCCTCAGCCGGCGCCCGGGCGGCAGCCACGTCAGCAGGACGTTGAGCGCGACCAGGGCGACCAGCCCGCGATAGACAGGGTTATCGGTGCAAAGCGCGACGGTGACGGCGGCAAGCGACCAGACAAGCCAGGCTCGTGGCGCGAGGCCGGCGTCGGAGGCCAGGCCGGCGTGGGCCTCGGAGGCAGGCGCCGAACCTTCGATGGAGTCCGCGCCCAAGCCCGAGCCGGGGACGGCGGTCACGAGGCCGGACGCCGGCCGGCCACGAGCCTCAGGATGGCCAGCCCGGCCAGTCCCCCGCCGACCAGGGCGCTTGCGAACAGACCGAGGTCCGTGCCACCCGACGGTGCCGGAGCCGGGGCCGCCGGCGGCCGGCTGGTTGCGGTCGCCCCGGTGCCGGTCGCCTCGGCGCCGGCCCCCCCGGCACCGGCCGCGGGCGAAGAGGCCGCTGTGGGCGGGTCGGTCACGGCGGCCGAGGCTCCTGCGGGCCCGGTCGTCGCCGTCGCCACGACTGACGGCGACGAGGCGCCCGGCGCCACAGTTCGATGTGGGGCCGGCGCCGCCGTGGCGGCGCACACTCCGCCGGCCGAAACGGGCACGGCCGGCGCCCCAGAAGCGGGCACGTAACGGAAGCCCTCGGCGTCGCCGTCGTGCAGCACGAGCGCCGAGATGCCCAGGTTCGCGAGCTGCCACGATCCGCCGCCGCGGGCCACGAAGACGGCCCAGTAGCTGTCCTTGCCGGGGCAGTCGGCGTAGTG
>PMIQ01000033.1 GCA_003157175.1 Chloroflexota bacterium
ATGGTGGGTGCCCCGACGGTCGTGAAGGTCAGATCCTGGCTCTTGCCCTGGCTGTTGCCTGCCAGATCCTGCACCCCCGCCGCCATATGGACCTTGAAGGTGGTCGAGAGAGGCAACTTGGCCGACGGGGTCAGGATCAGCGTCAGGCCCTGCCAGTGGGGCGAGACCGCGACATTCGGGCCGATTGAAAAGGCCGCCTCGGCGGTTTGGCGCTTGACTTGCTCGCTGAACACGACGTCAATCGAGGTCAGTGTCAGGGCGAGATTGCTGTCCGGCGAAAGGGCGCTCAACCGGATCTGGTACGTCGGCGGGACTCGATCGACGGCCGTTGCGTTGTAGAGGACGACCGCCACGAGGACAAGGCCCGCGATCGGAGCCAGCGCTCTGATGAACCGACCGCTGCTCAGCCAGCCAATTCGGTCTTGAACTTCCACAGGGCAGGACGATAGCACAGCCCCTATACTCGCGGACTTGTGAAGCACCGATCGCTGGGCTGTCTCTTCGAGGTGCTCGAGACACTGCTCTTGACCCTCATCGTCTTCCTCGTGATCCAGCTGTTCGTCGCCCAGCCGTACCAGATTCAACAGCAATCTATGGAGAACTCGCTCCTGCCGAATCAGTACGTTCTGGTCGACAAGCTGACCCCGCACTTCGACGACTTTCACCGGGGCGACATCGTCGTCTTCAGCCCGCCGCCGGGCTGGGCCAGCGATGCGGCGGGCACGCCATTCATCAAGCGGGTCATCGGCATCGCCGGCGACACGGTCGACATCCACGATGGCTTCGTCTTCGTCAACGGGACGAAGCTCGACGAGCCCTACCTCTATCAAGACCAGCCGACTGTGCCGGCCGATCCGAAGACCCACACCTGGAAGATCGCGGCCGGGCAGCTCTTCGTCCTGGGCGATCATCGAGCCGATTCGAAAGACTCACGAGCCTTCGGGGCGATAAGNNCGGCTTCGACGGCTTCGCCGGCGCCGCCCGCCTCGCCCACGGCGAAGCCGTGATTAGCCGGCGCGTTCCGATCGCCAGCGCCGCCACGACGTGCTAGACCCGGCGGTGTTCGCCGCCGTGGCCGTCGTGCTTGGTGGCGTGGTCGCGGTGGCCGCGCGCGACGGACGTGTCGTCGTCCTGGGCCTGATGCTGGCGGCGGTGGCAGCGTCACTCGTGGCCTCGCCCCTGCCAAACTCGCTGGCGGTGAGCGCGCGCATCCTGGGAGCGATGCTGGCCGCGTATCTGCTCTGGGCGGCGGTCGGTTCGGGATCGGTCAGCAGCGCCGGCTCCGCCATCGGCCTGGTGGCCGAAGGATGCGTCGCGGTCGCGGCATTCGCAATCGGCCTCGCGATCGCGCCGGTCGACCCGCTGGCCGGGCCAGTCGAAGCTCAGGCGGCGGGCCTGTCGATGATCGCCCTGGCGGTCGTGCCGCTGATCGATCGTGACGTGTTCCGAATGGGCGTCGGAGTTACCCTGCTCACCCTCGGCGGCTCGTTGCTGGTGGAAGCCTGGTCGGGGCCCACGGCTCCACTCGGACAGCTGGCCATGGCCGCGCTCCTCATCGGGATCGCCGGATCCACGAGCCTGCTCATTCCTTCGGCTGAGGCGGCTGAGGCCGCCGCCGAAAGGCCCGGGGCCCCGGAAGCCTCTGCGGAAGGAGCCGAGGCGGCGGACGCCGAGCAACCGGCTGCGCAGCCGGTGCCGGCACCCAGCAGGGTCTCTGCGGCCCATGGAAAGCCATTTCAGGTCATCGTCAAGCCCGGGTCGGCGGCTCCAGTTGACTCCCAACCTACCCGATCGATCGAGCCGGAGCGTCGACCGAGGCCGATGACCGCGGACCCAATCGACCCCGACGACTGGCTCGCCTGGGAAGCTCTGGAGCCGGAGCATGTTCGCCGGCCGTCGATTGGCGCTGCCCGCCACCCGGCCGTGCCATCTTCGGCGCCGACGGACAAGCCGGCCGTCAAGAAGCCGACTCGCTCGCGCCCGAACCTGCACGGCAAGCCATGACGCTCGTTGCGTTCCTGGCCATCTCCGTCGCGGGGATGCTCTTGACTCTGCTTACCCAGCCGTTCGCGATGCTGTCGCGATTGGTGGCGATTGTCAGTCTGGCCGCGGCGCTGGCGGCGGCCCTCGTCATGAACCCGAACGACTCCGTCACCGTCGGCGAAGTGCAGCTGTCCACGACCTGGTTCGTCGGGTTCTTCCTGACGGCCCTCACCGCCAGCAGCCTGTTGCTGTGCTTGATCGGGCTCGTGACCGGCTGGCCGGAGCGGCTCGCGCCCGCGGCGCTCGCCACGCTGGCCGGCGTGGGCGTCGCCATCTCGTCGACGGACCCGATCGTCGCCCTGGTCGCCGCGGCAGCCGCCACGGCGCCTGCCGCGCTCGTGGCCAGTCGTGTGCGCTCCACCCCGCTGGGCATGACGGTGGGCGTGGCCGAGTTGCGCACCCTGGCCCTCGTCGCAGCGGCTTCGCTTCTGGCCGCGCTGACGTTCGTCAGCACCAACGCCAACTGGAACAGCGACGACTCGAGCTTCGTCACAGCCCTGGCATTCCTGGTCCTGGCGGGCGCGGTCGCCGTCCGATCTGGCACGGTGCCGTTCCATGTGCCGGCGGCACTCCTCAGCCGCAGCGGCGAAGGCCTCGGCCTGGTCCTTTCTCTGGTATGGATCCCCACCGCCTTCGGGCTGGTGGCGCTGAGCTGGAGCTCGGGCACGTTCGTCGGCGTCCCGGGCGACTGGCTGGACCGCGCCGTGGTGGCCGTCCAGATCGTCGCGGTCGCGACGCTGATCCTGGGCGCGGTGGGTGCCATGCTCCACGACGAGATCGAAGAGATCGTCGTGTATTCGATCGTCCAGGACGCAGGCTTCATCCTGCTTGCCCTGACGGCCCGCAGCGACGATGCCGCCGGGCCGGCCCGGCTGTGGCTCCTTGTCTTCGTGGTGGCCAAGTCGGCACTGGTGGCCTGGGCCGCCGCCGTCTCAAGGACGTTCGAGTCGTCCAGTCTGGGCGACCTGCGGGGCTGGCTCCGGCGTGCGCCCATTCTCGGCCTGGCCCTTGCGGCGATCGTGGCGGCGACGCTGGGCTGGCCGGGAAGTCCCGTGTTCGAGGCGCGCGACACGCTCGTCAGCCTGGGTCTGCCTGACTGGATGCATTTCCTCGGGACGGCCGCGCTGCTGCTGGCGCTGGCCTACTACGTCCGGCTGCTGGCAGTTGGCGTGATGACCCCGACGGCCACGGTCCGGCGGGCCGCGGGAGACTGGCCGCACTGGCCACGTCTGTCGAAGGTCGCGGACGAGGCGGTCGAGGTGGCGGCGATTGAGCCGGCGACGGGCGAGGCGACGGATGCGGCGGCGGCCTCCACCGTTCACATCGACTCGAGTCCGGCCGCGTCAACCACAAGCGCAGCCGAAGGCGCCCCGCATCGTCGTCCGCGCTTCTCAATCCGGCACCGGCTGGCGGCAGCGTGGCGCATGAACCGGCCGCTGGAGGCAAGCCTTCTCGTGCTGGCGACGGCGGTGATCGCCGCAGTCGTAGCCGCGGGCGGGTTTGGGGCTTCGGACGCCTCGCAATCGGGGATCGCACTGGACGGCGCCGCCGCACCCCCACCCAACCCGAGCTCGATGGGCAGCGGACAGCAGCCCACGGGGGAGCCGTCGACGGGGCCGTCGCCAGGCCCGACGCTCCCGCTGTCGCTCTTCCCCACTCCGGGCCCCAGTCCCGCGCCATCTGCCGCGGCGAGTGGTTCGCCGGAAGCCACCGTCGGCAACTAGAGGCCCGCGAAGCCGGGATTCAGCTCGAGGCCGCGGATCGCCCGAAGCCAGAGATCGGGCTTCAGGACCTTGGGCCGAGGACCCAGCGGTCGATGTCGCGCCGGTACGAGACCAGCTCGCCGGCGGTGAACCAGATGCTCAGCTCGGTGGCGGCGCTCTCTGCGCTGTCCGAGGCGTGGACCAGATTCTGCCCCATCTCGACAGCCAGGTCGCCGCGAATCGTTCCCGGGACGGCGTCGACCGGTTTGGTCGCGCCGTTCATCGACCTGACCATGGCGATCGCGTCCGGACCCTCGAGTGCCGCGGCGACGAGCGGGCCCGAGGTGATGAAGTCGACGAGACCCTCGAAAAAGGGCTTGCCTTTATGGACGGCGTAGTGCCGCTCCGCCAGCTCGCGATCGACTTTGACGAGCTTCAGCCCGACGATCCGCAGGCCCCGCTCTTCATAGCGGGCGAGTATCCGGCCGACAAGCTGGCGCTGGACGCCGTCGGGCTTGACGAGGACGAGGGTACGCTCGGTCACTGGACAGATACCGCTGCGGTTGGTTGATACGACGGGGAGTTTAGCCCGGATCGACAGGTCGAGCGCCGATCTCCGGAGCTGGGCCTTGCCGGTTGGCCGCGCCTACCGGGGACGAGCCCTCATTCCCACTTGATCGAGCGCGGTTGCTCGCCAGCGTCCGCTCGGGCGGCGGGCTCGGGGGCGGCGGGCTCGGGGGCGGCGGGCTCGGGGGCGGCGGGCTCGCTCTTGCCCAGCCTGGACGCGACCGATGCGTAGGCCTGCCCGGCGTCGGACTCATTGCCCAGCAGTCTCAACGCGTCTCCGCGGACCAGCTCCAGAGCCAGGTCGCCGCGCGCACCGATGCCGTCAAGGACGGCTTGCGCGGATTCCGGTGACATCCGGAGGGCCACGGCAAAGTGGAGGGCGGCCAGGAGGGCGTCGCCGGCGTCGAGATTCTCAGCACCGGCCTGGACCTCGCCGTCCCACGCGTTCGCGGCGGCCGGCACGGGCGATTCAGGCACGGCCTCGGGCGCGGGCGCGAGTTCGGCTGCGGACACCGGGACGACCGTCGCTGTAGCCAAATCGGGCGCGCCCGCAGGCTCCGGAGGCGCGACCGCTTCGGGCGCGACA
>PMIQ01000138.1 GCA_003157175.1 Chloroflexota bacterium
CTCGGCCGCGCCCATCTCGGCGGCCTCGAGCTGAGTCGCATCTCCGACGAGCGCGACCCTCATGGCGATGGTCTCGTCTTCGCCCGTGGCATCGATCGCGCCGAACGTGGCCTCGGCCAGCTCAGCTGCCGCGAGTCGGGTCGCGTCCGGCACGAGCGCGACGCGCATGGCGACGCTCTCGTCTTCGCCCCGGGCATCGGCCGCCCCGAGAACCGCGCCCATCTTGTCCCCGTGAGAGCTCGGGAGGCGCCCTACGTGCGCCTCGATGACCACGTCGTCCGTTTCGTCGACAGCCTCGATCGCCGCGGCGGACTCCGCGGCGGCGAACGGGTCTTCCGAACGCGGTGGCGGCTTCTGGTCGTCCGGCAACAGGTTGCGACGGGCTCGTTCCCCGAGAGCCTGATGCGCCTTGGAACGAGGTGGCGCCTGCGGTGGCGCAGCCGCCTCCGCTGCGGCCGCCTCCGGCGCGGCCGCAGCCCGACGACCGGCCTGGCGCCGCTCCGTCGGCTGTTCGACGGGGAGTTGCGGCAGGGACGTGCGGATTTCGTCCGCCCCATCTTCGCCCGGCTTCCCCGGCTTGCCGCCGCAGGCCCGCTCGTCGACCACGGCCTCTTCCTCCGCGGCCGCAACGCGCCGCCGGCCCAACGCCTCCAAGCGCTGCGCGGCCAGCAGCGGAAAATCCGGCAGGTCCGAGGCGGGCTCTCCGGGTGAGCCCCCTTTCAGAGTCTCGAGGATCCTCTTCGCCGCGACCATCTCGGGGTCCATCACGAGAGCGCGGTCGGCGAAAGTCCGGGCCAGGCGATGGTCGCCGCGCTCCATGGAGATGCGGGCCAGACCCGCGACCGCGATGGCGTTCGTGGGGTCCAGCTCGATCAGCTGCCAGTACGACCGCTCGGCCTGGTCGAGCGCTCCGCTCGCCAGGGCCCTGTCGGCCTGCAACAGCACTTCGAACATCAAGGCGCCTCGTTCATACGACCCGACGAGGGGTCGTCCGATTCTCCGCCCGCCTGGCTATCGGCCAGCGCGCGGGCAAGCTCCAGCAGGATCGCACGATCGTTGAGCGCCGGCTCGGCGATCACTCGCTCCGTGAGCTCGTCCAGGATCCGGCCGAGCATCCGACCGGGCCGGATGCCCAGCTCCGACCTGAGGTCGTTGCCGTCGACGGCCAGCTGGTTCCGCCCCAGGACGGCGTGCGCGGCCAGCTCATCGCGGACCCGCCGTTCCAATTCCGGCAGGAGTCCGGCCTCGGCCGAGAGCCCGCTGCCCTCGTTGTCGGCAGCCCGCAGCGCCAGCAGATCGTCGATCGAGCCGGGGCCGACCTTTCGAATGAAGCGCCTGACGGCGGCGTCGCTCCAGTTCGACTGGTAGGAGAACATGTGATTCCGAACCAGGTGCGCGACGCGCTCCTGGAGGGCCCGCGGGGCATGCAAGTTCGAGAGGTAGTCGCGGGCCATCGCGGCGCCCACCGTGTCGTGGCCGTGGAAGTGCCCGTCGGCGAGGGCGTCCGGCTTGCCGATGTCGTGGAGCAGGGCGGCCAGCCGGACGAGGCCGCGATTCGGTGCCGCGTCGACCGTCCTGCACGTGTGGTCCCACAGGTCTTCACCGACGACTTTGTTCTGAGGGATCCCGATCTGGCGGGCGAGGTCCGGGGCGATCACGGCCAGCAAACCGGTCTCCGCCATCAGGCGCAGCCCGACGCTCGGACGAGGGGCGGCCAGAAGTTTCAGCAGCTCGGCCGCGATCCGTTCGCCCGACAGATGGCGCGTCAGCTCGGCGTTTCGGGCTATGGAGGCCAGCGTCTCGCCTTCGACCTCGAAGTCCAGCGTCGCCGCCAGGCGAACCGCTCGAACCATTCGCAGGGCGTCTTCGCGGAATCTCCGGTTCGGGTCGCCGACCGCTCGAAGCAGGCGCAGGGAGAGGTCCGCGCGACCTCCGTGCGGGTCGACGAAGAGCGGCGGCACGTCCGGCCGGCCGCCCCAGGCCATCGCGTTGATGGTGAAGTCGCGGCGGGCCAGGTCCTCGTCGATCGAGCTGCCGAACTCGACGCTGTCGGGGTGGCGGTGATCCGAGTACGAAACGTCGCGGCGGAACGCCGTTATCTCGTATTGGGCGTGGCCACGACGCACGACCACCGTCCCGAACCGGTTCTCGTATAGCGAGCGAGGGAACAGGCTCTGGATCCGATCCGGGGGCGCGTCCGTGGTCAGGTCCCAATCCGCGGGTTCGCGGCCGAGCAGCGCGTCGCGCAAACAGCCGCCCACGACATACGCGGAGTGCCCGCCCCCCCGGAGAGTGGCCAGCAACTCCGCGACCGGCGTCGGAATCTGCGGCGCCGGCGCCGCTCCCTGCCCCCGGGCCCCTTCGGCCCCGAGATCAGTGGCCAAGGAAGAGGTAAGAGCGCCAGCTCCCGTTGCGGTCTTCGCGAAGGTACGGCGTGAAGAGCGAGTAGACGTCACAGCGTGGCTCGATCGGGCGGCGGGCCAGTCGAAGTTTGGCCTCGTCGAGCAGTTTGCCGCCCTTGTGATGGTTGCACGACTTGCAGGCCGTGACCAGGTTATCCCAGGTGTGGGAGCCGCCGCGATGACGGGGCACGACATGGTCCAGCGTGAGGTCGCTACTCTGGTGGCCGCAGTACTGGCATGTGTAGGCGTCGCGCGTGAAGATCTCACGGCGAGTGAGCTTCACCCGTGGCCGCGGCCGCTTGATCTGGTGCTGGAGGCGGATCACGGCGGGCGCGCGGTAGTCTGCCCGCGGCGTCCGGATCACCTGGTGGTCGTACTCGAGCACTTCGGCCCGCTCGCCGAACACCAGCCGGAAGGCGCGCGGCAGGTTGCACACGTTCAGCGGCTCATAGTTCTGATTTAGGACCAGGACCACGCCCTCCATGCTCGCATCCTACCAGAGCATGGTCATGGGCCGGGC
>PMIQ01000110.1 GCA_003157175.1 Chloroflexota bacterium
GCTGCCCGCGGGCGAGCTGGCGGTCAGGCGGTTGCCGGCGCTCACTGGGCACCTCCGGCGGCCGGTTCCAGCCCCTGCTCGGGCTCGCGGAAGATGTCCTCGAGCCGGCGGCGCTCCTGCTGGACTCGAACCAGCGGCAGCCCAAGATCGGCGACCGTGTCGCGGACCGCGTCGTACAGGGCTTCGCTTTCCAGGACGAGGAGGACGCACTGCTCTTCCTGCCTGGCCTTGAAGCCGCGGCCGGTCAGGGCCGCCGTCAGCCGGTCCGCGCCTTCTTCCACTTCAACCGCCACGACCGGCGTGCGCTGGGTGAAAGTGGCGATCGGGGCGGCCTTCAGGAGATGACCGGCATCGATCGCGAGAAGGAACGTGCAGACCTGCTCGATCTCGCCCAGCAGATGGGAGGCCACCACGACCGAGATGCCGAAATCGGTGCCGGTGCGCTTGATAAGGTCCAGCATCTCTTCGCGGCCGGTGGGATCCAGGCCGTTGGTCGGCTCGTCGAGCAGCAGCAGCTTGGGGTCGTGGGCGAGGGCCTGGGCGAGCTTGACCCGCTGCTTCATGCCGGTCGAGTAGCCGCCGATCTGGCGGTAGCGCTCCTCGTAGAGCCCGACGTGCCTCAGCACCTCGGCCGTTCGTTCGCGGGCGGCGGTGCGGGGCAGGCCGGAGATGCGGGCCATGTGGGTCACGAACTCGGTGGCGCCGACATCGGGCGGGAGGCAGTCGTGCTCGGGCATATAGCCGACGACCTGCCGGATGGCCCGAGTCTCGCGGACGGTATCCATGCCGAGGACCGTGGCCCGGCCGCTCGTCGGCGACAGCAGTCCCAGGAGTATCTTGAGAAGCGTGCTCTTGCCGGCCCCGTTNNAGGCAGTCGTGCTCGGGCATGTAGCCCACGACCTTGCGGATCTCGTGCGTGTCGGCCACCACGTCCAGCCCGAGGACGGAGGCCCGGCCGCTCGACGGCGGGATCAGGCCGAGCAGGATCTTGATCAGCGTGCTCTTGCCGGCGCCGTTGGCTCCGACCAGACCGATGATCCCGGGTTCCACTTGAAGGTCCAGGCGATCAAGGGCCTTGACCGTCCCGTAGTCCTTCGTGAGACTCGAAGTCTCTATCAGGGCCATAGATACTCTGTTCCCCCAATGGAGTCGAGGGCCCATGATAACCGGCGAGCAACCGGCCGAGTTTCGCGCCGGTGCGATGCGGCGGCGACGATGCGTTCGGCGTTTCGCCCCCACGGAACGACAAAGCCCAGTTCAAACCGGAGGCGGCCGCGCCGAAACCTTTCCCGTGGAAGTACTGACCAGCACCACTCTCGACCGGGCGCGCCAGATCGTGAACGGGCGGCCACCGTCCGAGACCAGTTCCAGGAGCTGCTTTCCATTTTTGACGTTCAGGCCGTCTGACCGTTCGGGCGTTCAAGGTCGGCGCCCGCACCGGCCGGCCGAGTAGCCACCGACGGAGCCGTCGGCACCGACCATGCCGAAGGCTGGTTTGCCCTACCTTACCGAGAGCCGGAAGACGGTCGTGGTCGAGTAGGTTTCGCCCGGCTCGAGGGTCACGCTCGGGAAGCCGGGCTTGTTTGGAGAATCCGGATAGTGCTCCGTCTCGAGGCAGAAGGCGCTGCGTCGCGTGTAGGGCTTGCCCGCCTTGCCGACGAAGGTTCCATCGAGGTGATTGCCGGTGTAGAGCTGGATCCCGGGCTCGGTCGTCAAGACTTCCAGCAGACGCCCGCTCCGCGGCTCGTACGCGGTCGCGGCCGGAACAAGGCCCTTCTCCGAGCCGCGATCGACGACCCAGTTGTGGTCGTACCCGTCCCCGAGCTCGAGTTGCTCGTCGGCCTTGTTGACCCGGGCCCCGATGGCCGTCGCCGTGCGGAAATCGAACGGCGTGCCGGTCACGTCTCGCAGCTCGCCCGTCGGGATCAGGTTCGCGTCCACGGGCGTGAACCTGCCGGCTGCGATCTGGACCTCGGTGCCCAGGACGTCGCCGCTGCCCTCGCCGGCCAGGTTGAAGTAGGAGTGGTTGGTGAAGTTGACGACGGTGGTCTTGTCCGTGGTGGCCGAGTATTCGAGGCGCAGAACGTTGCCCGGGGACAGCGTGTAGACGACCCTGGCCGAGAGCTGCCCGGGGAAGCCCTCCTCGCCGTCGGCGCTCACGTAGGTCAGCTCCAGGGCCGCATCCACGCCGGCGACCGAGGGCCTGCCCTGCCAGACCTGCTTGTCGAAGCCCCTGCGCCCGCCATGCAGGCTGTTCGCGCCGCTGTTGACCGCGAGCTTGTGCTCGACGCCATCCAGGTTGAACCTGGCGGCGGCGATCCGGTTGGCGTAGCGGCCGATGATCGCGCCGAAGTAGGGGCCGGACTTCAGGTACTTCTCGCTCGTATAGCCGGCAAGGTCATTGAAGCCGAGGACGATGTCGGCCTGCCGGCTGGTCCTGTCGGGCGCGATCCAGGAGGTGACGATGCCGCCGTAGGTCGAGATCTTGACCGTGGCGCCGTCATCGCCGGCCAGTGTGTAGAGGTCCACCGCCCTGCCGGCGACCGTGCCGAACGGCGCCCCGGTAATCGTCGTCATGTTTGGCTCGCTCCTCAAGGGTCACGGTCCCGGCTCAGGCCAGGCTCAGCGCAGTCTACCCAGCTGCGTGGCATCGCTGAGGGTGCTGTCCTGCGGCGACAGGGCCCGGGAGCTCAGCCGGGACGCGCCAAAGTTCTAGACTTCGCCGGGCGTGAGCGCCTCAGCTGTTCGAACGCCGCGAGGAAGAGCGTTCGATTGCCCGAAAGGAGTTTCCCGCGCATGACGGCCGCGATCGAGACCCGAGGTCTGACCAAGAGCTACGGCCGTTCGCGCGGCATCGTCGACGTCGATCTGGTCGTCGAGGCAGGCCAGATCTTCGGCTTCCTGGGCCCCAACGGCGCCGGCAAGTCGACGATGATCAGGCTGCTGCTGGACCTGATCCGGCCAAGCAGCGGAGAGGCGTGGGTCCTGGGCCTCGACATCCATCGGGACCGGCTCGCCATCGACCGGCGGATCAGCTACGTGCCGGGCGAGCTGTCGCTCTACAGCGAGCTGACCGGCCGGCAGCTGCTGACCTACCTGGGCAACCTGCACGGTCACGTGGACGCGGCCTACCGCGACAGCCTGATCGAACGGCTCGAGCTCGATCCGTTCAAGAGAATCAAGACGCTCTCGCGCGGCAACAAGCAGAAGGTCGGGCTGGTCGCCGCGTTCATGATCCGCCCGGAGCTGCTGATGCTGGACGAGCCGACGGCCGGCCTGGACCCGTTCGTGCAGCTCGAATTCGAGCGCCTGTGTGAGGAGGCCCGTAGCGGCGGCCGGACCGTCTTCATCTCGTCGCACCAGCTGCCCGAGGTGGAGCACCTGTGCGATCGCGTCGGCATCATCCGCGAGGGCAAGCTGCTGGCCGTTGAAACGATCGCGGACCTCAAGGCTCGGGCGTTGCACCGGCTCGAGATCGACTTCGGGGGACCAGTCGACGCGGCAACCTTTTCCAACTTGCCCGGCGTGCGCGACCTCGCCGTAACCGACGGCACGCTGCGTTGCACGGTCATGGGAAGCGTCGACGCGTTGATCAAGGCGGCTGCCCGTTTCGAGGTCCACAACATACGGAGCATCGACACGAGCCTCGAAGAGATATTCATGGCCTACTACGGATCCGGCGAAGCGGCCGACAAGACCGCGGCCGGGGAGGCCGGCCATGTTGCTGCGTAACGTCTTCACCAAGACCGTGCGAGACTTGCGCTGGCCCACGTTCTGGGTGAGCCTCGGTTGTGGGGCAATGACCGGCTATTTTGCCATTCTGTTTCCCACTTATTCAAAGCTATTCGATCTGAATTCGATGCTCGAGAAGATGGGGCCGGCGGCGAAACTGCTGGGGGCGAGCATGGGCGATGCCAGCACTCTCATCGGCTTCCTTCACATAGAGCTGTTCTCGATGATCCTGCCCGCCGCTCTGGTTGCATTCGCAGCCGGAACGGCCAGCGGTTTCACCGCGGGCGAGGAATCGCGCGGCACCATCGACATACTTCTGTCATATCCCGTGTCGCGCCGCCGTGTCGTCCTGGAGAAGTGGCTGGCCGTCGTGCTGGCCAGTGTGGTGGCGGTTGTCGTGCTGTGGGTCTTTGCGATCGGCGGCGCCGCCATCAGCGCGAGTCCTCTGCCGCCGGATCTGCTCGGCGCGGCGCTGGTCATGCTCGTGCTGCTGGGCCTGGCGTTTGGAGATATCGCCCTGGCGATCTCGGCCGCCACCGGCAACCGCGGCGCCGCCATCGGCCTGACCGTGGCGTTGATGGTGGCGATGTACCTGGTCGACGCGCTCAGTTCCGTCGTGGACGGCCTGGGGGCGATCCGGCCGCTCTCATTCTTCCGCTACTACATGGGTGACGACCCGCTTCGGAACGGGCTGAACATGGGCGACGCGGCCGTCCTGGCAGCCGTAGCCGCGCTATTCCTGGCCCTCGCCGTCGTCGCCTTCGAGAGGCGCGACCTGGCAGCCTGACGCTGCAGATTCCCCGGTAGCTCGATTTCGAGCGGATTTCGCACTCTGCCCGCAACCGCGCCACAACCTGCGACGGCCTATAAGGCAACCCGCCCGCCGCCTAAGCGGCACTGACGCAATACTGAATCTCGCGGCCCGGTCGCCCATTCTTGCCCCAGGCACGGCAGCCACCGGTCGACTCGTGACCGGCGCAGGTTACGCCGTGTGCCTATTGGAGGACACGATGGCCGCCGCGCCAGGCACCGAAATGAAGCGCACCCTGACGATGACCGGGCTGACGATCAACGCCATGGCGCTGATTGCGCCCGGCGCGTTTCTCTGGACCACGTTTCAGGCCCAGGTCGTTCAGCAGAACGGCGGTATCACGACCGCCATGGACATGGTCCCGGGACTGCTGTTCGTTCTGATTCTCGCGTTCCTGACGGCGCTCTCATATGCCGAGCTGTCGAACATCTACCCGGAGGCCGGCGCCGGATCCTCATATTACTTCGCCGAAGCTGCCTTCCTCGAGAAGGAGGAGGCGATCCACTACAAGTTCGCCCGGCTGGCCAAGTTCGTCGTGGGTTGGGTCTCACATCTTTACTACTGGATCTACCCGGGCATCATGGTCGGGTTCACCGCGATCCTGTGTGTATATATCATGAGTCTGTTCGGCGTGACGTTGAATCAGCCGGCGGAGGTTGGGGCGGCGTTCGTCTTCTCGGCCCTGGTCGGGTTGATCGCATATCGCGGTATCTCCGGCTCAACGATGACCGCGGTCATCATCAACGCCATTCAGCTAACCGCTCTCGTCGGGTTCTCCATCCTGGCAATCGCGTTCCGACTCACACATCCCGACCTCGCTTACGCCCATGACAACGTGGCTTCGGTCGTCCTGCCGCACAACTTCACCAACGTGCTGTTCCAGGGCACCATCGCCATCCTGCTACTCGTCGGGTTCGAGTCGGTCACAGCTCTCGGCGCCGAGGCGATCAACCCCAAACGTGACGTCAGGCGAGCCGTTCTACTCTCCCTCGCCATCCAGGGCGCCGTCGCCTACGTCATCGAGTACGTTTCGGCTAACTTCCTCGTGAATAGCAGCATCGTCGCGACCGACGCGACCGGCAAGAGCGTCGGCGGCTACGCGGCCGCGGCCGCCTCATCTGCCCCGATCGGCGACATGATCCGCTTCATCGGCGACCAGATGCTGGGCGGCACCGGCGTGGCCCTCGTTCTGATCCTCGCGCTGAGCGTCCTGATCGCGCTCATCGGCACTACGCTGGCCTGCCTCAATACCGGCGTCCGCATCACATACGTGATGGGCCGCGACAGGGAAGTCCCGGCTCTGCTGGGCATGCTCCACTTCCGCCACGCGACTCCGCACTACGGCGTGATCGCCCTGGCGATCATCTCGGCGGTCCTGGGCGGATACGCCGTTCTCTCGGCCGACAACCTGCTCCAGATCACCCTGGCGTCCAACACTGGGACATTCCTGGTCTACGGCATGACCAACGCGCTGGTCCTGTTCGCCTTTGGGGGAAGGCACAAGAGGAACATCGTCAAACACGTGATCGTCCCGGTGGCGGGGCTGGTGGCCAACGTCGGCATGCTCGCCGGAGTCGTCCTCATGAGCGTCTCGGCCGGCGGGTCGACCCAGACCGACACGCTGATCGCCCTCGGCGCGGTTGTCATCTGGATCGTGGTCGGCGCCGTCTGGCTCATCTTCAACTCGGCCGCGACCAAGAAGAGCCTCCTCGTCAAACCTCCGGTGGTGGTCCCGGAGAGGTAACAGTCTCCGTTCGCACGTTCGAGACCGCGCCGTCGGCAGGTGACTGCCAGGCGCGGTTTCGACCAATCTCAAGCAGGAAGTCGAACCCGATGTCAGCTTCGTCGCCAGACAGATGCAAGCCGTGACCGCGGCGCTGGCCGTCGAGTACGCGGGCCTGTCCGTCAACGGTCACGTCCGGGACCACAACGAGGACCGGCTGGGTTGGGCCGCGCTCGACGGCGACACTTCCTTCGTCACGCCGGCGCAGGAGTATGCCATCGAACAGGCGGTCGCAACCTCGGAGATGGGCCTGGTGTTCGCCGTGGCGGACGGTCTCGGCGGATACGGCGGCGGAGAGGTGGCATCGGGTCTCGCGATCGAGGCCTGCCTCGACCACACCCAGAAGAACGGGGCCGGCAACGGGCGCCTCACGAGCACCATGCGGGCTGCCTTCAATCGGGCCAATCAGGCGATCTTCGACGCCGCCATCGGAGGCCACGGGGGCCGGAAGATGCAATCCACGCTCAGCGCCCTGGCCATCACACCGGGAGAAGCGCACCTCGCGCACGTCGGCGACAGCCGCGTCTACCGTCGTCATCACGGCGAGCTCGAGGTCCTGACCGCTGACCACAGCCAGGTCATGGAGCTGCTCCGGATGCACATCATCACTCCGGAGCAGGCCATCGACCACCCCGCCCGCTACGCCCTGACGCGATCGGTCGGAGGCGACATCACCGTCCGAGTCGACATCCGTACGGAACGTCTCGATGCGGATGACGCGTTCCTGCTCTGTTCGGACGGTCTGTGGAGCAACGTGACCGCGAGCGAGATCGTGGAAGCGCTGGCCCACTCGCCCGCCGACGCATGCGCACAGCTGGTGAAGCTGGCTCTGGACCGCGGCGGCGACGATAATGCGACAGCCATGGCCGTCCGCGTGCGCGAGGCCGGGCAGCGGCCCGAAGCGCCGCAGGGATGGCGGAGGTTGTTCTCGTGACCACGACTGACATGCAGCCGGGCGCGAAACTGGACCAATTCACGATCGTCAAGGCGATCGGCTCGGGTGCCTTCAGCGACGTCTTCCTGGCGGAGGACCCAAAAGGCCGCCAGGTCGTGCTGAAGTGCCCACACGAGTCGATCATGGGCGACGTCTCGACCTTCGACCGCTTCCGGCGCGAGCTCGACATCTCCCGCCACCTCCATCACCCCGGCATCCAGCGCTCGCTCGAGTTCACCGACGACCGCAGCCGGCCCTACATGGTCATGGAATACGTCGACGGCGAGACCCTGCGCGCGTACATGAATCGAGAGAAGCGCCTGTCGGTCGACCAGGCGGTCGACTTCGGCCGCCAGCTGGCGGCGGCGATGGGCTACGCTCATTCGCAAGGGGTCTTCCATCGCGACCTCAAGCCCGAGAACGTGCTCGTGACTCCGGACGGGCGGCTGGTGGTTACCGATTTCGGCGTGGCCCTGATGGCCGGAGCTCGCAGGCTCACGTGGCGTTGGTTCTCGACCGCCCTGGGCACGCCCGACTACATGTCGCCCGAACAGATCCAGGGCAAGCGCGGCGATGCCAGGACCGACGTCTACGCCATGGGCGTCATGCTCTTCGAGATGCTGGCCGGACGCGTTCCCTGGGAAGGCGACAACGCCCTGTCGGTCATGAGCCAGCACCTGAACGCGCCGGTCCCGGCGCTCCACGAGCTCAACGCCGCGGTTCCGCCACCGATCGAGGGCATCGTGCGCAAGTGTCTGCGCAAGATTCCCGACGAGCGCTACGAGGACGCGGCCTCGCTGGAGAGCGATCTCGATCACTGGCGGGACCTGCCGTTATCGCAATTCATCTTCGGCGACGAGGCGCCCGTCTCCCGCGCGTCCGATCAGAAGTTGATTCTGCTCGTGTTCGGGATCAGCGCAGGGTTTCTCGCCGCCAGCATCCTGTTCGTCCTGATCGCCTATCTTCTCGTCCATGCCCACGCATAGCCGCGCGAACGGCCCACGACCGCGCGGGAGGAACGAAATGCCCGACAGAACCGGACCCACGCCACACGAGGGAGCACCCTCGGCGCGCCGCTCGAACGGAGGCAGCGCGGGAGCCGCGGCCGACGATGCCGGTCCGACCGAAGACGGCAACGGCGGACTGAACGACCTGGACCGCCGAACTGTCGATCGACTTGTCGCCGCCGCCAAAGATGCCCGAGTCGAGCAGATCGAGCTCCAGTTCGCTGACGTCACGGGCGCCGTCAAGACCGTGGCGGTCCCGGCCCGACGCCTGGCCCACATCCTTTCGGCGGGTGAGTGGTTCGACGGATCGGCCGTGGAGGGACTGGCTCGCGAGGTCGAGTCGGACATGTATCTGCGCCCCGACCCGTCCACGTTCTCGATCCTGGAACCGGCGGCTGGAGTGCCCTGCGCCAGGTTGATCTGCGAGGTCGTCACGCCCACCGGCGAGCCGTATCCCGGCGACGGCCGGGCGGTGCTCCGCTCGCTGCTGGAGCAGGCCGAGTCGGCCGGGCTCAATTACCTGGTGGCGCCCGAGATCGAGTTCTTCCTCTTCCCTCTCGGCGACGGGGTCGAGCCCCTTCCCGACGACCCGAGCAGCTACTTCGAGCGGGCCCGCGGGCGATCTCGCCAGGTCGAGCTCGAGATCGTGGCCAGCCTGGAGGCTATGGGGATCCACATCGAGTCGAGCCATCACGAGGTCGCGAGCGGGCAGTTCGAGCTGGACCTGCCGATGCTGCCGGCCCTGGTTTCCGCGGATACGGTTACGACGCTCAAACCCACGGTCAAGGAGCTGGCTCGCGAACGCGGCATGCAGGCCACGTTCATGCCCAAGCCACTGGCCGACGCCGCGGGCTCTGGAATGCACACCCACCAGGTCCTCGTCGATCGTGCGGGGCGCAGCGTCTTCGACGATCCGACGGCGGACTACGGCCTGTCGTCCGTCGCCCGGGCGTTCGCCGCGGGCCAGCTGGAGCACGCCCCGGGGCTGTGCGCGCTGGTCGCTCCGCTGGTCAACTCGTACAAACGACTCGTGCCGGGATACGAAGCCCCGGTCGCCGGCAGCTGGGGACGCCATAGCCGCTCCGCCTTGATCCGCGTGCCTGCCCAGGTACGCCAGGACGATCCGCCGGCGGAGGTCTTCGAGACGCGCCTGGAGCTGCGCCTCCCCGATCCCAGCTGCAACCCGTACCTGGCATATATGGCCATGCTCGCCGCCGGCCTGGACGGCCTGGACCGGGGCCTCGAGCTCGGGCCGCCGCTCGAGGAGATCGAGCACGGCTTCGGCGGCGGCCACAGCCTGACCAGGCCGCTGCCGGCCTCGCTGGGCGAGGCTCTGGCCGCGCTCGAGGACGACGACGTGATCATTTCCGCGCTCGGGAGCGAACTGCTCGAGCTATTCCGTTCGGCCAAGTCGCTCGAATGGGAGGCCTATCGGCGCCAGGTCACGCCCTGGGAGGTAGCCGCGTACTTCCAGCGTTCCTGAACCCGGATCGGCCGGCCGTGCACCGATCGGTAAGCCGGGCCGTTGCCGCCGCGCGACACTTGTTGAGCGGGCGGGCCCCGCCAGGTCGGCTGTCGGGTCCGCGGGGCCGGCGCGTACCGATTCGACACCTTGCATGCGCCGCTCGATGGCGCGCCCGGCGGTAACCTAGCACCTGACAAGTAGGCGGTCGTGGGGACCAGTGCGGAGGTATCGGTGCGCGTCTCGGTCGGGATCGATCTTGGGTCGTCGCGGGTCAAGTTGCTCTCCCTGGACGAAGAGGGCAATGCGCTCGGGGTGACGATGGCCTCGTACGCCACGGAATCCCGTCAGCCCGGCTACGCGGAGCAGAACCCGGATCGATGGTGGGATGCGCTGCGACTTGCGATGTCCGAGATGCTGTCGCGCCCGAGCATGCGCGGCGCGGACGTGGTAGCCCTCGGCCTCACCGGCCAGATGCACAGCGCCGTCTTCCTCGACGCCGCCGGCGTGCCGATTCGATCCGCGCTGATGTGGTCGGACGGTCGGGCCGAGGCCGAGGCGGCCGAGATAGAGCAGCGAATTCCACGCCACGAACTGGTCGCCCGAACCGGCAACCGCTCGAACGTCAGCTTCACGGCACCCAAGATCATGTGGGTCGCCACCCACGAGCCGGAGATCTTCGCCCGCACGCGTTGGATCGTGCAGCCCAAGGATGCCTTGCGGGCGCGTCTGACCGGCGAGGTGGCAAGCGACGTCTCCGATGCCTCGGCGACGCTCCTGTTCGACCTCAAGGCTCGGACCTGGGCGCCGGACATCTGTCAGAAGCTGGGGATCGATGCCGGGCTGCTGCCGCCGATCATGGAATCGGAGACGAGGGCCGGGTCCCTGCGCGAGGACGCCGCCAGGTCACTCGGTCTGCCGGCCGGGATAGCGGTTGCGGTGGGCGGAGCCGATGCCCCGGCGGCGGCACTCGGCCTGGGAATGGCCCGCGAGGAGGACGCGAAGGGCACCGTGCTGATCTCCCTGGGCACGGGCGGCCAGGTCCTCGCGCCCGTGGCGGAGCCGCACATTGACCCCGAGGGGCGGCTCCACGGTCTGGCCCACGTGGTCCCCGGCCAGTGGTGCGTGATGGCGGCAATCCTCTCGGCCGCGGCCTCGCTCGATTGGGTCGTTCGCCTGCTCCGCCCCGACGACCCCAACGGCAGCCGGGAGCTGCTGGCGGCGGCCGCCCGGGTCCCGGCCGGGAGCGACGGCCTGATCTTCGTGCCGTACCTGCGCGGCGAACGGACTCCCCATTTCGATCCGGCCGCGCGAGGCGCGATGGTCGGGATGCGGATCAGCCACGGCGCCCCGGAACTGACGCGGGCGGTTCTGGAGGGAGTGGCGTTTGCCCTGGCCGAGGGCCTCGACCTCATGCGCGGCGTCGGGGTTGCGCCGACTTCGGGCGTGGTCGCGGGCGGCGGCGTCAATCGACTGTGGCAGCAGATCATCGCCGACGTGCTGAATCTCCCCGTCGCCCTCGGCGCCACGGAGCACGGATCGGCTCGGGGCGCCGCGTTGCTCGGCGCCGTTGCCGGCGGCGTCATCCCTTCGACAGTGAACGGAGTCCCGCCGCTGCCTGCCGACACCCGCCTGATGGAGCCAGACCCGGTCAACGTCAAGCTCTACGCCGGCATTTCCGCCACCTACCGCGAGCTCTACGGGCGCCTGCCGAAGGCATAGCGGGGCGAGGCGGCCCGCCTACCAGCGCTGGTGGACGAGTGGCTTGATGCTCTCCTCGTACATGACCCGGATCCGCTCGAGCGTCGCCGGCGGGATAGCGCCCAGGTCGGCTGCCGCCGCGTTGGCCCTCGCCTGCTCAGCCGACTTTGCGCCCGGGATCGCCGCCGTCACGCCGTCGAACATGAGGATCCAGCGCAGCGCCATCTGCACCATCGTGGCGCCGGCGGGCACGAGGCCCCGCAATTCGTCGACGAACGCCAATCCCGTGTCGTAGTCCACGCCGGCGAACGTCTCGCCCACGTCGAACGACTCGCCGTGGCGGTTGAACAGCCGGTGGTCGGATGCGTCGAACGCGGTCTGCTTGCTCATCTTGCCCGTCAGCAGGCCCGAAGCGAGCGGAACTCGGGCCAGGACCCCCACGTCGCGGCGCCTGGCCTCGGCCAGGAAGTGGTCGGCGGGCCGCTGGCGGAGCATGTTGAAGATGATCTGGACCGAGGCCACGCCCGGGTACTCGATGGCCTTGAGCCCCTCCTCAACTCGCTCGACGCTGACGCCGTAGCTGGCGATCGCGCCGGCGGTGACCAGATCGTCGAGGGCGGCGAAGACCTCCGGCTTGTAGTAGATGCTCGTCGGGAGGCAGTGGAGCTGGACCAGATCGAGGCGATCCACGCCGAGGTTGTCGCGGCTTCGATCAACCCACGCGCGGAAGGCTTCGGGGGTGTACCGGGCCATATCGAGCGGAACGCGACGTCCCATCTTGGTGGCGACGAAGAAGCGCTCCCCGCTTCGCTCGCGCAGGAATCGAGCGATGACCCGCTCGCTCCGACCGTCCCCATAGACATCGGCCGTGTCTATGAGGGTCACGCCGGCATCGGCGGCCGCGTGGAGCGCCCGAAGACTGTCCGCGTCGTCGACCTTGCCCCAGTCGGCGCCGATCGCCCACGCGCCGAAGCCGATTGCGCTCACGTCCCGACCGGTCTTGCCGAGCCTGCGGTACTGCATCTTCATGTCTCCTCTCGCCGGCGGGTCCGACACCAGGACGCGCCCGTTCGCGAAATAGAGTAGCCCGAGCGCGGCGGACCGACGACGGGGCCGACCTAGGAACTGTCAGGATCGGCTCCGTCGGGCCACGAGTCAGGTTCTCGAAAGGCCTTGTCGTCTCTCAGCGACGCTCGACTGAGAGCGCGGCCAGCTCCAGGAAGCGGCAAAGGGCGTTGGCGAGCTGCATCTGGCGGGGAGTGCGGGCGCGGACCCTCACCAGGGCCGGACTTGCGACCACGGCCGCCAGGCAGCGAGCCCGTGAGGTGGCCACGTTGAGGCGGTTGAGGCTGTANNTCCTGGCCCTGGAACTTGTCCACCGTCCCGACCCGGGCCTCCGGCAGCCGCCGCTCGATCTCCGCGACCTGGGCGTTGTACGGAGCGACGATCACGACATCGTCCCAGCCCAGCCGATGCCGCGCGCCGTCCTTGTCGGTCCAGACGGCCTCGCCCTCGACCAGCCCTCGAACCAGCCGGGCAACCAGCTCCGCCTCTTCGGGCGACTCGCTGGTGTTGCCTTCGTGGCGCGAGGGCACATAGCGCACGCCCGTGCCCGAGAGCGCGCCGTCGGGCGCGCCCGGCTTTGCGCCGGAGCGGCCACCGCGCGCCTCCAGATCCTGCTTCTCCAGGCCGGGCACGGAACTGAGCCGGTCCTCGTAGAAGACCTCCGAGGTGAAGCGGCAGAGATCCGGATGAAGCCGGCGGGTACGCGCGAGGAAGAGGCCGCGGTCGCCGGGCATGGTGGATTCCCGGCCCAACACGTGGCCCAGAGCGGACGCCTCGGCGCCGGGCGGATGTGTGCCCTGGAGCGGCTGATCGAGCTGCTGCGGGTCGCCGAGCAGAATCAGGTTCCGGGCCGCCGGCGAAACCGCGATGGAGTTGGCCAGCGAGAACTGGCCGGCTTCGTCCACCACGAGAACGTCCAGCAGCCCGGCGAAATCCGGCCGCGACCAGACCCAGGCCGTGCCGCCGACCACGTCCAGCTCGCCGGCGACGATCGCCCCGAGCAGCGAGGCGGCGCTATCGAATGCCTCGGCGGCGTCTGAGGCGCAGTCCCCGCTCATGTCCGTCTTCTGGCCGATGCGCACCTTCACGCCGCGTTCCGCGGCGCGCTCGGCGACCGAATCCAGCAGATTGCCGATGACCTTGTGGCTGTTGGCAGTCACGCCCACCTTCTGCCCCCGCCGAACCAGCTCCACGATCGCGGCCGCGCCCAGGTACGTCTTGCCGGAGCCGGGCGGGCCCTGGACCGCCAGGCAGGCGCCGTCGAGCGCCGGCACGATCCGGAGCGCGGCGTCGAGCGCCTCTTCGTCCGGGCGGCACAGCGGCTCCCCGCCCCGGACCCCGGGCGCCAGTCGGAGCAGCAGCTCCCGAGCGGCGCGGTACTCGCCCGGCCCATCCATGCCATGCTCCGCGACCCACTCGCCGATGCGCAGCAGGCTGTCGCGGAGCGGCGCCGTGTCGACGTGCCCGCTCGGCACGAGGGAAGTGGGATGCGGTCCGTCCGTCTTCGGCCCGCGCCGCAGATCCAGAGTGCCCGCCGCCGCGTCCAGTGCCACCACGCTCCCCGGCGATCGTCCCGTGGCCGGGTCGCACACCTCCGTCCCGACGTCGATGGCGTGCTCCTGCTCGGGGAAGCGATACCGGTACACCTTTGAGCGCGCCACGGCCCCCAGGCATCCCACCAGCGTCAGCCCGCCGATCGGCTCCCGCTCGACGATTCGATCCTCGTCGGTGAGGTCGTTCATCAGGTGGAAGAAACGCCACCAGAACGCCTTCTCTTCGCGTCGATGCCAGCTCAGCAGCTGGGCCAGCAGCCAGCGCGCGTGCTGTTCCGGCGTTCGATC
>PMIQ01000044.1 GCA_003157175.1 Chloroflexota bacterium
GTCGGAGGTGGTGTCCTCGATCTGGGTCTTGATCTGGGCGATCCGGGCCTTGACCGCTTCGGGCGCGCCGGCGCCATCGACGATCGTGGTGTCGTCCTTGGTGGCGACGACTCGCCGGGCCTCGCCGAGGTCCTCGATCGTCACGGAGTCGAGCTTGCGGCCGATCTCCTCGCTGATGACGGTGCCGCCGGTCAGGATGGCGATGTCGCGGAGCATCTCCTTGNNTCGCCGAAGCCCGGGGCCTTGACGGCCAGGACCTGGACGGTGCCACGGAGCTTGTTCACCACGAGCGTGGCCAGGGCCTCACCGTCGACGTCCTCGGCGATGATCAGGACCGGGCGGCCGATCTGGACGGCCTTCTCGAGCGCCGGCAGCATGTCCGGAACGGCCGAGATCTTGCGGTCTGTGATGAGGATCTTGGGGTTGTCCAGAACCGTTTCCATGCGATCGGGGTTGGTCACGAAGTAGGCCGAGATGTAGCCTCGGTCGAACTGCATGCCCTCGGTGTATTCCTTCTCGAGCCCGAGGGACTGGCCTTCCTCGACCGTGACCACGCCGTCCTTGCCGACCTTGTCCATCACCTCGGCGATTATGTCGCCGACTTCCGGATCCGCGGCCGAGATCGTGGCGATCGCGGCGATCTCCTCACGCGAGTCGATCGGGCGGGACTGCTTCTTGATCTCCGCGACGACGGCCTCGACGGCCTTCTCGATGCCGATGCGGATCAGCATCGGGTTTGCGCCGGCAGTAACGTTGCGGATGCCCTCGTTGATCATGGCCTGACCCAGGACGACGGCTGTCGTGGTTCCGTCACCGGCCACGTCGTCGGTCTTGGTCGCGACTTCCTTGAGCAGCTGGGCGCCCATGTTCTCGAACGGGTCATCCAGCTCAATGTCGCGGGCGATGGTGACGCCGTCGTTGGTGATCGTCGGCGCGCCGAACTTCTTGTCCAGAACGACGTTGCGACCCTTGGGGCCGATCGTCACTTTGACGGCCTCGGCCAGACGGTCCACGCCGCGCTTGAGTGATCGACGAGCGGTCTCGTCGAAGACGAGCTGCTTAGCCAAGTCTGTATGTCCTCCGCTCTTCTACGGCCACTCGGGTCGCGCCCGGGGCCGGTGTCGGTGTCGGTGTCGGTGTCGCCCGACTGACGCCTACGCCTCGACGATGGCCAGGATGTCCTTCTGGCTTACGATGAGGAGCTCCTCACCGTCTACCTTGAACTCGGTGCCGGCGTACTTGGAGTACAGGATCCGGTCGCCTTTCTTGACGTCCATCTTCTCGCGAGTGCCGTCGTCGAGAATCTTGCCGGGGCCGGCAGCGAGGATGATGCCCTCCTGCGGCTTCTCCTTGGCCGTGTCCGGCAGGACAATGCCGCTCTTGGTCATTTCATCTCGAGCGATCGGTTTGATGACGACGCGATCGCCGAGAGGCCGAAGCTTCTTGCTGGTCGCAGTGGCCGTTGCCAACGCGCAATTCCTCCTGTGGACGGGCCGGCTCATGGCCGCCGTCGCGACTCCTGGATGTGGTCCGTTTCGGGCGCCGATTGGTCGACGACGCCGCTTCTGCCTGAATGCTCCACCGGCGGGACTTCGGGCCGGGCGACTGCCGTAAACGACAGCGCCGCACCGTCTCCGATTTCCCACCGACGCATTAGCACTCTACCGATGAGAGTGCTAACAGCCTAACCAGGGCCGGTTGGACTGTCAAGCGCCGCGGCTCCGCCGCTCGTCACGCCCCGGCGCCCCATCCGAACATGTCCGGCCCCTCATCTGCCATCCTGTGCCCCGTGAGCGAGATAGACCTGCCCGACCACGTCCGCCGGAACCGCGCCGTCTGGGATCGCTGGGCTCCCGAGTGGGTCGCACCCGGCGAACGCAACTGGAACGACGCCGAGGCGAGCTGGGGCGTCTGGCGCATGCCCGAATCCGAGCTTCGAATGATCGAGGGCGTTGCCGGGCTGGACGTCATCGAGCTGGGCTGCGGCACTGCCTACGTCTCGGCCTGGCTGGCCCGCAGCGGCGCTCATCCTGTCGCCATCGACGTATCGCCTCAACAGCTCGGGACGGCCCGCCGTCTTCAAGGCGAGCACGGTCTGGAGTTCCCGCTGCTTTTGGGGAGCGCAGAATCCGTGCCCCTGCCCGACGCCGGTTTCGATCTCGCGATTTCCGAGTACGGCGCCTCGATCTGGGCGGACCCATACCGCTGGATCCCGGAGGCGGCTCGTCTCCTGAGGCCCGGCGGTCGGCTCGAGTTCCTCGTCAACGGCTATCTGCAGATGCTGTGCGAGCCGGACGAGGAGAACGTCCCGGCGACAGATCGACTGCTGCGCGACCAGTTCGGGTCGTACCGGTTCGAATGGTCGAGCGACGAATCGGTCGAGTTCCACCTCGCCCACGGCGAGATGATCGGGCTCCTGCACGCCAGCGGGTTCGAGGTCGAGGACCTGATCGAGATCCAGGCGCCGCCCGGCGCGACCACTCGCCACGCCTACGTCACCGCGGAGTGGGCCCGCCGGTGGCCCAGCGAAGAGGTCTGGAAGGCCAGGAAGCGGACCTAGCGGCCGCGGCCCGGCACGGCGTCCGAGACGGCCCGGGAATCGCGAAACGGGCGGCTGGTGTGCCGCCCGTTTCGGCCTGCTGGTCCTGGACTCTAGAGCGAGTTGCCGATACTGCTCAGGATCGTGTCGATCTGGCCACTCAGGAAAAGCAGCGAGGTGATCGCCAGAATCGCGATGAGCGCCAGGATCAGCGCGTATTCCGCCAGGCCCTGGCCACGAGATGAAAGGTGCACGGGTCTACCTCCGGGCAAATAACGTCCCCCTGGGACGGAGGGAGAATATGACCAGCCCATCGTACGGCATCGGTACTAGCCCGCATAGGCCGAAATGCACCAGAGTGGTGCGCGCCGTCCACACATCGAGCGGCCGCATCGGCCGGAGCGACGCCTGAAAAGGGCGGCCCGGGTGGTGCCGGACCGGCCCGCCAGTCATGCCCCGCGGTGCGCGGCGATTACCTTCTGCAGCTCTTCGAGATGCTCCAGGCGGTGGATCGAGCGGTCGAGGAGCGCCGGTCGATCGGCCAGGACGGCCTCGACCGGGGCCGTCTCAGGCAGGCCCGCTATCAGGCGATCGACCGCCTGGGCCGCCTCCAGCGTCTCGGCCATGGCCGCCTCCGGCGAGCTCGACGCAAACGCGAGCCAGGTAGGCGGAAGACCGTCGTTGATGAGATCGGCCAGCTCGTGCGGCAGGAAGGTCGGCTGCCCACCGGGTTCGGCCGCAACGGCCGCTCGCCATCGTGCCTCGAGGAAGCGGTCCCAGAACGCTAGGTGCCCGAGCGTCTGGCCGACGGTCCATGAGCCTTCGCCGGAGGACAGAGCCAGATCCGCCGCCGAAAGACCGCCCACGAACTCGCGCAGCCGAGCCAGGCTCGCCTCGTTGCGGGCGTCGAACGAGCGATCGACCGGCGCCGCCGCGGGACGGCCTGCGGCAAGCGCCCGCTCCACCTGCTCGATGTGCGCCTCGCGATGAGTCCAGCGCCCGACGAGGTTGGGCTTCTCGGCGAGCAACGAATCCGGCAGGCTATCCGCCAGCGACTCGATGATCGCGTCGACCGCCGCGGCGGCGGCGAGGGTCTCCCGGCCGATGGCCGCACCCAATCGCCCGGACCAGGCATCCACCATTTCCGCCAGGGGCGGGTTCAGGCCATCGAGCAGCGCGTATGGGATCTGGAATGGATCCGGGGGCTCGCCTTCGTCAGCGGCCGCCTGAGCCGCTCTCCAGCGCGCCGCGGTTGAGCGATCCCAGAACGCCACATGAGCCAGGGCCTGGGCAACGGTCCAACCGCCCTCTTCGGTGATCAACGCCATGTCCGACTCGCGCAGGCATTCCACTATTGAGGCGAGGCGTTGCCGGCTGGCGGCATTCCGCGCCACGAAACTTCGGTCAACGGCCCTGGGGGCAACGATCCCGAGCGCCCGCTCGATCTGGTCGAGGTGCTCGCCGCGGTGGCGATGGCGGTTCAGCAGATAGGCGCTGGGCGTACCCGCCAGGGCCTCGACGGTCGCGTCCGGGGCGCCGGCGATGAGTGCGTCGAGCTCCGTCGCCGCCTCGAGCGCCAGGGCCACGATCCGACCTGAGCCGATGCCCGCCCAGTATGGGTCGAGCGCGGCGTTGGCCAGGTGCTCGGCCGCGATGACCGACTCGTCCTGGGCGGACCACCGCCCGGCTAGCATCTCCGTCCAGCGAGCGGCTTGCCAGCGATCCCAGAAGCCCGTGTGCGTCAGGGCCGAAGCCACGGTCCAGCCGCCGCCCAGGTCGACCGCCAGTTGAGCCGGCGTCAGAGTCGCGACGAGGCGGGCAAGCCGCGCTCGCGCCTGGTCGTTGGCGTGCTGGAAGCTCCGGTCCGTCATGGCGTCTCCTCGATAGCTATCATCCCGCGGTCCGCGCCGCTGGCCTGGCGCCTGCCCTCAGCCCGGGGAGGGGCGCCGGAAAGTGGCGTCGTACGCGGCGACGAGGCCCGACCCAATGCTATCGGGGCTCTGGCCGCGCTGCTGCGCGAGCCACTCCCCGGTGACGCGGACCCACGGCGGCGAATTGCGCCGGCCCCCGAAGCCGGGCACGGAGCCACGCGGAACGCCGGGTGGCGCGAGATACGGAGAGTCGGTCTCGATCAGCAGCCGCTCCCCGGGGACCAGCCGGGCGACGTCCGCGGACGCCTCCTCTCCGCGACGGAAGACCAGGCCGCTGAACGAGACGGCGAGCCCAAGTTCCAGCGCGGCTGCGGCGTAGTCGACGGGGCCCGAGAAGGAGTGCAGCAGCGCGGGCGGGCGGGTGCCGAATGCCACCGCAGAGGGCGATCCCCCGAAGCCGGCCGCACGCAACTCGGACAGAAGCGCGTCCTGGGCGTCACGTTGCCCCGCCGCGGACCGGCAATGCAGGATCGCCGGCTTGCCGGTGTCCAGGGCCAGGCGCAGGTGACGCCGCAGGTTGGCGAGCTGCTCTTCCTGCGGGGAGTGCATGCGGTCGAAGTCGAGGCCAGTCTCCCCTATCGCCACGGCGCGCGGATCGGCGGCCAGATGGACGATCTCCGCCCAGTCGGCCTCGGAACAGGCCGAGGCGTCGTGCGGGTGGACGCCCACTGCCGCGTCGATCCTGGGATCGGCCAGCGCCATCGCCAGCGCCCGGGCGGACGACCCGGCGTCCCAACCGGGCACGAGCAGACGTTCGATCCCGGCATCGAAAGAGGCCTCGACTGTGGCCGCCCTGTCGGTCTCGAACGGGTCCGACTGGAGGTGGGCGTGGCTGTCGATCAAGCGCATCTCAGCCCGCCCGGGCTACCCGGCGGCCGGTGTCGCGGCCTCGGTCTCGATCCGCGGGAACAGCGGCTCGGCGGTGGCCACCCGACCGCCGGGAACGAAGCCGGCTCCCCACTCCAAGAGTGGAAGCACGCCGGGGCCGCCGTTGCCATCGGCACCATAGGGATACTCGTACCCGAGTTGTGCCAGGACCCTCGGCGCGGCTGTCGGCATGAACGGAGCCACGGCCAGGCCGATCAACCGACAGGCCTCGACGAGATCGCCCAGAACGTTGCGCAGGCGCTCGGCCTTGCCCTCGACACCGGCCTTCATCTCTTTGGCGAGAACCCACGGCTGCTCGAGGTCGACCTCGCGGTTGGCGGCGTCGACGAAACCCCACAATGCCGCCAACGCATCGCCGAGCTGGCACGCTTCGAGCTTCTCTCGGTAGGCGGGCAACGCATGCATCGACGCCACTTGCAGGCTGCCGTGGCTGGGGGCCGGCCGCTCGCCGCCGAAATAGCGGTTGACCATCGAGACGGTTCGGTTGACGAGGTTGCCGAAGTTGTTCGCCAGATCGGCGTTGTAGCGGCGAACGAAGGAATCCCACGACACGTCGGCATCCCGATCGAACGGCACCTCGCGCAGCGTCACGTACCGAGCGCCGTCGGCGCCGAGGGTGCGGACCACGTCCACCGGGTCGAGGAAGTTGCCCAGGCT
>PMIQ01000226.1 GCA_003157175.1 Chloroflexota bacterium
TCGTTCCGGCCGACCAGGATGGGATCCGGGACGATGACCTCGCCCTCGCCAATCCGAACTCCGCCCTGGGCTCGGATTTCGAGGATCGAGCGAACCAGATGCTGGTTCTGGCCCATCCGGCCGGTAATGCCGTTCATGATCACGCCGACACGGCGACTGTTCAACGATTACCTCCTGGCATCTTGAGGCTCCACGACATCGACCATGCCCTCCGATAGCTCAATGCCTCAGTCCGAGGCGATGTCTTAAGGCGACAGCCTCCAAGAGGTCCCAGCTCAGGCTGTCTGCTTCTGAGCGTGGGCTTGGACTTTTTGCCTTTGGCTTCTTCCCTGCCCTGGCCCGCGCGAGAACCGCCTCTGGCTGGTTGATGGTCGTGTCGGTAGACCGAGGGCCAGGACCCCGAGGACGGCGGCAGAAAACCTTTACTACCATAGGCATCGGGAAGGTTCTGTCAAGCCCGAATTAGATGGGATCGTGCGGAAGTTCTGGCCGCATGCACCAGGGGAAGGAGCAGCGCGGACGGCGCCGGCGTCAGCGGGCGGGAGCTAACTCCGCCGATTCGGCTCCTCGGACCGGCGCCACCGAGGACCGGCGCACGAGCTGGGTAGGCAATCGTGTCACCGAGTCTTCTGGCGGCGGCTGACACAGCGCGAGCTGCATAGCCCGGCGACCGATCTCCGCCATAGGCACAGCAACGGTCGTAAGGGGCGGGGTCAGGTCACGCGAGATAGGGATGTCGTCGAAGCCAACAAGAGAGATGTCGCGGGGCACTTCGAGTCCTCGCTCGCGCAGCGCAGCGAGGACACCGATTGCCATGATGTCGTTGGCGGCGAAGATGGCGCTGAACTGGGCACGGGAGTCGATCAGCTTGAGGCAGGCGTCGTAGCCGCCCTGGCGGGTAAAGTCGCCGGTGACGATGAGCTCAGGCTCAGGCTCCAGTCCGAACGACGCCAAAGCTCCTTGATAGCCGCGAAGCCGGTCTTCGGTCGTGCTGAACCGAGGAGGACCGGCCAAGTGCGCAATCCTCACGTGACCGACCTGGAGGAGCTCTCGCGTTACCCGGAAGGCACCTCCAGCGTTGTCGGGAGCCACGGCGGGCGCGCGAATCGGGTACCCGCCGCAAAGAACCAGGCGACTGCCCTGCGCGCGGAGGCCACGGGCTTGCTCCTGCAGCGCGACGACGAACTCGTCGTCCTCGATATACCCACTTGTCAGGATTACCGCGTCGACCCTCTGGCCGCGCAGCATCTTGATGTAGGCGATCTCGCGCGACGGATCGCGCAGAGAGCTGCACAGCACGAGGAGTCTGCCAGCCTCGTCGGCGACTTCCTGGATGCCTCGCACGATCTCGGCGAAATACGGGTCGGAGACGTCGTGCAGGAGAACGCCGACGGTTCCGCTCGTCGCCGTGATCAAAGCCCTCGCATGGGCGTTTGCCACGTAGCCCAGGTCGCGGACCGCCTCCTCGACGCGCTCACGTGTTGGGGCGGCAACTGGATAGTTGTCGTTCAGCACCCGCGACACGGTGGCAACAGACACATGCGCCCGCCTCGCGACGTCGCTGATGTTGGCGGTCACCCGTCCGAGCTCCTCTTCCGTTTCGTGGTGTCCCTCTTCGGAGAGTCTAGTTGAGCAACGACCCCCCCCGCTTGCCCTTGGCGGGGAGGCGGGAGGTGTTGCGATGGCCGATCAGCGTTGGACACGGGCGCCTCCGCCTCCCACGACTCGCTCCACCTCGGCCAGGGTCGCCATGGATGTGTCGCCGGGCGTCGTCATCGCCAGAGCGCCATGCGCCGCGCCGTACTCGACCGCTCGATCCGGGCCGTAGCCTCGTAGAAAAGCGTAGACCAACCCGGACGCNNAGTCGGCCGTCCTGCCAGCACACGGCGCCCCAGTCGTTGCGCGTGGCCGTCGTGGCAGCTCGCAGCGTGGTGGCGACCACCTTCAGGTTCGGGTAGCTCGTGACGACGCGATCGATCATGCGTCCGAAGTTCGTCGGATCCAGGGCCGAGAGGTTCGCGTCGACGCCCTCGACCGCGAAGCCCAGGGCCGCCGTGAAATCCTCCTCGTTGCCGAGCATGACGTCGACTAGGGGCGCCAGCGCCGTGTTGACCTCGCGTGCCCTGGCCTGGCCACCGATCGACTGCCACAGCGAGGCGCGGTAATTCAGGTCGTAGCTGACGATTGTGCCGTGACGGCGGGCAGCCCGAATCGCCTCCTCGGCGACAGCTGGGGTCGTCTCCGAGAGCGCCGCGAAGATGCCGCCCGTGTGAAACCAGCGCGCGCCCTCGGTCCCAAAGATAGTGTCCCAGTCGATCTCACCGGCCCGGAGCTGCGAGACGGCCGTGTGGCCCCGATCGGAGCAGCCGAGTGCCGCTCGGACGCCGAAGCCGCGCTCCGTGAAGTTCAGCCCGTTGCGCACGGTCCGTCCGACCCCGTCGTCGGCCACCCAACGGACGTGCGAGAGGTCCACGCCGCCTTCGAGCATGAGGTCCTCGACGAGACGGCCTACCGGATTGTCCGCGAGAGCGGTCACGATCGCCGCTCGCATTCCGAAGACTCGACGGAGGCCGCGGGCTACGTTGTACTCGCCGCCGCCTTCCCAGGCCCGAAACGTGCGGGTCGTGGCGATCCGTTCCTCGCCCGGATCGAGACGAAGCATGACCTCGCCAAGCGAGACGATGTCCCACCGGCAGCTCTGGGCCGATCGAATCTCCAATGTCATCCCNNGACGGCCTCCGACGTGAGCCGGCGAATCGCCTCGAAGTCGCCGCGCAACAACAGGCCCTGGCTCACCATCCAGCTGCCACCGCAGGCCAGGACCTGCGGCAACGCCAGGTACGAAGCCAGGTTGGAGGCGCTTACGCCGCCAGTCGGTATGAAGCGAACGTTCTTGTACGGCGCCGAGACGGCCCGCAGAAACGCCACCCCGCCAGCCGCCTCGGCCGGAAAGAACTTCAGCACGTCCACTCCGTGAGAGAGCGCCTGCTCGATCTCGGTCGGGGTGCACACGCCCGGGATCATTGGCAGCCCGCGAGCCCGAGCTCGTTCCAGCGTCACAGGATTGAAGCCAGGGGCGACGATGAAGGCCGCTCCAGCATCGGCCGCGGCATCCACCTGCGCTGGCGTGAGGACGGTTCCCGCCCCGACCAGCAGATCCGGGCACTCCCGCCGCAGGACCGCGATGGCCGCTGCGGCCGAAGACGTGCGGAATGTGATCTCGGCGCAGGGCAGCCCGCCCGCGAGCAACGCCTGACCGAGAGGGCCGGCCAACGCCGCGTCGGGTATCTCGACGACCGGCACCAGCCCGAGACGTCCAATCTGGTCGACAACGTTCATGCAAGCCCTCGATGTGGATTCCAATGGGGCGCTTGCGGGTCGCTCCTAGGGACTATATCCTGTGGTGCGCCAGAAGAAAACGCTTTCTTTTGGGCCNNGGCCCCGAATCGACTATGGACCAGACACGAGGAGCGCGACCTTGCAGATAGAGAACCTCGAGGCCGCCGATCTGCTGGCTCCCATCCAGCGGGTCTGGGAGGCATCCGCGCCCAAGTTGCGTTCCATAGAGGCCGCCTGGCCTCCAGGCAGCGGGGCGCCGGTCTTCACCGTCGAAGGCCTCTATACCGCTAGAGGCTGGACCGAGTGGACCCAGGGCTTCCAGTTCGGGTCTGCCCTCCTCCAGTTCGACGCGACCGGCGAAGAGCCGTTCCTGGCAATGGGCAGAGAAGCGACCTGGACCCGGATGGCCGTTCACCTGACCCACATGGGCGTCCACGACCACGGCTTCAACAATGTCAGCACGTACGGCAATCTCTGGCGGCTCGCCAGGGAGGGGCGGATCGACGCGAGCCCGGATGAGATGCGAGCCCTGGAGCTGGCGCTCCAGGTCAGCGGTGCGGTTCAGGCTGCGCGGTGGACCCGCACCGTCGATGGCGGCTTCATCTATTCGTTCAACGGGCCCCACTCCCTCTTCGTCGACACCGTCAGGTCGCTGCGGTCGCTGGCGGTGGCGCACCAGCTGGGCGGAGTGCTGATGAGCGAGCATGACGAGCGCGTCTCGCTGCTGGAGCGACTCGTCGCCCACGCTCGGGCAACCGCCAGGTATTCCGTCTACTTCGGGACTGGCCGCGACGTTTACGACCTGCGCGGCCGAGTGGCCCACGAGAGCATCTTCAACACGAAGGACGGCGTGTACCGCTGCCCCAGCTCGCAGCAGGGCTACTCGCCGTTCACGACCTGGACTCGAGGCCTCGCCTGGGCGATGCTCGGGTTCGCAGAGGAGCTCGAATGGCTGGCGAGCCGGACCGACGCCGAGCTCGAGCCGCTGGGCGGCCGTTCCGACATCGAGGGCTTCGTTCGCGAAGCCGCCGAGGCCGCGAGCGACATGTACATCGCCAGCACGCCGACCGACGGCGTGCCCTACTGGGACACGGGGGCCCCAGGGCTGTCGAAGCTCGGCGACTACCTGTCCCGTCCTGCCCAGCCTGACAATGACTACGAACCAGTCGACAGCTCGGCCGCCGCAATCGCCGCCCAGGGCCTCCTGAGACTCGGCCACGAGCTGACGCGCCGCGGCCAGGCGAGCGGGCACCGGTACTGGCAGGCCGGCCTCAACGTCGCCCGGACCATCTTTGCCGAGCCCTACCTTAGTCATGACCCCCGCCACCAGGGCCTGCTGCTCCACTCCGTCTATCACCGGCCGAACGGCTGGGACTTCGTCCCGAAGGGGCACCACGTGCCCTTTGGCGAATCGAGCATGTGGGGCGACTACCACCTTCGCGAGCTGGCGGTCTATGTCGGGCGGGCCGCGCGCGGGGAGGCCTACCACACGTTCTTCGGCCCATATGGAGGTGCGTCCCGAGATGGCTGACAGGCGAGTCGCGCTGGTAACTGGCGGCGCCCGTGGCATCGGCCTGGGCATAGCCACGGCCCTTGCTCACGAGGGCTGCGATCTGGTCTTGGACGACCTGCGGTCGTCCGAAGAGGTGGAGCCAGTGCTCACGGAGCTGCGGGCGGGCGGCGTCGACATCCTCTACGTCGACGCGGACATCAGCAGCGCCGACGACCGTAAGCGCCTGCTCGACGCGATCCGCGATCGGTTCGGCAGGCTCGACATCCTGGTCAACAATGCCGGGGTCGGCCCTACCGTTCGGGCCGACATCCTCGAGGCCGCAGAGGACAGCTTCGAGCGGCTCATTCGCATCAACCTCCAGGGACCCTACTTCCTGACTCAAGCGGCCGCTCGCTGGATGATCGAGCAGAGCGGGCAGCGCGAGTTCTCGGGCTGCATCGTGACCGTCAGCTCCATCTCGGCCACGGTTCCGTCCACCAACCGCGGTGACTACTGCATTTCCAAGGCGGGGCTGAGCATGCACAGCCGTCTATGGGCCGTTCGGCTTGCCGAGTTCGGCATTCCCGTCTTCGAGGTCCGGCCAGGGATCGTCTGGACCGACATGAGCTCGGGCGCGAAAGAGAAGTACGACCGCCTCATCGCCGAGGGCCTGCTCCTCCAACCTCGCTGGGGCACGACCGAAGACGTTGGTAGAGCTGTGGCAATGCTCGTCCGGGGCGACCTCGCATACAGCACGGGCAGCGTCGTCATGGTCGACGGCGGAATGTCGATTCCCCGCCTCTGAGCGGTCCCACTCCTCCCTCGTTCGACTGTCGCCGAAGACTAAGGCAGGAACTATGGAAGACGTCAAGCCAGTGGCCCTTGGCCACAAGCGCATTTGGCCCCCCTTTACCATTCCCTCGGGCATTGTGACCACTAATCCGGACACGATCGTACGGTTTGCACGCGAAGTGCCAATTGGGATGATCACCACGAAGAGCGTCGGCAAGACCCCGTTCAACGGTTACGCGGAACCGGTCGTGAGCCAGTATTCGACGGACGGGATTTCCAGCGCCATCGGCCTTTCAACGATGGGTTACCGTGCCTGGGTCGATGAAATGAAACAGATATTCCCGTTGAAAGACAAGTTCCTTCTTGTCTCGGTCTTCGGCGCAACCGCGGACGACTTTGTTGAAGTCGCGAAGGCGGTATCGGAAGTCGCGGATGGCATCGAGCTCAACTTCTGCTGCCCCCATTCGCTTGAGTACGGCGAGGTCGTAGCGAGACAAAGCGACCTGACCGTTGAAATCACCCGGCAGGTTAGGAACGCAATAGATCTCCCCATCGTGGTGAAATTGACCCCGAATGTGGGCGACATCGGCAAGTGGGCGGAGAGCCTGGTGAAGGCCGGTGCGGACGCGATAGCCGCCATCGGGCCGACCACAGCGGTCACCGTGCGTGACGAGCATACGGGCGAGCCGGTGTTGAGTTTCGGCAGCGGAGGGCTTTCCGGTCCGGCCATTATGCAGCGCGCCCTGGAGTGCGTGCGGTCAATTCGGGCATCCGTCAACGTACCCATCATTGCCAGCGGTGGAATCAGTTCCGTGCAAGATGTGGCCGCGTTCCGCGAGGCCGGAGCCGATATCTTCTCCATCGGCACAAGCCTGGCTGGATTGAATACGCCTCAAATCAAAGCCTACTTCGAGAACATGGTCGAGGGACTTACGTCTGCAAAGACTGAACCCACTCCGCGCCGCACATTTGACAGTCTCAATTTGAAGCACCGACCTTATCGGATAGTGGCAGTCGAAAACTCCGGTGATGTCGCGGTCTTGCGTTTTGATCATTCGATCGACGCGGAGCCTGGGCAGTTCGTGTTTGTCTGGCTGCCCGGCATCGG
>PMIQ01000103.1 GCA_003157175.1 Chloroflexota bacterium
GGCATCCCCTACATCGATGGGCGCATCCCCTTCAAAGGCTACTCAACGTGGTATCGCGTCTACGGTGAGGCTGAGTCCTCGGGTCGGCTGCCGCTGCTCTGTCTGCACGGGGGCCCCGGCGGCTGCTACGACGGTCTCGAGCCGCTCAAGGCTATGGTGGCGACGGGACGCCGCGTGATCTTCTACGACCAGCTCGGCTGTGGCCTCTCGTCCTTGCCCGAGCCCCATCCCGAGATGTGGACGGTCGATCTCTACATCGAGGAGGTAGAGACTGTCCGGCGGGCTCTCGGCCTCGACCAGGTGCACCTGTTGGGGGCTTCGTGGGGAGGCATGCTGGCGATGAGCTACATGCTCACCCGGCCGGAGGGCATCGCGAGCCTGACTCTAGCCAGCTCTCCCGCGAGCATTCCTCAGTGGGTAGCCGAGGCCAACAGGCTGCGCGAGAAGCTGCCATCGGACGTCCAGGCCGCACTCCTCAAGCACGAGGCCGATGGGACCTTCGAGGACCCTGAGTACGTAGCGGCGACGAGGGACTTCTACCGCCGACATGTCTGCCGACTCGATCCATATCCCGACTTCCTCCAGCGCATCTTCGACAAGGTCGGTGCGAACCCAGAGGTCTACGACACGATGAACGGGCCGTCCGAGTTCCACGTCATCGGCACACTCAGCGACTGGGACGTCCGCAACCGCCTGGATGAGATCGACGCACCGACGCTCGTGACCTCAGGTCGCTACGACGAGGCGACCGAGGTCATAGCGGGCACCGTCCACGACGGGATCCGCGGATCGGAATGGGTTGTATTCGAGGAGAGCTCGCACTTCGCTCACGCCGAGGAGCCGGAACGCTACCTGCAGGTTCTCGGCGAATTCCTCGCCCGGCACGATTAGTAGCGACCCAGGTCCGGCAAGCGCAGGGAGCGCGTGCGACGGCCCGCCAATTGGGCGGGTTGCCGACACCATTGACAACGTCGTGTGGAGTCTCGCGCCAGCACTCCAGCTAACAATGGGGTCCCTTCCTCCTGGGCACTAACCCCGCTCCGCCGCCCGCAGATGATCCCGGCCACAGTGCCGGCCAGCCCGGACCGCAGCGTCGGAGCTATTGCCGTGGAAGAGACTGCTCTGGAAGGGGAATTGCGGCGAGCCGTCGCAGGTCGCTGGTGCCGTTACCCGGCGGACAGACGGCGTAGCGCTCATAGCGACCGGCCTGCCGCTCCTCGCCCTCAATCAGGTCATCGTCGACGGTGATGACGCGACCACGGCAGCGATCGCCGGCGCGGTCGCCGTGATGCGCGAACGCCGCGATCGGTTCGTCGTCAGCCTGCGCATGGGTACTGACGACCGGTTCGTGCCGTTCATTGCGGAGCTGGGGCTCAGACGGGACAACCAACAGGCTGTTTGTTGATCCCGACCAAGCTAGATGTGGTCCCGCTCTTTGACCTGAAGTAGGCGATCGGCGGCGGGGGCAACCACACTATCCAGCTCGTTTCCCACCCAACGACCCACCCGATCCGCCAGGCGGGTCGTTGTCATCCCGCAGATTGGTGGAGCCCCCCGAAGGTCCAACCTTGCCGCAATCCCCGCGTCCCTGCGGAGTTCCGCTCTCGCCCTGGAGGCAGAGCAGCGATTGAGATGAGGAGTTGATCAGATTGCGTCCCTACCTGCCCTCGCAATCGACGGAGAAGGACCCTCGACCATGAAACGCCGTGCGCTCGCGCTCTGCGCAGGTCTGCTGCTCCTCGGGCTGATGCCGGCGTCGACCCTGGCAAACAACCCCACGCCCCCCAGCAGACTCGATCAGTCCGCCGACACGGGTGGTACAAGCACAGGCGGTTCGCTCCAAGCCCAGACGTTCACGGCCGGCATTACCGGCCCCTTGAGCGGTGTTGACCTGAGCTTCGCCATCGGCGGGACGACGACCGTCAACGTCTCCCTGCAAGGCGTGCACAACGTTGCGGGCCAGATGGTGCCGGACGGCTTTCCAAAGGCGACCGCCTCCGCCTCGGTGACGGGCCTCGACTGGTCTACCTGGAACTGGTTCCACTTCTCGTTCTCGACTCCCCCGAGCGTCACGGCCGGGACGATGTATGCCATCGTCTTCGATCCGGGGCTTGCCGGAGCTCACGGTCCTGCGGCCGACAACTACGCCGGCGGTCAGGCGTGGGGGTTGAGTCCACAAACAACCTGGGTCCCCGTTGGCAATCTCTCGGACTTCGGCTTCGAGACTTACATACAAGACACAGTCACGACCACGCTCGCGTGGGATAAGCCAGCGGTCACGGCCGGCGTCAGCACGCCGCTGAAACTTACGGCCACGATGACGTTCACCAACGGCGACGAGATTGGCGACTACTCCGTCCTGTTGGGGGACCTGCCGAGCTGGTACGTCAGCCCGACACCGCCCACCATCGTCTGCTCCTGGGGTGCCTGCGATCTCGCGACTATCCAGGGCACCGGAGGAATCACCGTCCCGGCCTCCACTCCTGGTGCCACGCTGACGGTCACCCTGCAAGGAAATGCGACGCCTGCTGCAGCCGATGTAGGAACAGCATCGGCAACCGGCACGGGCTGCCTAGTTTCCGTGGTTCAGGAAGATCGGGTACAAGCGGCCCAGGCGGAGATTCCGTACTGCGTCGACGGCACTGCCAGCGTGCAGGTCATAGCGGCCGCCACGCCCGCTCCGCCAACGCCCGCTCCGCCAACGCCCGCACCTACGCCCACACTCGCTCCCGCGGCTAC
>PMIQ01000194.1 GCA_003157175.1 Chloroflexota bacterium
TGACTCGCACGGGCACGGGTTCATGGCCGCCACGAGCTGGAACCTGGACGGGAAGACCGCCGCCCTACCCACTCGCGCAATCGCTATCTGGCCGTCCTCGAGCGGCTGGCGGAGCGCCTCCAGGGCTCCCCGGTCAAACTCCGGCAACTCATCGAGAAACAGAATCCCGTCGTGCGCCAAAGTCACCTCACCCGGCGAGAGATGAGGACCGCCCCCGACCATGGCCGCATAGGAGATGGTGTGATGGGGTGATCGGAATGGTCGGCGCCGGATAAGGCCACGGATCGGCGACGTGCCGGCGACCGAAGCGATGATGGTCGCAACTTTCGATTCTTCGTCATCGAGGGAGGGCAGCAATCCCGGAATCGTCCTCGCCAGGAGCGTCTTGCCCGACCCGGGCGGACCGATCATGAGCAGGCAGTGGCCGCCCGCAAGCGCGAGCTCCAAAGCTCGACGGGCCTCCAGTTGGCCTCGGACTTCAGCCAGGTCCGGGCCGCCGCCCCCGTCGGCGGAGGCCTGGCCCGCCGCCGCTCCGGTCGCAACCCCGCCGTCTGGGTCGAGGCCCAGGGAGTCCGCCAGTTCGACGCGGGGCGGGGTCGCCCGCGGGTGCCCGCGCCGGTTCGCGCGCACGAGCATCGCCGCCTCAGCCAGAGTTGCCGCCGGAATGACCTCGACGCCGTCCGCGAGCGACGCCTCGGCGGCACCGTCCGCCGGCACGATCACGCGCCTCACTCGCCGCCGCGACAGGGCGGCGACCATGGGCAGCAGACCTGGCACCGGGCGCAGGTCGCCGCCGAGCGATAGCTCGCCCAGCACGGCCCAGCGACCCGTCGCCTTCACCTGCTCCGAGCCGACCATGATCCCGAGCGCTATCGCTAGATCGAGTGAGGCGCCGCCCTTGCGCAGGTCGGCCGGGGCCAAGTTCACCGTGATACGGCGCGGCGGGTACTCATAACCGCTGTTTCGAATAGCGCCCCGAACCCGCTCTCTGGCCTCCTGCAACGCCGTGTCCGCCAGCCCGACGATCGTGAAGCCAGGCAACCCCGGAGCGACATCGACCTCGACCCGAACAATGCGGCCGTCGAGACCGTGAAGAGTGGCGGAAAGCAACGACGCAAGCACGTCGGCGACGCTACGCCGGCCGGCTCAACTCCGGCTTATCCGGGGCTTCACTGGGGCGCCGACCCTCAGCTACCGCCCTGGCAGCTCAGACCTACCGGGAGCTCTTGGCGGTCGGATGCTCGGTCAAGTCTTTGTCCATCTGCTTCACGAACTCGAGCATGTCCCGGCCCAGCACCGAGTCTGACTTGGTGTACATGAACGGGGCGCCGCTATTCAAAGCTCCGATGGCCGCGCGATACTCGTTCACGATCTGATAGTCGATGCGGCGCTTGAGAGCGCTCTCCGCGTTCTTCACGTTGATGCCCGTGAACGCGTTTGAGCGGTTGAGGATCAGCTTCACCTTTTCATCGGAATACCCGAGATGGCCGATCGTCTCGAGCACCAGGCGGACGTTCTTCAGACACGGGAGGTCCGCCGTCATGACGACGAAGATCGTCTGGACGACGTCCATGATCCGCAGGTTCACTTCGTCCAGCCGCTTGTCCACGTCGAGAACGATGTAGTCGAAATCGCCGGCCATCATGTTGATGATCTCAGGCAGATGGTCCGACGTGACGAGTTCGGCAGTCTCCGGCGAAGGCGGTGCGAGCAGCAAGTCGATGCCCGATTCGTGTTTGATTAGAATCTGGCGGATCAGGTCCAGATCGAAGCCCGGCGACGTTGCAAGATCGACCACGCTCATCTTGTCCAAACCCAGGTCCATGAAGACCCGATGGTCGCCGAACTGCAGATTGGCATCGATCAGGCAGACCCTCTTGCCCATTTCCTTGTGCAGGGCGATGGCCGTGTTGATCGCGATCGTGGTCGTGCCGACGCCGCCTTTGGCGCCGTAGAACAGGATCGCGCGGGCTGGCTCCCGGCGCCTGGAAGTTGCCGCCGGAGCGGCGCGATGAGCTGGGATGGGAACTGAATCGGCCGGCGCGTATCGAGACAGAAGGCTGCGCATGCGGGCCATCAGCTCGGCCGGATGGAACGGTTTGATCAGGTAGTCGTCCGCGCCCGATCGGAGAGCCTTGCCGCGGTGCTCTGCTTCGTTCTCCGCGAGCAGCAGGATGACGGGCGTGTGAGTCGAAGGGCCGTCTTCCATCCGAAGCCGGCTCACGATCGTGAATCCGTCAACGCCCGGAAGATTCGCCGCGATCAGGACGAGGGCAGGCCTGTCCGTTCGGGCGACCCGCAAGGCCTCGGTGCCATCGCTCAGGGCGATGGCCTGGTACCCGGCTTGGGTGAGAGCATTGCCCAGAGCCCGCTGGACGGTCGGGTCGGCATCGACTACTAGGATCCTGACGGCCATCGACTCACCTGGTTGTAACGGACGCACGCGCGCATTCGGTACCGTGGCGGACAGCCGCCCCCAAAAAACCGGGACGCTTGCAGGACGGGCTGATTATAGGCGGCCTCCCGGACTGGTGGCATAGTCCCCAACGGAACTACGCCGAATAGGCCGGGAGGCGCCCAGTTAAGGAGATTTCGCCCTGTCCGGAGCTCCGCCCTCGCGCGGAGGGTCACCCCGATCAGGGGCCGCGTTGGTGAAACTAGCCGCGCTTGGACGGGCCGGCATCTCCGGCCTGCATGCCAGACTGCACCATCGCTCCGAGGGGGCCGAGCAGTTGCGTGAACTCGAGCGGAATGATGAACTTGGTCGCGGGCCCGCTGCCCAGTGCCTTGAGGGCATCGAGGTACTGCAAAGTCATCGTCTTCTGGTCGATGTTCTTGGCGGCGCCGAAGATCGTGTTCAGCGCTTCGCTGAAGCCCTGAGCTCGCAGAATGGCCGCCTGCCGGTCGCCCTCTGCGCGCAGGATGGCCGACTGCTTGTCGCCTTCGGCCACATTGATGGTGGCCTGGCGCGTGCCTTCCGACTCGGTGATCACCGCCCGGCGGGTTCGCTCCGCGGAAAGCTGGCGGTTCATCGCCTCCTGCACCGCCGGCGGGGGCAGGATCTCGCGGATCTCGACGGTCGTGACCTTGCCGCCCCACCGCTCGGTGACCTCGTCGAGCTTGAGCCGCAGCGTCTCGTTGATCTTCTCCCGCTGTGAGAGCACGTCGTCGAGCGGAATGTCGCCGATGACCGAGCGCAGCGAAGTGGCGGCCACGCCCTGCAGGGCGCCGGCGAAATTCTTGACGTTGATCTGGCTCATGAGCGGCTCCACGATCTTCCAGTAGATCAGGAAGNNATCGCGGTCTGGCGCGGCACCTCGATGAACTGCTCGCGCAGGTCGACGAGCACGCCCTTGTCGGCCATCGGAACGAGGAACCTAAGGCCCGGCTCTCGAACCAGGCCCTTGTTGGTCTGGCCCCAGCGGTACACGACCATCTGCCCCCACTGCGGCACGATCCGGACCGAGAGCGCGGCCACCGCGATCAGCAGGAATGCCACCACGATTACAACTATCAGAAGAACCGATGTCCCGGTCGTATCCATCCCGATACCTCCAGCAGCATTGCGGCCCAAATGGGCGGTTCCAGCGGGCGACCACCGTGCGGCCCGGTGAGCTTGTCCCCAGCGATTCGACCTCCTCGATCCCTACGCCACTGGCTCGACAACCAGCACGAGGCCCTCCTTCCGGACGACCTTGATCACAGTGCCCCGCGGGGCGCTTCCGGCTCCGGCCAGCCTGGCCGTCCACGCCTCGCGGGCGACGTAGACGGTTCCGAGCGGGGACAGATCCTTCTCCACGGTCCCGGTCATGCCGATGACATCCACGGTGCCGACCATTCCCGAGTTAGCTGGCACCGGCTGATGTCTCATCCGCAGCAGTGTTCGGACGAGGATGAGACCGTATGCCACCGCGGCAGCAGCCATGGTGGCGATGATCGGCCACGCCACCGTGGCCGTGGGCAGGTAGGGACCTGGCGACCCGTAGAAGGCCACGCTGCCCACGACGAAGCTGATCAGGCCGCCCATCATCAGAAGGCCATGAGTGGGCAGGTTCGGTTCGAGCACGATCATGGCTATCCCGAGTATCACCAGGGCGACGCCCAGGACGTTCAGCGGCAGGCTGCCGGACCCGTAGAAGGAAAGCACAAGGGCAAATGCGCCGAGCAGGCCCACGACCAGCGTCGGGTGGAAGAACTCGACCGCGACGCACAGGACCCCGATCACGAGCAGGATGAAGGCTATGTTCGGATCGTCCAGCCCGTGCAGAATCGACTGGATGAAATCCTCACCCATAGTGACAGTCGACGCGCCCTTCGTGTGGACGACCACCTGTGCGCCGTTCACGGTCACGATCTGGCCATCGGCCTGGCTGAGAACCTGATCGAGGCTATCGGCGATGCCATTGATGCCGTGGGCTGTCACTGCCTCCTGAGCCGTATAGGACTGGGCATTCGTAACCGTGGTGGCAGCCCAATCGACGGCCAGCGGGTGGCGCAGCTGGGCGATGCTGCGCATGGTGGCCACGGCGTCGCTCAGGACTTTGTCGGCCTCGGTCTGGCCGTAGGTGGCGGCCAGGTCCCCACCGCCTGCGGCTACCGGCGAGGCGGCCCCGATATTCGTGCCGTCGGCCATGTAGGCGAGGCTCGCCGACAGGGTGATAAACGTTCCGGCGCTGGCCGCTTTGGCGCCCGATGGCCCGACCCAAACGATCGTCGGGATCGTGGCGTTCTCGAGGAGCTCGTAGATTGTCTTCATCGAGCTCTCGCTGCCGCCCAATGTGTCGAGCTGAACCACGACGGCCGCGGCGCCGTCCGACTCAGCCTGCCGAATTCCCGCGGTGACGTAGCCCGCCATGACGTCGTCGACAACACCGCTGGTAGGCAGGACCACGACCTCCGATCCGGACGGCGCACCTGCCGCCGGCGATTGCCGCGGCGAGGGCACGGGCTGAACGATCTCGGCGGACGGCCCGCGTGTCCGAGTCTGGCTAACCGCGAACAGAAGCCCGAACGCCACGGCCAGGGTCGCCGCAATGCGCGCGGCCCCGTACGCAGCGCGTCCGGCCCGGCCCCAACCCGCGTCGATCGCGCGAAGCCGACCCAGAATGCTGCGCCGCGGTCTCTCGGATTGGACGGCCCACGGTAGGGCCGCCGTCGCGGCGGGGAGTGGCGGCGTTCTGGTGCTCGCGGCGAACCGCCGCAGCCGCTCGTCCATGTCGAAGTCTGATTCGCTCATTTGGTGCCCCCTGTCGCCGGTTCTATGCGGCGACGCAGCGTCTGCAGGGCAGCGTGGTGACGTGACTTGACGGTGCCGATCGGAATGCCCAACCGATCGGCGATCTCGGCCAGCGGGAGATCCCCCCAGTAGCGCAGGACGACCACCATCCGAAGCTCCGTGCTGAGACTGGAGAGTGCCCGGCCGACGGCGTCGCGAGCGAGAGCGGAGCGGAATGGATCGCCGCTCTCCAGATCGACCTCATCCACGTCCAGGGTGCGCTGGCGAGCCCGCTTGCGGAGCCGGGTGCGACAGACGTTCACGAGGATTTGGCTGAACCAGGAGTGGAACTTGTCGTGTTCGCGCAGATTGGACAGGCCGCGCCATGCCCGAACGGAGGCCTCCTGAACGGCATCCTGAGCTTCGGCCGCATCGGCGAGAAGGTAACCGGCCAGCCGGTAGGCGCCGCTCAACTCGTCCGAGAGCGCCTCGGCGAATCGCGTGTCGATGGCTCGGCTGCGATCGTTCGCCGCCTCGACCGGGACCTTGACGACGTCTGACTGGAGATAGGCTTCCTTGACGAACATGCCACGCTCTCTCGGCGGACCGGTGTGGTCGCTCATGCGTGAGACTCCGGAGGCGCGGAGTAGGTTCGGTCGGCAAGAGCATCGAGTACCAGCTGACTCCACGTTTCCATGCGATCGTAGACCGCCCGGACGACGTCGATCGGCTCGAACGCTCCGGCCAGCTTGTCCGTCTCGCGAACCGCCACAGGCCTGCCGGCCGCGTCGGCCGTGTACACGACGCCCAGGTGGTGCCGGCCGACCTCCACCTCGTCGTCGTTCAGCAGGCCGAGAAACTCGAGCTCGGGGACGAAGTCGGCTGCCAGCTCCTCGCCCCACTCCCGTTCGAGGCAGAGCGGGATCGACTCGTCGCCGGGGTTCATGTGCCCGCCCACGCCGATCGAGTAGAGGTCGTGGAGACGGGCATCGCCGCCGGCCCGCGTGCGCTTCATCAGAAAGATGCGATCGGCGTCGCGCAGGATCAGATACGGGATGAGCTGCTTGATCGTCGTGTCGGCCTCGGCCGCAGACCTCGGATAGAACGCCCCGCGATCCAGACGCGCCAGGATCGCGTCGACGTTTGCGGTCCGCACGCCACGCCAGGTCGTATCGCCCATGAGCACGTCACGCGGCACGCCATACACAAGCTCCGGCCCCGCGCCCATTTCTACTCGGGGTCCTCCAGCCGGTTCTTCGCAGAGACGAAGCGTAATCGCAGCGCCTCTGCATCGGGGCCGCCTTTGCGCTCCAACTCGACCAGCCACTGGTCGATGGCCGCCCGCACGTCGCGCAGCCGGGCGGCAATAGCCGCCGAATTGGTCGCGACTATGCCCGCGCCCATGGCCGGCTCGCCTCGAGCGAGTCGCGTCATGCCGGCCCAGCCGGTGGCGGCCAGCGCTTCGGTCGCCAGCCAGTCCACACGCTCGGGGGCACCGAGACCGCCCGCGATGGCCTCGACCAGGGCCGCCGACACGACCAGGGGCATGTGGCTGATGGCCGCGACGGCGTCGTCGTGCGCGGCCGCGAGCATCGGAATCTGGACCGCTCCGCAGGCCTCGATCAGCGCACCGACACGTTCCGCGTCGAGGAGTCGCGCGAATGCGCCTGGCACCGTCACCCAGGGCCGCCCGACGAAGAGATCCGGCAGCGCGGCAGCGTAGCCGCTGACCTCGCGACCGGCCATCGGGTGTCCGCCGATGAAGGGCAGCCGCGCCGCGTCGGCCCGGGCCACGATTCGGGCCTTCGAGCTGGCGGCGTCCGTGACGGTGGCGTCCTCCGGCAGCAACCCGCGCAGCGTTCCGCCGATCTCGTCGATCAGATCCAGGCACGTCAGCGGCGGGGCGGCCAGCACCACCAGGTCCGAGTCTCGCACAGCCGCTTCCAGCGTCGCCGCGGCCGCATCGAGGATGCCGTCCCCGACGGCCTGGTGCACCGGCCCCGGCGTGCGGCTCCAGGCCGTCACGTGCCACTCCCCCGCGCCGCCGCGGCTGCGCAGAGCGCGAGCTATCGAGCCGCCGATCAAACCGAAGCCGACGATCGATACTCTCACGCCGCCATTATGGGGCGCGCGCGATAGCCCTAATCCACGGATCGCCCACTTGCCTCTTCGGCTACATGCGATCCGCGACCTGCATAATGCCGTTCCTGCGCGGTCCCCATCCGGGGTACCCCTCCGGGTCCGGGGCGCCACACCCGGATGAATGAGTGCGCGGCGGCTGAAAGTCTGATTAGAATGCAAGAGGCGCAGGGGCCGGTATCCGTTGCTCTTCTCTCCCCGCCCTCGCTGCCACGCAAGAAGGGTCACCAGCAATGGTTGAATCCTATGGCGAGACCAGACCGATCCGGGTTCTCCTTGTCGACGACCATCATCTCCTGACCGACGCACTGTCGCAGATGCTCAGCCGCGAGCCGGACATCATCGTGGCAGGGGTCGCCGGCAGCGTGGCCGAGGCCAAGGCCATGGCCCGTGAGCGCCTGGATGTCGTTCTGATGGACTACCGGCTGCCCGATGGGACCGGGGCCGAGGCCACACGTGCCATCAAGGCCCGCTGGCCCGCCGCTCGCGTCGTCATGCTGACCGCCCTCACGGACGACGAGACGGTGCTCGAGTCGATCCAGGCCGGCGCGGACGGCTATCTAACCAAAGACCGCGCGATCGACGAGGTGGTCAGCGCAGTCCGGGCCGCCTACGCCGGCGAGACGCTTCTGCCCCGCTCGGTGATCGTCGGCATTGCCCAGCGCGTGGCTGCGGCAAGAGAGCGCGGCACGGAGCGCCGCCAGATCGAGCCGTTGACCCCGCGCGAGCTGGAAGTGCTCAAGGCCTTGACCGAGGGGCTGTCCACGCCGGAGATCTGCGAGCGCCTGTATATCGCCCCGAACACGCTGCGCACGCACGTCCAGAACATCATGGGCAAGCTGCGAGTGCATTCGAAGCTCGAAGCCGTGGCCTTCGCGCTCCGAAACCGGCTCGTGGAACCGCCGAAGTCGGACGACAGCCTCTTCTGACGGTCCGAAGGGGGCACGCACCCTCCGATTCCGTGAACGCGACGCGAACCCTCAGCCGGCGCTGCGGCGTGGCACCGGAATCTCAGCCGGCGCTGCGGCGGCGCCGGACGGCTCGCCGGTCGTCGACGCGTCGCTCCTCACCTGTAGGCGAGATCCCCACTCCCCTCTCGCGCCTGGCGTATTCGCGTCGGTCCCACACTCGCCGGTCGTCGCTCAGCGATTTGCCGCAACGCGGGCAGCGGCGCTCTTCGGCGAACAGTGAGGCAAGCGGAACTGTCGCCCAAAGAGTCCGTCCGCAGGAGAAACACGCGAGTCGTGGCATGGCTTGATGCTACGTCATCGCCATACGATTGGGGCGATCATGTACAGACCAATTCCGCGGCTCCGATCGTGCGCCAGCGAATACGGTGGATGGACGATGCTGTCAGCAAATCCAATAGTCATGATATTTACGTTCGCCAGAGATGGCGACGCGACGATCACTCGGGCAAGTGACCGTGTCGGCGGGTCGCTTCGCTCCCCCCGGAGCGACCCGCTCCTAAGTTCATCAGCAGCCCCCTTCCTGCCGATCGCTACCTCCTGCGCCAGTGTCAAGTTGGTCATCCCCTGAAGAACCCCTGGCATCTCCTCCTCCGCCAGGGGTTCTTCGTTGGTGCATCTGAGCACTGCGGCACGCGCCAGTGTTAGGTTC
>PMIQ01000196.1:0-2540 GCA_003157175.1 Chloroflexota bacterium
ACGCCGGAGCGCCGCCACAGTGGACCACCGCCATTCTGCCAGGGCCCGCTCGATCGGGACCTGACCTCACCGATCTACCGGCAGGAGGCCCCTTTGGGCCACCTTTCGACGATGCGCGCACCGTACCCGGCTGCCGCGCCAGCAACGCTTTCGGGGTCCCGGAGCCATGTTTGGCCCGAAATCAGGTCAGGCCAAACCTTCGCCCGAACCGGGCTGCAGGCCCGAAGCGCGGTCTGATCCGCCTCCAGACACGGCGCTGATCCGACTCCAGGTTTCGACTCGGTCGCCGCCCGATCCCTTCGCCCGGTACAGCGCGGAATCGGTCGCCGCGACCAGAGCCGCGGCCGTCTGAGCATCCCGGGGCAAGGTGCCGAGCCCGACGCTGGCCGTGACTCCAGGAACGCCGCTCGGGTCCACTGCGGCGATGGCCTGACGTACGCGCTCGGCTATCTGCGCGGCGATCTCCTCGTCGGCTCCCGGGAGCAGCAGGGCGAACTCGTCGCCGCCATAGCGGAAGCAGAGGTCTCCCTCGCGAACGGATGCGCTGATGGCCCGGCCGGCGGCCTGGAGGAGCGCGTCCCCGGCCGGGTGCCCGTGCACGTCGTTGTACTGCTTGAAGCCATCGAGATCGAGCATGACCAGGACCAGCGGCTGGACGCCCGGGTCGGCCAACAACACCGCCAGACGGTCATCGAAGGCGCCGCGATTTCGCAGACCCGTCAGCGCGTCCGTCTCGGCTCGATTGGCGACGGCCCGCAGCGTGTCGGCATTCCGGAGGGCGATCGACGCCTGGCCGGCGAACAAACGGGCAAGCTCGAACTCCCCGTCGCTGAAGCGGGCCTCCTCCCTGCCCATCCGCCCCACGTTCAGGGTCCCGACGACCTCACCACCGACCAGGAGCGGCACGACGATCAGAGCTTCGGGCTCGTCCGGCGTACCCGGGATGGTTGTGGCTCGCGGGTCCTCGGGCGCCGAATCCAGCTTCTCTGCCGTGCCGTGGGCGACGACCCAGCCCGTGATCCCGGTGCCCAAGGGAAAAGTGGAGTCGATGATGAGCTTGGCGAAGCGGTCCCGCGACAGAACCGGGCGAAGCAGGCTGGCCGACCTGTCGACGATGTAGATAGTCAGGTTGTCATACGCCACCACGGACTTGAGCGAATCCGCGATGAGGTCGAAGACGCCCTGTGGATCGAGCGTCGAGAGGAGGCGCTCGTTGACCTCGAGCAGACGTCGTTGGCTCGCCAATGCCCGCCGGGCCTGCTCGTCCGCTCGCCACCAGCGGTCCCCGACCCACCACAAAAGGCCGTAGGTGAAGGCCAGCATGACCGCCGACTCGAGCAGCGACAGCAACGTATCGGGAGGCGAGGCGTATCCAGCCGCGCCCGAGCCGACGTTTCCGACCGTGTCGCCCACCATGCTCGCGATGAACGCTACGGCCAGCAGGGTGAGCAGCGGTCGCCCGCGCACTGCGGGCAGGGCCAGCGCGGCGCCGGCCAGCGGCAAAACCATGGCGGCATCGAAGCTGTCGGGCAACCACGCCCCCGCTGCCACTCCGAGCACCATGAGCGTGACCGCCGCCGCCATGAGGATCCGCGGAGTGAAGCCGCGCCTGAGGAACCAGACCCCTGCCAGAACCGCCGCGCCGAGCAGCACGATGACAACTATCTGCCCCGGGCGCCGCGACGGCGTCGCCGCCAGGGTATCCACGAGACACATGGCCAGCGTCGCGGCCGCGCACAGGGCAGCGAAGGCAGCGAACCAGCGATCGTGGCCCAGGCCCGTGGCCGGCGTTCGGTCACTCATGGCCATGCCCACGACGTGACCGCCATGCGGTCTCGGCGGCCGCGCACCGGCTCCCATAGCTATCGGGCACCGCTCGCTCAGCCGCGCTCGACAGAATCACATCGACCCACCCCGTTGATACTGTTGAGCTTTCGTGTAGCCGTCGCCTCTCATGCCACGGCTGCACTCACCCTGGCGCGGCGCCGCCACCTCAGACGGCGCCTGGCCCCGTGCAGTCTCTAGCATGGCACATCTCGAGGCCCCGATACTAGGAATCCGAAGGCCCCGGCGGGTGCCGGGGCCTCGGTTGTGCGCTGNNGGGCCTGCCCGCCCGCTCGGCTCTAGTTCACGAAGTAGCCGCTGACATCGAAGATGACCTGGGTGGTGGCACCGGCGATCGCGCCATAGGTGACGCTGAGCTTGCCGGCGCCCGATAGAGGGACGGTCACGCCGGTGGCGCGGTTGTCGCCCTTGGGGAAGTTCAACGAGCTGGTGGTCGGGTTGTTGTTGGGCAGGGTGGTGAGAGAGAGCCAGCCCAGGGAGCTCTGACCGGTGACGGTCAGGGTGCCGGTGACGGCCACGGCGCCGCTCGGGACGTTCTTTGTGGGATCGGCAGGCACACGGCCGGTCACCTGGAAGGTGGCCGCGATGTGGTTCTTGAGCGGGGCCGTGATGCCGAGCTTGATGCGGGTGTCGACCAGGCGGTTGGGGGTCAGCGGCACGTACATGGCGCCATCCTCGCCGGGCATGAAGTAGCC
>PMIQ01000196.1:2632-5793 GCA_003157175.1 Chloroflexota bacterium
ACCAGCGGTCCGGTGGTGATGCCGATCTTGGCGTTCGAACGCGTGTCCAGGATGCGGTTGGGTGTCAGGGCCACATAGGTGGAACCGCTGGTGCCAAGCACGAAGTAGCCGGTGACATCGAAGGCCGCGTCGGCGGTGCCGCTGGCGGCGCCGTAGGTGAGGCTCAGGGTGCCGGCGTTGCTGAGGGTCACGGTCACTCCCGTGGCTCGGGCGTCACCGGCGGGGAAGTTGATGGTGCTCGTGGTGGGTGGACCCACCGGCGCAACCGGGGTGAGCGAGAGAAAGCCAACCTTGGTGGCATTGGATACGCTGAGCACGCCCGTCACCGCGGTGGCGCCGGTCGGCACTCCCGACGCGACGCCGGTCACCTGGAACGTGACCGGGTCGTTGGCCGCAAGAGAGGTCGGGCAGCCCAAGCCGGTATGGGTGTTGAGAATGCGGTTGGGGGCTATCGGCACGAAGCTGTTGCCGACGCGGGGTGCGACTTCGGTATCGGTCCAGCCCTCGGGTCCGGTGCCGGCGCCGTTGGTGGCGGTCACGGCTATCCAGTAGTAGGTGCCGTTGGTGAGGCTGCCGATCGGGCAGGTCAACGCGGTCGTGGTCGTGCAGCTGTGGCTGCCATCCCCCCAGGCAGTAGCGGTGTAGCCGGTGATGGCGCTGCCGTTGTCGGCGGGGGCATCCCAGCCGACGACGATCGATTTGTCGAAGCCGACGGCGGTGACATCCGGGGCGTCGGGGACGGCGGCAGGGGTGACATCGGCCGAGGCGACCGAAGGATCACCGGTGCCCATCATGTTGGTTGCCGTGACCGTGAATGTGTACGCCTGGCCGTTGGTCAGGCCGTTGACCGTACAACTCGGCAAGATGTAGCTCGTGCACGTCTTGGCGTCAGGGTCGGATGTGACCGTGTACGAAAGATCGTCGAGCCCGCCACGGTTGGCCGGATGCGTCCACCAGACCATGGCCGACTCGTTGTACCCGGCACCTTCCACCGCCGTCGGCGCGCCTGGGACCGATACCAGAGGCAATACGACGTTCTTACCCGTGGCGTCAGCCGTGGACACCACCACCGAGCCCGCGTCGATCCACCACTGCTGGAAGCCCGACGCACTCCAGTATCCGTCGGCGTATGTCCAGGTGGCGTCGTAGAAGTAGAGCTGGTACGTACCCGCCGGCACGGCGATGGAGTACGAGCCGAGATCGTCAGTCATGGTGGAGTCGTAGAACACGCCGTTGAGGTAAGCATCGACCTCGATGTTCTGGAGGTACGACGGCGTCGAATCCTTCACGACACCGCTGATTTGTCGAGCCAGGTGCGGCAGCGCGACGTTGATGGCGGTCACGTCGGCCGAACCTACCGTTACGAGGCTCGCCTGCGACTCATCGAGAGTGAGGCCCGAGCTGCCTCGCCACCCGGACTCATACGGGCCCCCGGCGCTACCGAACGCCGTGAACTCGAGCGTGTATGAGCCGGCGACGACCGGCAGCGAGTAGGCGCCGCCAGCCGGCGTGATCGTCCAGGCCGCCGCCGAACCGTTGCAGTAGGCCACCACCCCCACATACTGCAGGCCGGTGCCAGAAGCGTTCGTCACCTTGCCCTTGATGTGCCGGGCCGCGGTGAGAGTCGCGTTGACGACCACGTTTGAATTGGTGATGGAGATCGAGGTCGCGTCCGACGAGAAATAGGAGACGACGCTGGGGTTCACCCACCAACCGAAGGGGTAGGTGCCTGTAGTGTTGTTGTCATAGAGGAACAGAGTCGTGTCGCCGGGCGGCATATAGAACCCATATGTGCCGTCGGCCTCGGTCTCTGCAGTGGCGTACCATCCGCCGTCGATCCAGGCCTCGATAACGATGTTGTTGAGATTCACAGACGAGCTATTTTGAACCCGGCCGCTGACGTCGTAAAACCTCTTCATCGCCACGTCGAGAGAACCAACATCGGCTCCGCTGAGGTTGATACGGTCGGCTTCGCCCGGGTTGTATACGATCCCCGAGTTGCTGTACCAGCCGGTGGCATACGGCGGTGTGTAGTACCCGTCCCAGAACGTGATGCTGTACCAGCCGTCCGGAACAGAAGCCGACCAGTAGCCCAGGGAATCGGTGGTCACGTCGGTACTTGCGGGTTCCTGCAGGCAGTTATATGCCTCGCATACCAATACATCGATACCGTAGAGCGGGTCGGAGAACTCGTCCGTCACCGTGCCCGACAGCGTATGGTAGGCAACCCCGGGCTTGGCCTCGGGCTGCGCCTTTGACCTGGCGGCCGGGAGGGCCTGGGCGGCGGCTGCGACCGATCCGTTGGTGCCGGGAACGGAGCCATCGGATGGGCTGGCGTGACGCTGGCCCGGTGTCGGGACATTGGTCTCGGTCTTCTTCGTCTGCGCGACGTGAGCCGCCGCGGGTGACGCCGCTTTGGCCGTCTGCGCGACCGGGATGGCTGGAGCGGCCGGTCGTGGCGCGGCCGCCGCGCCCATCGCTCCCGTGCCCACGAGCAATGCCGCGCTGACCAGCGCAAGTAGAATCCGACTCGACCGTCTCACGCGCGAAACCTCCCGCCTCTTCGGCCCGCCTCAGACGGCCAGGCCCGAACGCAGGGAACGTCCCTGTAACGGCAGCATAATAGCCTTCCCGTTTGCCCGAAATCCGGCCCTCGCGCCGCCCCGGCCCCGGCGGCGACGCCGTCGCCGCCGCTCCGCTCCCCTATCGGACCGCGAAGCCCACGAAGACCAGGACGAAGCCGGCCACGGCCACCAACACGGCGATCTGGGCCTTGCGGCGCAGCTCCTGGGCCATGATCGTGGCGGCGCTGGGTCCGTCGTCGCGCAGGTGCGTGCCACGCCAGCCCTCGTAGCGGGCGATGTTCGCCTCCTGCTCCTTCAGGGCCTGGTAACGGCGCCACGGGCCGCGGGCGCGGTTGTAGCCGACGGCGATGAGCAGGACGCCGACGACCCAGCAGATCAGGTTGATCGCGCCCATTCGCTCTCTCGCTCCTACTCGGCTTTGTCCAGGCGCTCGCGCAGCGCCGTCTGCACCATGCCCGCGTTCGCCTGGCCGCGCGTCGCCTTCATGACCTGGCCGACGAGGAAGCCGACGGCCGCGCCCTTGCCGGCTCGATAGTCGGCCACCGCGGCCGGATTGGCGGCCAGCACGCCGTCGAT
>PMIQ01000072.1 GCA_003157175.1 Chloroflexota bacterium
TTCACCTCCCACCGCTCGGTAACCGAGCCACACGCTTACTTCCGGTCGGGCCGAACGTCCCACAGGCAGCCAACTCGCGGTAGGGCCGGAAGGCCCGCGGCGGTCCCACACGATGTGGTCATAGGGTCGGCCTACTGCGCCGGAGCGAATTGGCCCGAGCCTCTCCCAACCGGCCCGGCTGGGTCAACGGGCTTGTATGCCGATGCTAGCCTGTGGCTGACACGCGGGGTAATCGGGAGGGACACGTGATCGACTCACGAGGCGCCACGGACCAGCCGGTCAGATTTGGGGCGCGCACGTGGCGAGGGGTTCTCGGCCTACTGGCCCTGGGCGCTGCTGCGGCCTGCTTGCTCGCGCTTGTGCTCGCCCGATCGTTGATCGCCCAAGGCTTCGATTGGGCCGACTGGGCGTTGGTCATCCCAATCGTCGTCTTCACTGTTGTCTGGCTCGTCATCATGGCAGCGATCACAGAATGGACCATTGCGGGCCACGAGCTGCGCCGTCGGCGCTGGCTCTCATGGCCCGGCCGCGAGCCGTCGACGGTCATGGAGCTGGGTCCACAGCTCGAGATCGTCCACGAGACCAGGTCCGGCTGGCGCATCCGGCCGTACGGACCCACGATCTACGTGCCGTTCCGGCGAACCACTCCCCTCGCGGGCGCGATGGAGCGTGCCGGCGTCCGCGTCGTCGACTGGCGGGGCGACTGGGCGCGCCGACACCGACTGCTCGACAGGTTGGGCGCGCTGATTGGACTGGTCGGCGGCGTGGGTATGCTCATGACGATCGCGCAGGGACCGCTTCGGTCCGTCGGAATAGCAGCGTATTGCGCATCGCTGAGCGCGATTTGTCTGGGCTGGGCGACCGACTACCTGCCCTGGAAAATGAGGAGGCACTCGGCTCAGGTCGGCTGACGGGCAGTGGCTCTGCGCGGACGAGGCAGCTAGTCGCTGCAGCTCGGTCAGAAGCGGGTAAGAGGGCCCACGAAACCTACGTATTCGGGAGCGCAAGCGGGAGGGACATGATCGACTCAACAGACACCACAGACCAGTCAGTCAGATTCAATGAACGCACGGGGCGAGCGGTCTTGAGACGAGTCGGCTGGTACGCCGCCGTGGCTTGCGCAGGCGGTATTGCTTTCGCCATGGGCTATGGCTGGGCGAACTGGCTCCTGGCCTATTGGTTCTTCCTCTGTCTTGTGGGCTGGCTGTCCAACACGCTCAAGGCCACGGAGTGGACGGTCGCGGGCCGCGAGCTTGGCCGCCGGGGCTGGCTCTCCTGGCCTGGCAGGAAGCCTTCGAAGGTCATGGACCTGGGCCCCGATGTCGAGGCAGTCCACGAAACCAGGTACCTCTGGCGCATTTGGCCGAACGCGATCCTCGTGGCGCCATGGCAGGCCAGACGCCTCGTCGAGGCCATGGAACGGGCTGATGTCCGCGTCAACGACTGGCGCGGAGACTGGGCGCACCGACATCGACTGCTAAATGCGCTCGGCGTGCTCGCCTACTACGGTGGCGCCGTCGCGCTGTTCGTGGTGATTGCGCTTCTGCCGCTGCCGCGGCCAGGCAGCGGCGTCGGTGCCGTAGCGTTCTTGGCACCCGTGGGCTCGATGGTTTTATGCCTCGCGGCCTTTGTTCTGGGCCTGGCAATCGACTACCTGCCCTGGAAGATGAACAAGCCCCCGGCTCAAGACGGGTGGCCGCCACTGCCCGCTGGAGGGGTCGGTAGCGAGCGGGCTCAGACCCAGGTCGGGCCGGCGCCGGGCCTGGAGTTCGGTGGCTTCTGGCTCCGCGTGGTGGCCTACCTCATCGATGTGAGCCTGCTTGGGATCGTCGGGATAGTCCTATCCTCAGCCCTCGGAGCGGCCGGGCAGGCGATGGGCGCGCTCATCTTCATCGCCTATTTCATTGGCCTGTGGGGCACGACGGGTCAGACGATCGGAATGGCGCTGCTCGGTCTGCGTGTTGTTCGTAACGCCGACGGCGGCAAGATCACCTGGGGCACCGCCGTCCTGCGCTTCATCGGACTGCTGGTGGCTTTCGCCTGCATCTGGGTCGGCGTGATCTGGGTCGCGTTCGACTCGCGTAAGCGCGGCTGGCACGACATGATTGGCGGCACGGTCGTCGTCCGAAACATCGGATGAAGTAACTCAACCGCAACTCCCTGGTCTCCGTCGAGTTGTTACAACATCATGCGCGCAGCGGCTCATCCGGCACGATCAAGCCATAGTGGCGTCCCTGCGCAGCGAGAGGCCGCCGGACAGAGGAGCCAGTACTGGCTCACCGTGTGGCCGTGTCGACGCCCGCCAGGCCGGGGGCCCAGGGAATTGATCTACGAAGGGTCGCGCCAGGCAGGCCCTTCCTCGATCTGGGGGCGCCGAGGCCCCGGGGCCAACGGCTCTCCACAACTCGAGCATGAAACGGCTGGCGTGACAACCGAACGGCATGACGGGCAAGTGACAAGTTGCTCGTATCGGGTTCCCTTTCGGTATCGGCTCCCATCTCGTTCCCTTCGGACAGGCTCGGGCTCGGCCATGACTGGAGCAAATCCCAGGACCAGCAATGCAACAAGACCAAAGACGGCGCCGAGGCAGAACCAGTTAAACGCGCTGCGTCCCTTCTCACCTGCGAGCCAGCCGCAGAGTGAGCCAAACGCCACGATCCAGATGATCCAGACGACGAGCAACCACATGACGGACTCCCTGGTTTTCTCGCTGCCCCTGGACGCAGCCCGCGCTCGACTCAACGACGCCCGAGTATAAGCGCGGCGATCACCTCAATTGGGGGACACGCACTCGTACGCGACCGGGTGATCGTGCCGGGAGCGACCTGGCTCGATTCCACGATCGCCGGGCTGGGCCGCGGCGCCGGCAACTGCCCCACGGAACTGCTGATCGGGTTCCTCAAGAACCCCAAGTTCCACCTTCGCCCCGTGCTGGAGTGAGTGCAGGAGCTGTTCGTCCCGCTCGCCAAGCAGCTCGACTGGGGCTACTCGATCCCGTACATGCTCACCGGCCAGCTCAACATCCACCCGCGAATGGCCATCGCAGTCCGTGACAGCGACTCGCCGGACGCCTACGTCGAGTTNNGTCGGCGCCGCGCCCTTGACCCAGAACATGTCCAGCAGCGCGGCGGCCGTCGTCTTGTCGATCTGGAATTCGTAGGCCTTGGTCGGATAGGGGCTGGGCGTCGCCGTCATGTCATGCGGATCGAGCGCGTCGGCCTCGGCCTTGGTGATGAACCAGACGTACGCCAGCGCGTCGCCGCCCTGCAGATACGGNNTCCACTGGATGTATACGTTTTCCGAGATCGAGCCCGGCTCCTCGGCCTGAGTCTGGTTCAGATCGACGGCCGCGGGCAAAGCCTGGACTATCAAGGCGTAGGCCTCTCCCATCTGGTCGAGCCCGCCGTTGCCTTCGGTGTAGCGATCCGTATAGCCGTAGTCCTCGATCGAGCCGTTGACTCCGAAGCCGCCGCCGTCGGCCTGGTATAGCGTCGGGTCAAGGCTCACGGATGCCGCNNTTTCGGCGCTGGTCTGGGCGCTCTGCCCGGTCGACTGGGAGCTCTGCTCGCTCGAGGCACTGGCTCCGCTCGACTTGCTCCCGCCGCACGCCGCGCTCAGGCCCACGAACAGGACCAGACAAAGCCCGAGGGCGACTGCCCTCCGCGCCGCCACGCCGAGGCGTGAGTTCCGACTCGCGGCCGGATCGAACCCTGCGTAATCGGTCACTTTCGCCCCTCCTCAGGGTTGCTGGCTGGTCGCAGCCGAAGTGGTGGGCGTGGGCGGCACTGCCGATACCATCCGAACGCGGATCTTCAGTGTTGGGCTGGACGATGGCGTACGGTAGCACGCACTACCCGAATCGTCAGGGGGCGACGCCGCGATGGGCTGGCCCGAGTGGCACCGGCCCACACTCTAGGTGTCGGGAAGACTCCGCCACCCGGACGAATCACCGGTCGCGATTTGGTCATAGCGTTGCTATCGGCGGCCGGCTGAGTGAGTGATGTGGGCGACCATCTCGTACCCGAGGCACCCACGATGACCTCTCAACCACTCCCCGCCCTGGCCAGCGGAGACCCTTCCACCTGGGACCAAGCCCTGTACGGCTTCCTGGTCGAGAAGGGCAACCGCTCGGGGTCTAGACGCACGGTGGAGTCGTACAGCCGGATGCTGTGGCCCCTCTTCGCCGACCTGGGCAAAACCCCGGATCGGGTCAAGCCAGCCGACGTCTTGGCCTTCGTCCACGGTATCGGCAAGTCAGGCCGAACACCGTCCTCGACTACAGTCGGGGCCAGGATCGCCTGCCTGTCCTCCTTCTACCGCTTCCTGATCAGGATGGGCCTCGTCGTGTCCAACCCCTGCGACGCGATCGAACGGCCGAGGGCGGTCCAGTCTGTGGCTCGGGGATACGGAGCGGATGAGGTCCGCCGGCTCCTAGCCGTCGTGCCGGATACCGTGGCCGGCCGCCGGGACCGGGCCATCCTGCTGACCCTCGTCCTGACCGGCAGACGCCAGACGGTCTTCTACTCCTACCGAGGCAAGGGCGGCAAGCGGGGTCGGCGGGAACTCCCCCACCCCGCCTTCCAAGCCATCTGCACCACGCTCGCCGACGCCGGGAAGGAGCTCGCCACGATGGCGCCCGCCGAGTCGCTCTGGCAGGCCGGAGCACGGCCCGAGGGAGTCACGAGTGGGACGTTCTACGCTCGCTTCCGTCGGTACCTGGCGGCGGCTGGCATGGCGCCGACCGGGATCCACGTCTTGCGGCACACGGCGGCGAAGCTACGACGCGATGCCGGTGAGTCGATCGAGGCGGTCAGCCAGTTCCTCGACCATTCGAGCCTCGCGGTCACGACCGTGTACCTGCGCCGCCTTGAGGGCCAGGAGGATCGGACCTGGCGCGAGGTGGCCGAGGCGATCGGCGTCTAGCTGCGGTCCTTGAACAGCCCCACGGGACAGCTGACCCCCGTCCCCTGGAGCCCGCAGTAGCCGTGCGGGTTCTTCTCGAGGTATTGCTGGTGGTAAGCCTCGGCGAAGTAGAAGGCGGGGGCGGGGCCGATTTCCGTCGTGATGGCGCCCTTGCCGGCGGCAGAGAGACGATCCTGGAACATGGCGCGGGCGGCTTCGGCTTCGCCCTGCTGGGCATTGCCGTGCGCGAGGATCGCCGAGCGGTACTGCGTGCCGCGGTCGCCGCCCTGGCGCATCCCCTGGGTCGGATCGTGCTCTTCCCAGAAGAGCTTGAGCAGCTCGCCGTATGAGATGAGCTTGGGGTCGAAGACGACGCGGACGACCTCGATATGGCCGGTCCGGCCGGTGCAGACCTCTTCGTACGTCGGGTTCGGGGTCGAACCGCCCGCATAGCCGACGGAGGTCGAAATGACGCCGGGGATGCGCCAGAAGAGGCGTTCGGCGCCCCAGAAGCAGCCCATCCCGAATTCGGCGATCTCGCTGCCGGCGGGATATGGAGGTCGAAGGGGCACGCCGAGTACGGCGTGTCGCTCGGGAACGGGCATGGCCTCCGAGCGGCCTGGCAGGACTTCGTTGGGAGCGGGCATCCGCATCTTGTGCGGGTCGACGAACCAGTTCATGGCCTGAGTCTACGCCGCGAGGCCGGGTCGGTCCGCTTCCCGGCCGGGCGGGCCGCAGGGCGGACCGCGGAGGCCCACCTACAATCCACTCGATGACCCCCGAGCGTTCGCGCTGCCTCGAAACGCTGGCCAGGCTGATCCTTCGGCTCGAGCGGCCCCATCCCGTCCGGGTCGCGATCGATGGGCCCGACGCGGCCGGCAAGACGATTCTCGCCGACGAGTTGGCTCTGATTATCGAGCGGTCCGGCCGGCCGGTCATCCGGGCATCGATCGACGGTTTCCATCGGCCCCGAGCAAAGAGGTTGGCACGCGGCCTCGAGTCGCCCGAGGGCTACTTCCACGACTCGTTCGACTATCCGACGCTGCGGACCGTCCTGCTCGACCGGCTCGGACCGAGCGGCGGCCGGGAATTCCGCCGCCGGGTCTTCGACTATCGGATCGACGCGCCCGTGGATGCGCCGACGGAAGTTGCCCCCGCCAACGCCGTGCTCGTGTTCGACGGGGTCTTCCTGCTGCGCGACGAGCTGATCGGTTCGTGGGACTTCAGCGTCTTCTTGGCCGTGCCATTTGCCGAGACGCAGCGACGAGCCGCCCTGCGAGACGTGGCTCTGTTCGGCAATGCGGAGGAAGTGCTGCACCGGTACGCCGTGCGCTACGTGCCTGGCCAGCAGCTCTACTACGGTCAAGCACATCCGCAAGAGAAGGCGACCGTGGTCGTCGACAACGAAGACCCCGATCGTCCGAGCCTTCGGCTGGGTGCGCCGCTCGTCTGATGGGCGGCCGCCCCGACGTTGGACAGGCGGCGGCGTTTGGGGCGACCATGGCCCAATGCGACGAGCCATCCTCTTCTTCGCGCTGAGCGTCCTGCTCACGGCCGCGGCATGCGGCTCGTCGACGCCGGCGCCGTCAGCCGCGCCCACATCGGCATCGACGCCGGCGGTCGGGCCGACATCGACGGCCCCTGCCTCGACCGCCCCCGATCCCGCCGCCACGGCGGCCGTGCCCGACGACACCGTGTGGCTGTGTCGACCGGGGCTCGCCGGCAACCCGTGCGCCGGCGATCTCGACGCCACCGCCATCAAGGCCGACGGCTCGACGAGCCTCGAGCCGGCCGCGCCGGCCAAGGATCCGCCGATCGACTGCTTCTACGTCTACCCGACGGTCAGCCGCCAGAAGGGCACAAACGCGACCCTGGCTATCGACCCGGCAGAGCGCGCGGTCGCCATCGCCCAGGCAGCGCGGTTCTCGCAGGTCTGCAACGTATACGCCCCGATGTACCAGCAGCTGACGCTGGCCGCGATCGCAAATCCGGCGAGCATCGATATCGTCAGCGCCGTGGTCGCCTACCAGGGCGTCGCTGCGGCCTTCAACGACTACATGGCCAACTACAACCACGGCCGGGGCATCGTGTTCATCGGCCACTCCCAGGGCGCGTTCATGCTCACGGCGCTGCTCAAGGCCGAGGTCGACTCCAAGCCCGAAACCCGCCGGCTGCTGGTCTCGGCGCTGCTCATGGGCGGCAACGTGACGGTGCCGATCGGCAAGAGCGTCGGCGGCGATTTCGCCAACATTCCGGCCTGCTCGTCCACGACGCAGGTCGGGTGCGTGGTCGCCTACTCGAGCTTCGATACGACTCCGCCGGCGAACGCGCTGTTCGGCCGGACGAATTCGGCCCTGAATATCTTCGGCAGCGATACGTCGGGCACGATGCAGGTCCTTTGCGTGAACCCGGCGGCGCCGGGAGGCGGAAGCGCCCAGTTGACGCCATACCTGCCGACGCAGGATCTCTCGGCCCTTCTCGGCACGGGCGCACCCAAGGCGCCGGTCGCCGTCAAGACGCCGTTCGTGACCTACCCGGGCGAGTTCTCCGCCCACTGCCAGACGTCGAGCGGGGCGACGTGGCTGCAGATCGACCGACCGACGACTCGGACCGACCACCGGCCCGGCGTCTCGGGCCTGGGAAGCCCGCGCTGGGGCCTCCACGTCGTCGACGTCAACATTGCCCTCGGCAACCTCGTCGACCTGGTCCGCTCGGAGGCGGCCGGCTTCCAGCCCTAACTGGGAGTGGCTGGCACGACCGTTGGCGCGGGGGCGACGCCCCGGCGCCCCAGCCGCGGCGGCGCCCGGCCGCCTACCCGATCAGCGGAGCGTGGCCAGGACGGCCGGTAGCCAGCGGTCGCGATACGCGGCGTCGTAGCGGGCGCGGACGCCGGGTCGGACGGGGACGCGTTCAGCGGGAGCGGCATCGGCGAGGGCCTCAGCCACCGTGCCGTAGACTCCGCCGGCGACGCCGCCGATGAGCGCCGCTCCGAGGGCGGCGGCCTCCTGGGTCCGCACGACCTCGAACCGGCCCGGACCGAGCGCCGCCTTGGCTGCGAGCCAGCGCGGGTTGCGCGCTCCCCCACCGATGATGCGAACGCGGCCGGGCCCCGCGCCGCTGATGCGCTCCAGCTCCTCGAGCATCCAGCGCACATGGAATGCGGCGCCGTCGATCAGCGCGGCGGCGAGCTCAGCCAGACCGTCCGACTCGGTCAGACCCTCGACTTCGAAGGCGGCCGAAGGATCGCGATCAGGCGCGGTCCGGCCTCGCAGGTACGGTCGAACCAGCGGGCCGGTGGGCTCGGGGCCGGCCCGGTCGAGAAGCGAGAGGAAGTCGGCGTAGCGGTCGATGGGCCGAGTGGCCGCCGCGCCGGACCGAGTGGCCGCGCCCGCGCCGCGCGGCGCCCCGAGGAACCGATCGATGAACCACTCGACCAGCGCGCCCGATGCCTGGAGCCCGCCGCCGACGTACCACGCCCCGTCCAGCGCATGGCAGCCCGACGAGAAGCCGCTCCGGCGCAGCTCGTCGGCGAGGGCCGGCGCACGCGTCACCAGGAACGTCGCCTCGGCGCNNGCGGCGGCTGCGGTCAGTCCGCCGACCGGCCGACCGAGCGGCAGCACCGCCGGCATCTGTTCGGGCGTCAGCCCCGCGAGCGAGAGCAGCTCCGCGTCCCACCGCCGCTCGGCCACTGAGAAGGCGGCGGTGCGGCAGGCCAGCGAAGCGTTCGTGGCCAGCTCGCCGGTGAGGTGGTGCGCGACAAGCTCCGCCACTCCCGCCCAGCGTCGCAGCCGGACGAACTCGCGNNAAAAGCGCTGGGGCGCCGATGCGCCGCCCCAGCCACTCCGCGTGGGGCGCGGGCCGCGGGTCGAACCAGGCCACGATCTCGCCGACCGGCCGGCCCTTCGAATCGAGTGGAACGCCGGCCTCGGCCATGCTGGCGATGCCGATGGCGACGGGCTGGGCGCCGCCGGCCGTCGCGCCGGGTATCGCGCCCGTCGCCGAAGCCGCGGCGGCGCACTCCGCGATGGCCGATTCCACGGCGCCGAGCAACTCCTCGGGCCGATGCGTGGCGCCGCCGCGCGGCGCCCCGTGGGTCAGAGTGTCCCGCCGAGCGACGTGGAGTACGCCACTCCCCGGCGCCACGAGCACCGCCTTGATGTGGGTCGACCCGACGTCTACCCCGATGAGCGTCGCCATGGCTCAATCATGGCGCAGCGCCGCCAGTAGGGCGCGCCTTCGGTCAGTTCACTTTCTCCGAGCTCTCGCCGGCCGACGCCGGACCGCCCAGGTCGACCTTGACCGTGAGCTCCTCGACCCCGCGAACCAGGCCGACGTCGAGCTTGCCGGAGCCGGCCTTGGCCAGGGCTTCGTGCAGGGCGTCGGGATCCTCGATCGGAGTGCCGCCGGCAGACACGATCAGGTCGCCTTCGCGGATGCCCGCCGCATCGGCCGGGCTGTCTTCCTCGACGCCACGGACCAGCACGCCGTCGCGATCCGGCAGGCCGACCGCTCGCCGCAGGTGTCGGGCGACGTGGCCGGGCGCGACTGCAATGCCGAGCCTCGGCCGGACGGTCGACTCGCCTCGACCCAGCGCGTCGATTCGAGCCCGCAGGCTTTCGTCAGCCGGAAGCGCGAGGTAGAACCCCTCGCCGATCCGCTGCGTGTTGATCCCGAGCAGGCGCCCTTCGCCATCGAGAACCGGGCTACCGGACGAGCCCGAAGCCAGCGGCGCGGTGTGCTCGATGCTGCCGCCGATGAGCCGGCCGCCCGGGCCCCGGAAGGAGCGCTCAACGCCGGAGACCATGCCGAATGTCGTTCGGACGCCGCCGGCCGCGGCGCTGGCTACGGCAAAGACGATCGACCCGATCGCCGGCGCCGCCTTCGCGTTCGCCCAGGGAAGAGCCGCCGCACCCGCCGTGTCGACCTCGAGCACGGCCAGATCGCCGTCCATGTCCTCCCCGAGAAGCTTGCCGCGAGCTCGACGCCCGTCGGCGAACACGCACGTGGCTTCGTCGCCGTGGACGTTGTGGGCGTTTGTCAGCACCCGATTCTCCGCCACGATCACGCCCGATCCGCGGCGCCATCGCCCGCCGATCCCGACCACGCTCTGTCCCGCCGACCCGGCCACCTTTGCCACCGCCGCCGAAAGCTCGTCCAGTGCGCCCATTCGATCTGCTCCTCGGGAGTCGCGCCCTTCGGCCCGGCGCCCAACTGTGTCGTCCGTCGTAGTAACTAGCGAGTTGCAAGTTACAAGGCCCGGCCGAATCGCGCAAGCCCCGGACTCGCTACGATGGCGCCATGACAGAAGAAGCAGCGCCCTCCCCGCTCCAGGCCGCCCTCGATCGCGTCGGCGACCGCTGGAGCCTGCTCGTCGTGGAGGCGCTGCTCGACGGCCCGCGCCGTTTCAACGATCTTCAGGCAGCTCTGCCCGGCATCGCCCCGAACATCCTTTCCGACCGGCTGAAGCGCCTCGAGCGCGAGCGCGTGCTCCTGACCCGGCCCTATTCGGAACGGCCCCTCCGCCTCAGGTANNCTTGTGGCACGCCTCTGGAGGCGCGCTGGTACTGCCCGACCTGCGCCCGGAGCATCGAGACGGACGAGGCCACCGAGCTCCGGCTGCTCTAGCGCCGGTCGCCCGGCCCCCCGTTCGCTCCCGCCAGCCGCGACCGGCCCTGCCGGTCCGCCGGTCGTGCGCCGCCAGGGTCATAGTGGTCGGATAGGGAGGTCGAGATGACTACGCACGACACCGGCCACGATCCGCGAGCGCTCGCGCAGTTGCGGTTGGAACGCCACCACCATTCGGACGACGACCTGGATGGGGTGATCGCGCACCATGCCGCCGGCACGTCGATCGAGCTCGACGACGAGGACGCGCGGGGTCGCCGCGCCGCCATCTCCCCGGAGGACTGGGCCCGCTATGAGGCGAACGTGGCCGAGATCCTGGCGGCGATGGGTTTGAGGCTCGACGCGCCCGGGACGGCCGACACGCCCAGCCGGTTCGTTCGGGCCCTGTTCGACTCGACCGAGGGCTACGACGGCGACCCCAAGCTCGTCACCGTCTTCCCGACCGAGTGCTACGGCGGCGCCAGCTGCGAACTGTCCCAAGTTGTCGAAGGGCCGATCCCATTCACCGCGCTGTGCGAGCACCACGCCCTGCCGTTCGTCGGCCGTGCCTTCGTCGGATATGTCGCCCACGAACACATCATCGGCATCAGCAAGCTGACCCGGCTGGTTCGCATCGCCACACGCCGTTTCGGCGTCCAAGAGCGCATGACCCATCAGATCGCCGAAGCGCTGACCGAGCTCACCGAACCGCANNTACGCAACGAACGCGGCGCTGCGTGCGGAGTTCTACGATCTGGCGGGGCTGCAACGCGGCGTTCGCGACTGACGCGTCGGGCGCGCCACACGTGACAAGGAGCGCGACGCCGATGGCAGGCAGAAGCGATGGACTGGCGCTGGAGCCGCTCTGGCACGCCCCGGAGACCGTGCCCGCCGACGGGGTCGATGCGCGGGGTGGACCGCTGCCCCCGGCCCTGGCCGCTCGCTTCCCGGACGAGCTGGCGGTGGCGCTAGTCCCGGAGCGCCCGACGATCATCGCCAACTTCGTGTCGACCGTGGATGGAGCGGTCGCGCTCGGCCCGAGCGAGCCGTCGGCCGGCGGCGGCGAGATCAGCGGTTTCTCCGACGCGGACCGATACATGATGGCCCTGCTGCGCGGTCTCGCGGACGTCGTCATCGTGGGCGCGGGCACGGTGCGGGTTGGTAGCCGGCACCGCTGGACGGCCGGCTACCTCCAGCCGGCCCTCGCCGCCGACTTCGCCGCCTGGCGCGCGGAGCTAAGGCTCTCGGCGCAGCCCACGCTCATCGTCGTGACCGCCAGCGGCAACCTCGATCCCACTCACCCGGGTCTCTGCGCCCGGGACGTCCCGGTGATCGTCGCCACGACCGCCGCCGGAGCGGCACGCCTCGGCAAGAGGCGGCTCCCCGGGAACATGAGAGTGGAGGCGGTCGGCTCGGAGGATCGGGTCCCGGCCGGGGCGATCCTGGAGCAGGTCCGAGGCACCGGCGCGCGCCTGGCACTCTGCGAGGGCGGCCCGCATCTCTTTGGCGAGCTGCTGCGCGCGCGCCTCATCGACGAACTCTTCCTGACGAT
>PMIQ01000060.1 GCA_003157175.1 Chloroflexota bacterium
CCAATACTGACCCCCTAACGCCGGCCCCCCTGTGGGGTGCCATTATTCAGTCGCTAGGCCGCCGACGGTTGGCCGGATGCTGGCACCCCACACGCTCAGATGTAATCGCGGCCGGACCCATCGCATCGATGCGTTGACGCCGGCACCCACGCCCTCGGGTTGGCATGGACCTACCCGAGTGGGTGGCGCGCCCGGAGGGATTCGAACCCCCGACCATCTGATCCGAAGTCAGATGCTCTATCCACTGAGCTACGGGCGCGCGGCCGGCCGATGATAACGCCTCGGGGCCGGAGGGGCGGCCCGGGCGGGCGATCGCGCCGGGCGGGCGACGTCGCCTTTGCGGCCCCGATCAGGACTCGCAACGGATGCCGGCCGTCCCTGGCCACACCTTGGCCGCCGACGAGACCCGGCGGGTCATGGTAGGCCGCCTCGCTCCCCTTGTACTCTCCCCAGGCGCATCAGGAATTGGACGGCGGGAGGACTCGGCGTTGAACGGCCCGGATTCGGCCTTCCCCTCAGGGCATCAGCCCCGACGACGGGGTCACGACCGGGGCGCCGGAACAGTACTGGGCTGCCTTGCCGATGACCTGGTAGGGGCACGCGGCCATGTCGATCAGGTACAGCAGCGCGCCGCGGTTGCGCGCGGTCTGGGTCGCGACCACCGAGTAGGGCGGATAGTCGTCCGCGGTCAGACTGCCGAGCTCCTTCGGATACAGCTCGAAGGTGAACGAGAAGATCCGGTACTGGTGGTAAAGCCAGTCGATCTCGTCGCCGTCGGTGACATACATGTGGCTGGACTGCTCGGCCTTGTATCCGTTCATGTGGGCCATCGTTTGGGCCAGCTTGACGAAGGTCGAGTAGTCGTCGAAGTTCATGTCGGTGGGCAGCGCGCTCTTCGTGTAGCAGTACGGATAGAGGATCAGCTCGCCGTTGGTGTGGAGCGTGACGTGGGCTTTGATCAGCTGAACGCCGTTCACCACGCGGCTGGCCACGAAGTCGCGGAGGGCGCGGGCCTCGGGCGTGCTCCAGACGCTGGGCCCACGGAAGTTGTACGCCGAGGGGTTCGACGACGATCCTCCGCAGCAGCCCCACCGGTACCCGTAGTTGCGGTTGATGTCGGTGCCGTAGTAGCCGCCGGTCTCCTGCCGGTTCTTTCGCCAGAAGTGGTAGCTGCCGCCCGAAAGGTCGTAGGCCCAACCGTCGGGGTTCAGGGCGAAGACGATCCAGACAACGCGCTCATTCACCAGCCGGTGGACGTACACATCGGTCGAGTAGTTGGCCGTAAGGGTCGCCAGCATGTAGAGCGCCTGCTCGACGCCGAGGTGCTCGTCGGCATGATGGAGTGCGTCGAACAGCACCTCCGGCTTGCCCGAGTCGACCGAAACGTTGCTGGAGATCTTGGCCGCCCAGATGTCGCGGCCTTCGAAGCTCTTCCCGATCGAAAAGACGTGGACCAGGGTGGGGTAGGCGATCTCGGTCGCCTTGATGAGCGTGACCATCTCGCCGTAGTCGTGATATGCCGAGTCGTACGTGGGGTAGGCCGGCGTGGGCGCCGGCACGGTCAGCCGCCCGTCCGAGAAGCCGACGAGCTGGGCGCGCACGACCTCCGAGACCGAGCCGGCGATCACGATTCGGGTTGGACGGCCGGCGATCATTGCGTCGCGCGTTGGCGTCGGCAGCAGGTCGTCCGGCTGAGCGAAGAGGATCGGCGCCTGGCGCGCGGCCGCGAGCGGCACCGCCGGCAAGCCGTCCGCATAGCCGGTGGCGCCGGCAACAACCTCGGCCGCCACGTCGGTCGCGGCGAGGGGAAGGAACCGGGCGGCGACGGCGGCGGCAGTGGCGTAAGCGTCCGCGCCGTAGACACGCTCCGTCTGCGGGACGATCAGCTTGATCGCGTTGAGCACCTCGTCGGAGACCGCAATCGGGCTGCCGACCACGAACACGCGGTCCGGCTCGAGCCGCAGGAGCTCGGCGGCCGTCGTTGCCGGCAGGCTGGCGGCGGTCACGAGGAGCAGCGGCGAGCCAAGTCGCGCGGCGGCAGGCCCGGCCGCGATCGCATCCGAAGGGCTCTGAGCCGATGCCACGAAGACGGTCGAGGCAGCGCCGGGCTCGAAGGATCGGGCGGAGAGGGCGGCCGCCGTGCCGCAGGCGTCCGACCCCGCCAGGCGCTCGACGACGGTCGTCGGGGCGAGAATCGCGGTCACCTGATCGAGCACGTTGTCGTCGATGACGGACGTAACGCCCAGAATCTCGACTCGGGCCGGGGCCAGACGGATCAGCTCCTGGCCAACCGCCGCCGTCAGCGTGGAGGCGGACGTATACAGGATCGCGCCGCCCTCACGAGCCGCGATCGGCCCGGCCGCCAGGGCGTCGGCGTAGTTCTCGCCGGCGGCCAGATACACCACGGGCGCCCCGCCGTTGGGGAAGAGGCGCCCGGAGATGGCCACGGCCACGGCGTACTGATCTTCGCCGCCGAGACTTTCCGTGGAAACCGTGGCGGAGCCCAGGGCGCCGGCGGGTTGCGCCAGATTTGCGCGCACCACCGGCGGTTCTACGCCGGTGCAAATCAGCGCGAAGAGGCCCAGCGCCGTCAGAAACCGGGCTCGAGCACCGAAACGAAACCGCGGGCCCACCATGATCGCCAAGGTTGGTCCTCCGCCGGCCGAACCGCAATCCTCCATCTGGCCCATGGCCGCGAAGGGGCCGGACGGCCCCCGGTTCCGGGCCTTCGGGCTCTGAGGTATCTCAGCGGTGATTGAGACAGTTCGTGCTGAGATGTCAGGCAATAGCACCACCGCCAACTCCACCGCCAACTTCACCGCCGCCTCCTCCGACGCGATTGTCGCCGCCTGTGCCGGCGCGACTGCCGCCGTCTGCCCGGAGTGCGCCTCAGCCGAGGCCCAGCTCCCGCCCGAGCCGCGCCTGGATCTGCCGGCCCCCGAAGTCGGCGACGCCGTGGCCACGGCCGCGCTTCTCGCCGATCGAACCCGGGCCGGCATCGTGCGGATGCTCGCCGACGGCCCGCACTGCGTGTGCGAGCTGGCCGCGGCCCTCGGGGAGCGGCAGAACAACGTCTCGATGCACCTCGCCCGCCTACGCGAAGCTGGGCTCGTCCGCGCCGTCCGCCACTCCGGCGATGCCCGCTGGATGTTCTACGAGCGGGACGAAGAGCGCTGCGCCGCGGCCGCCGCCGCCATCGCCGAGTTGCTGCGATGACCACCGCCGCGCTGCGTTCGCTGCGCCGCCCGACGCTGCCACTCCCCGTCGTTGCGGGCGCGGCGGTCCTGGTCTGGGTTGTGGCCTGGTTTGCCGAGGTCCCGGCCGCGGACTGGCTGAGCTTCACCCTCCTCCGCCTGCAGTCTGACACGCAACTGGGCGCCGCCGTCTCTTTCTTCCTCGAGGACCTGCCCAAGGTCCTGCTCCTGCTGCTGGGCATCGTCACCATCGTGACCCTGATCCGCGGCTTCTTCCCGCCGGAGCGGATCCGCCCGCTTCTGGCCGTACGCGGTCTCGTGCCCGGTTCGTTTGCCGCGGCGGGTCTCGGGATCGTGACCCCGTTCTGCTCTTGCTCGGCCGTGCCACTCTTCATCGGCTTCGTCGAGGCGGGCGTGCCGCTGGGCGTCACTTTCGCCTTCTTGATCAGCTCGCCGATGGTCAACG
>PMIQ01000112.1:0-957 GCA_003157175.1 Chloroflexota bacterium
GGCCGCAAGCTCCGCCTCAAGATCCTCGAGGTCAACCGCAAGGCCAACCGCCTGATCCTTTCGGAGAAGGTGGCTTTGTACGAGGAGCGCCGCGAGAAGCGCGACGAGCTGTTCAGCAGCCTGCAGATCGGCCAGAAGGTCAGCGGCACTGTCCGCTCGATCGCGCCCTTCGGAGTCTTCATCGATCTGGGCGGGATCGACGGCCTCGTCCACAAGAGCGAACTCTCGTGGAACAAGGTGAACAACCCCGAGGCCGGGTACAAGGTCGGCGACCAGGTCGAGGCCGAAGTCATCGACATCAACCATGAGCGTGGCCGCATCAGCCTGTCGATCCGCAAGCTCCAGCCGGACCCGTGGCACTCCACGGTCGCCGACTTCAAGGTTGGCGATGTCATCGACGGCACGGTCACCAAGCTCGTCAACTTTGGCGCCTTCGTGCGAGTGCGCGACGGCCTCGAGGGTCTGATCCACATCTCCGAGCTGTCGCACCAGCGCGTCGCTCATCCGGGCGACGTCGTCCACGAGGGTCAGACGATCAAGCTCAAGATCATCTCCCTCGACTCCGAGCGACATCGCCTCGGCCTTAGCCTCAAGCAGGCCGAGGAGCCGCCGGCTCGACCGCCGATGCCCGAGGCGCCGGTCCAGGTCGCCCAGTCGTCATCTCCGCGACCCGAGCGACGCCCTCGCCCAGAACGCGGCTACTCGATGACCGACGCGGTCCAGGAGCCCGAAGGCGGGATCGACAACACGCTCGCCTCGGCGTTCGCGCAGATCCGAGCCCAGGTGGCCGAATCCGAGGCCAAGGCCGCGGCTCCGACCGACGTTCCGCCAGAGGCCGCCTCTGCGGCTGAGGCGGCCCCGGTCGCCGAAGGCGAGCCCGTGGAAGCGCCGGCACCGGCCTCGGCTAAGCCCAAGGCGACGCGCGCCCCCAAGGCTCCCAAGGCCGAAGCCGCTCCC
>PMIQ01000112.1:969-4673 GCA_003157175.1 Chloroflexota bacterium
AGCCGAAGCTGAGGCACCCGCCGCAGCAGAAGCTGAGGCACCGGCCGCTCCCGCGGCTGAGGCAGCCGCCGAAAACCCGACCGAGGAGTCCCAGCCCTAGATCGCAGCGGTCGGCAGATTCGCTGCCGCCTCCCGCTCGTACAACCAGGACACAAGTAATCGACGACCCGCCGGCAAGCCGGCGGGTCGTCGGCTCCTTCCGACGATCCAGCCGCGGGCTCCGGCGACCTGTGAGAGGAGTAGCAATTCAGGGTCCGACCCACGCGTTGGGCCGCCAGTCCCTCCCCGGTTGGGGCGAGTTACACCGCTGGCGGGCCGTGCTAGCATGGCCCCACGGTCGCCTCTTGGCGAAAAGACAGAACAGGCGTTCAGGTTGATGGATCGTTTCGACAAGTTCACGGATCGCGCGCGCAAGGTCTTGACTCTCGCTCAGGACGAAGCCCAGCGGTTCAATCACAACTACATCGGAACGGAGCACCTGCTCCTCGGTTTGGTGCGCGAGGGCGAGGGAGTCGCCGCTCGCGTCCTCGAGAACATGAACGTCGAACTGCCGAAGGTCCGAACCGCCGTCGAGTTCATCATCGGCCGCGGCGACCGACCGGTCGTCGGCGAGGTAGGGCTCACCCCGCGTGCGAAACGCGTGATCGAGCTCGCCATAGACGAGGCCCGCCGTCTTGGCCACAACTACATCGGGACGGAGCACCTGCTCCTGGGTCTGGTCCGCGAAGGTGAAGGCATCGCGGCCGGCGTGCTGGAGTCCCTCGGCGTCAGCCTGGACAAGGTCCGCCACGAGGTCATCCGCGTTCTCTCGCAGTCCTCTTCCGCCGGCCCGGCCCAGGAGACCAAGCGGGCCAGCAAGACCCCTACGGTCGATCAGCTGGGCATCAACCTGACCGAGGCGGCGCGGCTGGGCAAGCTCGATCCGGTCATCGGCCGCGAGAAGGAGATCGAGCGTGTCATCCAGATCCTGAGCCGTCGAACGAAGAACAACCCGGCCCTCATCGGTGAGCCGGGAGTTGGCAAGACGGCGATCGCGGAAGGCCTGGCCCATCGGATCGTCAGCGGCGACGTGCCCGAGACCCTTCTGAACAAGCGAGTCCTAACCCTCGACATCGGCTCTCTCGTCGCCGGGACCAAATACCGCGGCGAGTTCGAGGAGCGTCTCAAGAAGATCATCGAGGAGCTGCGCAGCACCAACGACGCGATCCTTTTCATCGACGAGCTGCACACGCTGGTGGGTGCCGGCGCGGCAGAAGGCGCGATCGACGCGGCGAACATCCTCAAGCCACCGTTGGCGCGTGGTGAACTGCAGTGCATCGGCGCCACCACTCTTGACGAGTATCGCAAGTACATCGAGCGGGATGCGTCGCTCGAACGGCGCTTCCAGCCGGTCATGGTCGAGGAGCCGACGCTGGAGCAGTCGATCGACATCCTCATGGGTATCCGCGAGCGCTACGAGCAGCACCACAAGGTCGTGATCACCGACGCCGCCGTGAAGGCTGCCGTGGACCTCTCGATCCGTTACATCACCGACCGCCATCTGCCCGACAAGGCGATCGACTTGATCGACGAAGCGGCCAGCCGAGTCCGGCTGCGCTACGCCTCGGCTCCGCCGAAACTGCGCGAGGCCCAGAAAGATCTCGACCGCATCACGCGGGAAAAGGACAGCGCGATCAACTCCCAGGCCTACGAAGACGCCGCCACCCTGCGAGAGACCGAGGCTGCCGCCCGCCAGAAGGTCGACGAACTGCGCGCGGAGTGGCAAGCGTCGATCTCCAACGAACAGCCCCAGGTGGACGAGGAGGAGATCGCCCAGGTCGTGGCGATGTGGACCGGTATCCCGGTCACTCGAATCGCTGAGGAGGAGTCGAAGAGGCTGCTCCACATGGAAGACGACCTCCACAAGCGGGTCATCGGCCAGCAGGAAGCGATCGAGATCGTCTCCAAGGCGGTCCGACGCGCCCGCGCCGGCCTCAAGGATCCCAAGCGGCCGATCGGCTCCTTCGTCTTCCTCGGACCCACCGGCGTCGGCAAGACGGAGCTGGCGAAGGCGCTGGCCGAGTTCATGTTCGGATCCGAGGACGCGCTCATAAAGATCGACATGAGCGAGTTCATGGAGCGCCACAACGTCAGCCGCCTGGTCGGCGCGCCCCCCGGATACGTCGGCTTCGACGAGGGCGGCCAGCTNNGACGAGATCGAGAAGGCGCACCCCGAGGTCTTCAACATTCTGCTGCAAATCCTCGAGGACGGGCACCTCTCCGACGCCAAGGGTCGCCGCGTCGACTTCCGCAACTGCATCATCATCATGACCAGCAACCTGGGTGCCAGGCAGCTCCAGACGAACTCGTCTCTGGGTTTCCGGGTCCAGGGAGACACCGCGGAACAGCGCGAGACGGCCAGTTACGAGTTGATGCGTGACAAGGTCCAGAACGAGCTGAAGCAGACCTTCCGGCCCGAGTTCCTGAACCGCCTCGACGCCACGGTCGTCTTCCGCACGCTCACCGTGGATGAGATCCGCCAGATCGTGGACTTGATGCTGGCCCGCGTCCGCGATCAGCTCAAGGCCCAGGGCATGATCCTCGAGGTCACCCAGGCGGCCAAGGACCACATAATCAAGATCGGCTACGACGTTGCCTATGGAGCCAGGCCATTGCGCCGGGTCATCCAGAACATGGTCGAGGACGTGCTCGCGGAGCAGCTCCTGCTCGGCAAGTACAAGCCCGGCATGACGGTCGTGGTGGACAAAACCTCCGAGGCGGGCCTTGACATTCGCACCGCCGAAGAGAAGCAGCCCGCCGAAGTCGCACCCTAGGCGAGGTCGAGGGGGTTGGCTCGCCAGCAAAGCCGCTACGTCTGCCAGGCGTGCGGCGCGACCCATCTCCGCTGGGAAGGCCAGTGCCGGACCTGCGGAGCCTGGAACACGCTCGTCGAGACGCTGGTCCACGAACCCGACCACAAGGCGCGCGCGCCCCGGACGGGCGGCGGACCGGGCGCGGGTGCCACTCCGCAGTCCCTGGCGGGCCTGCGCGAGTCCGAGCCCGTGCGCACCCCCACCGGCATCTCGGAGCTGGACCGCGTCCTGGGCGGCGGGCTCGTGCCGGGGTCTGTCGTGCTGCTCGGCGGCGAGCCTGGGATCGGCAAGTCCACTCTGCTGCTGCAGGCGGCCGCGGGCCTGACCGCCAGCGGCGACGTCCTGTACGCCACGGGCGAGGAGTCGGCCGGGCAGATACGGCTGAGAGCCGGCCGGCTGGGGTTGCTGGAAGGCGCGGCCGGCGAACGGATTCGGGTCGTGGCTGAGAACGAGGTCGGCCGGATCTCCGCCCTGGCGCGCGAGGGCCGGCCGAGCGTACTGGTCGTAGACTCGATCCAGACCGTGACCGTGGACGAGCTCGAGGGGCCGGCCGGGTCCGTCGGCCAGGTACGCGAGTCGGCGCTGCGGCTCATGGAGCTCGCCAAAGGGGACGGCATCGCGGTCATCGTCGTGGGCCACGTAACCAAGGACGGAATGCTGGCCGGGCCCAAGACTCTGGAGCATCTGGTCGACGCGGTCCTGAGCCTGGAGGGCGAACGCACGGCGACGCTGCGCCTCCTCCGCGCCACGAAGAATCGGTTCGGCTCCACCGAGGAGGTGGGAGTCTTCGAGATGGTGGAGCGCGGTCTGGCCGAGGTCACAGACCCCGGCAGGGCCTTCCTGGCCGATGCC
>PMIQ01000143.1:0-337 GCA_003157175.1 Chloroflexota bacterium
GCAGGTCGATGACCTCGGTCTCGATGCCCTGCTCGGTCTTCAGTCGTTCCGCTGCCGTCAGAGCGTCGAGGACCGCCGGGCCCCAGGCCACGATGGTGGCGTCGGCGCCTTCGCGAACGACACGGGCGACGCCGAGAGGCTCCAAGTAGTCACCCTCGGGCACCACGCCCTTGGTGCTGTAGAGGCTCTGGCTCTCGACGAAAAGGACGGGGTTGTTCGTCCGTATCGCGGACTTCAGAAGGCCTTTCGCGTCGGCCGGCGTCGCCGGGTAGATGACGTATAGGCCGGGAATGTGGGTGAAGACGCTCTCGAGCGACTGCGAGTGCTGGCCGCCGTA
>PMIQ01000143.1:458-9334 GCA_003157175.1 Chloroflexota bacterium
CGCCTCGCGGAGCGCGTCCTTGTAGGTGGTCAGGCCGTTGGCGCGCTTGGCGACCGGCGGTTCGGCATACGTGACGACGGCGCCCTCGGAGTCGGGAACGATGTCGGCGGCCGTGTCGGTGTACAGATACTTGAGCACATCGGCCGGGTCCGGGTCGGTCGCCTTGGAGGCGCGGACGGCGGCGCGGGCGTTCCGCTCGTGAGCCTGCGCCTCTACCCTGGCAAGCGCTGCCGCGTCGGCGACGCCGGCCGCGATCAGCTGGCCCTTGAGTCGCTCGATCGGATCGATTGCCCGCCAGGCCGCCTCCTCTTCCCGCGTCCGGTACTCGTTGCGGGGGTCGGAGAGGGAGTGGCCGTAGTAGCGGTACGTGCTGACCTCGATAAGGACCGGGCCATCTCCTTCGCGGCAGATCGCCGCGGCCCGCTCGATCGCGTCGCGGACGGCCAGAACGTCCATGCCGTTGACAGTTTCGGCGTGCATGTTGTTCTGGGCGAAACCGGCCGCGCGGCGGGCCAGGTGGTCGACGCCCATCACTTCCTCGTCGGTCCGATGGGTCATCCCGTAGTGGTTGTTGACGATCAGGTAGATGACCGGCAGGCCGGCTGCGCGCGCCCCGGCGAGGTGGTTCGTCCACTGCTCCTGTGAGGCCCAGTTGAGCGACTCGAGGACAACCCCATTGGCGTACGCGCCATCGCCGGCGAAGCAACACACGACCTTGTCGGAGCCGCGATAGCGGAGCGCCATCGCGGCGCCCGTCGCGATCGGCACGCTGCCGCCGACGATGGCGTTCGCGCCAAGGTGGCCGGTCGAGAAGTCGCCGATGTGCATGCCGCCGCCACGACCGCGGCAGTAGCCCTCTTCCTTACCGAACAGCTCGGCGATGACGCGGTAGATATGTTCCTCGAGCGCGTCCGCCAGGAGTCCGTCCCGGTCTTTGGCCTTCGACCAGGGCGCGCGAGCCCGCAACTCGTCGGCGGACATCGACCGCACCGCGGCGAAGCCCTTGGCGATGGCGTCGCCGTGTCCGCGGTGCGAGCTGGTGATGTGGTCGTCGGGGCGCAGGGCGCCACAGGCGCCGACGGACGTCGCTTCCTGGCCGATCGAGACATGGGTGGGACCGCGGTAGTCGTAGCCCGGCAGCGGGTCGTAACCGCCCGAACGGAGGCGGACGATCATCTCCTCCAGCTCGCGGATGGCCAGCATGTCGTCGAGCAGGTCGAGCGCGCCCGAGGCGGTGACCCGCCCCGCGGCGATCTCGGAGCCGGCGTCGCCGGCGAAGTCGAAGCCGCGGATCGAGCCCAGGGACTCCTCGAACGGCGCAAGGTCGGGTCGAGTGTCGCTCCGGTAGGCCGGTCCCGTGACCATGCTCTTCACCTCTTGGTCTGTGCTTGCTGTGGTCTTCATTCGGCTGGCTGTCCTCTTCATGCGGCGAGGAGCAGCCTGGCCGCTTCCTCATCTGTGATCAATCGATGAATGAGCCCGCTTCGCAGGGCCGCCAGGATCGCGGGCGCCTTTGCGGCGCCGCCGGCAATCGCCGTGACATCCGGGACGGCTCTCAGCTGATCCGGGCTGATGGCAATGAAACGACCGGGCAGTCCGGCGGCTCGTATCTCGGCGCCGCTCGCGTCCAGGACCGTCGAGCAGATGTCCGCCACCGCACCGGCCGCGTCCAGCTCCGCGGCGATCACCTCGGGCAGCGCCGCCCGGACCGTCGATCCGCTGGCCGTCCACGCGCCGATGCCGACGACCGCCTTCGTGAGCCGATCGAACATGGCGATGGTCTTGTGGACGTGCGGATCGCTCCGCAGCGCCGCGGCCATCTCGGGGCTGTCGACCAGCAAGGGGACGTAGAGCGGGTATACCGGGCCGGCGGCGCAGTCGGCCACGCGTCGGACGAGTTCCATGGAGTTGACGTCCAACTCGAGCGTGGGAACGCTGCCAACGATCTGGACGACCGTGCAGCCGGGCAGCTTGGACAGGTGCCCAACCATCGAGTGGAGGGTCCGCCCCCAGGAGATCCCGAGGACGTCGTCGGCCTCGAGCGTTTGAGTCAGCAGCTCCGCGCACGTCCGCCCGAGCTGCTCTCTCTTGAATTCCTCGGGTCCATCGATCGTCCGCACGACGAGCGCATCCATCAAGCCGTGCCGCGCCGCGAGCTCGCCGGAGAGCTCCAGGTCGATCTCCGGGGGCGCCCCGATCTCGATTCGGACGATTCCATCGCGGCGGGCGGCGTCCAGCAGGCGGGCGACCTTGAAGCGCGAGACCCCGAGCTCCTGGGCGATCTCGCTCTTGCTCGCGCCGTCGAGGAAGTAGCGGCGCGCGACGAGCACGGTCGTGACCACGTTGAGGCGCGCGGGATGTCCTTCGGATCGGGCGGGCGGGTTCATCTGCTCCTCGTTCTTTGCCAGCCGGCGGCACCGAGAGGCTCTGGGGACCGCCTCGACAAGCGGGGCGGAGCCATCCTAGCATTCTCACATCTGAGCGGCAAGCGCTCATCCGAGCGGTCGAGCCGATGTCGAAGGGCCGGCATCGACGACTGCCGGCGCCCGCGCTCGGAGGCACGACCTTGCGAAAAGGTCCGCCTGCGACAACCGGCTTGATAGCCGACGCACGGGCACGTAATATCTGCGCCAGCGGCCGAATCGTAAAGAGCCGAAACTAAGCGTAAAGCGACGAAACTGAAGCCCTGCAGGCTCGGGCAAGCTCGTCCTTCGTGGCAGCGCCTGAAACGGGGATCACGTCAGGCAGCATCGGTCGAAGGGAAGCATGGACGACAGTCATCGCCTGAGTGGCGACTCGCATGCCGGATCGGGTCGGCCGATCGTCAACACCCATGTCCACCTGCCGCCCAATTTCTCCGCGTTCGATACTGCCGACCAGGCGATCCAGTTTGCCGCCGCTGAGGGCGTCGCGGCGCTCGGAACCGCCAACTATTTCGACTTTGGCGTGTATCGCCGCTTCGCCGCGGCGGCAGTCGAAGCGGGCGTCGTGCCGCTCTTCGGGCTGGAGATCATCGCGCTGATAGACGACCTGCCGGGCGGCGGCTCGCTCATCAACGACCCGACGAATCTCAACCGGATGTACCTGTGCGGAAAGGCGCTGACCCGCTTCGACCCGCCGATCCCTTCGGCGGCACGTCGAATGGCCACGATCCGTGCGGCCGGCGACGACCGAATGCGACGCATGACGGCGCTGATCGCGGCTCGCTTCGCTCAGGCCGGGCTGGACGGTGGCGTCACTGACGAGCGGATCGCGGCATCGGTCGCCGCGCGATGCGGCGTTCCGGTCGAGTGGGTGTCGCTGCAAGAGCGACACGTTGCGCAGGCATTCCAGGAGTCGCTCTTCCGGGACGTGGAACTGGCCGATCGGGCTGCCGTGCTGGGCCGCTCGTTCGAGGCGCCGACGAGCGTAGACGCGACCGACGCCGTCGCGGTCCAGGAGGCGATCCGATCGAACCTGATGAAGGCGGGCAAGCCGGCGTTCGTACCTGAGGCGGCCGTCTCGTTCGACGACGCGTACCGGCTGATTCTCGAGCTGGGCGGCATCCCCTGCTACCCGATCCTCGCCGACGGCGCGTCGCCGATCTGCCCCTTCGAGGACCCGCCGGAGGTCCTTGCAGAGCGGCTGCTCGGTCGCGGCATCCACTGCGCCGAGTTGATCCCCGGGCGCAACCGGGGCGAGGTCGTAGATCGCTACGTGACCGTGCTGCGTCGGGCCGGTATCGTTGTCATGGCGGGCACCGAGCACAACACGAAGCGGATGATCCCTGTCGAGCCGACGGCGGTGGGCGGTGAACCACTGTCCGACCTATCGCGCGAGGCCTTCTGGGAAGGAACTTGCGTAGTGGCCGCCCATCAGGCGCTGTCTACGTCCGGCCAGCCGGGCTACATTGACGGTGAAGGACGGCCAGTGGCCGGGTTCGCCGACGGCGAAGCGCGTATCCGATCGTTCCGCCAGGTCGGCGCCGATCTCATCACCAACCGATCTACTGAGAGGGTCCAAGCTTGAACACCAAGTCCACGCCGGAGGGGCAGTCCACCGTCGACGGCCTCCTGAACGAAATGGTCGCGCTCTCGCGTCGGTTCGGCGAGGACCCGGAATTCACGCGCGGCGGCGGCGGCAACATCTCGGTCAAAGCCGACGGAATCCTGTACATCAAGCCGAGCGGGACGTCGCTCTCGACGCTCACTCCGCAATCGGTCATCGCCCTCGACGTCCGACCGCTATTGGAGCTCCTCGACGCGTCGCCGGAGCGCCCGGTCGGCGGCGGCACGGACCTGGTGATGCAGGTCGCCATCGAAGCCCGTGTCGGCGTGCGCGACGACCGCCGCCCCTCCGTCGAAACCCTGTTCCACGCGCTCCTGCCGGAGCGATTCATCCTGCATACGCATCCGACTACCGTGAACGCGGTGGCATGCGCCACGCACGGAGCCGAGATCGCCGAACGACTCTTTGGCTCGAGCGTCCTCTGGGTCCGGTACACGGATCCCGGCCTGCCCCTCGCCCGCGCCATCCGCGACGCCAGGCGGAGCCACGAAGAGCGGACGGGGAAGGCCGCTCCGCCCGCGATATTCCTCCAGAATCACGGCCTCATCGTCGCTGCCGACTCGACCGCCGAGATCGACGACATCTCCGCGCGGCTGGTCGCCACGATCAAGGCCCACCTGGCGGAGCTGCCGGCTATCTCGTGGGGTAACGTCCAAAGGCTCGAGGCCGAGCAGGCCCGGGCCGCGCTGGGCGCGGTCGGTCCGGCGCTGCGGGCGCTGCTCGCGACGGGGAGCCGGCTCAAGGTCGTGTCGTTCGACGACTCGCCGGTCGCGGTCTCGATGGCGGGTTCGCCGCTGGGTCGGGAATTCGCCCTCGTCGGCCCGCTGACGCCCGATCAGATCGTGTACACGGGCTCGTTCCCACTTCTCGTGGAGGCGACCGCGGACGCGGCGCCGGACCGTCTCGTGGATACGCTCACGACCGCTATCGCCGCGCGGGCGGCGACTGAAGCCGGGGCGCCGGCCATCGTCCTGGTGCCCGGGCTCGGAATGTTCGCGGCCGGTGATTCGGCCGCCCAGGCCGACATGGTGCAACAGGTCTTCCTCGACGCCGTCGGCGTTTCCATCGAGGCCCACCGCCTCGGCGGCATCCGCCCGCTGTCGGACGCGGAGCGTCAGTTCATCGAGCGCTGGGAGGCGGAGGAGTATCGCCGGCGGGTTGCCGTCGGCCGGTCGGCCGCGGGGCGCGCCAAAGGGCTTGTCGTCGTCGTGACCGGTGCCGCCCAGGGCTTCGGGCATGCGATCGCCGCCGACCTCATCGCCCAGGGCGGCCACGTCGTGCTGGCCGACATCAACGTCGAGCTGGCGAAGAGCCAGGCGGCGTCTCTGGCTTCCGAGTTCGGCTCCGGGCGCGCCGTCGGTGTCGCGCTCGACGTTACCGACGATGCAGCGGTCGCGGCCTGCTTCGACGAGGTCGTGCGCCGCTTCGGCGGGCTCGACCTTCTCGTCTCGAACGCCGGCATTCTCCGGGCCGGCAGCGTGACCAGCCAGCCCGTCGCGGAGTTCGACGCCGTGACGCGCGTCAACTACCGAGGCTACTTCCTGTGCGTCCGCCACGCGGCGCCCATCCTTGCCCGCCAGCATCGGACGCGGCCCGACTATTGGGGCGATATAGTCGAGATCAACTCGAAGTCCGGGCTCGCCGGCTCGAGCCGCAACAGCGCGTATTCGGGCAGCAAGTTCGGCGGCGTGGGCCTGACGCAGTCGTTCGCCCTGGAGCTGGTCGGCGACGGCATCAAGGTCAACGCGATCTGCCCCGGCAACTTCCTCGAAGGGCCGCTGTGGGCCGATCCCGACAACGGTCTCTTCGTGCAGTACCTGCGTGAAGGCAAGGTCCCCGGCGCGAAGAGCATCGAGGACGTGCGCCGGTTCTACGAAGCGAAGGTGCCGATGGGGCGGGGCTGCACGCCGGCCGACGTGCTCGAGGCCCTCTACTACGTCGTCGCCCAGCGCTACGAAACCGGCCAGGCCATCCCGGTCACCGGCGGTCAGGTGATGCTGAAATAGTGAGGAGCGCAAGAGTGACCGGAGGGAAGCCGAACGATCGGCCGATTCCCGCCACCCAGCACGCGATCCAGATCGTCGACGCCGGACGGACCGTACACAACCGCGAGAAAGCGGTGTTCCAGCCGGGGCCGCATCAGATCCTCGTGCGGATGGAGGCGGTGGGCATCTGCTTTTCCGACACGAAGCTCCTGCATGCCTTCACGAGCCATCCCCGCAAGAGCGAGGTTCTCTCCGGGCTCGACCCGGCTGTGCTGGCCGAGATCCCCTCGTATGTGCCGGGTCGGCTGCCGACGGTCCCCGGCCACGAGGCCGTGGGGCGGATCGTCGCCCTGGGCGATCAAGTGCGGCGCCACCGCGTCGGCGAGCGCTGCCTGATCCAGACGGACTACCGGCACCTCCCGACCGCGGCCGCGAACGCGGCCTTTGGCTACAACTTCGAGGGCGGGCTTCAGGAGTACGTCCTGCTCGACGAACGGATGATCATCGAGCCCGGGACCGACGAACGGTTCCTCATCGCGGTGGGCGAGGAACCGAGCGCATCGGCGGTTGCCCTGGTCGAGCCGTGGGCGTGCGTCGAGGCGTCGTACGTCTATCGCGAGCGGCGCGGGCCGCTCCGCGACGGTCGGATGCTTGTCGTTGCGGACGCCGGCCATGCGATCGATGGCTTTGCCGCGCTGCTCGAGCAGGCCCGCCCGGCCCAGCTGACGGTTCATCTCGCCGACGCCGCTCAGCGGCGGGCGCTCGAGGCGACCGGCTTCGCCGCGACGAACGTTGCCGATCTCGCCGATCTCGGCCGTGCCGGGTTCGACGACATCGTGTATTTCGGGGCCGATGCCGGCAGGATCGAGCTGCTCCAGGACTGTCTGGCGTTTCGCGGCCTCATCAACGTCGTGACCGGCGGCGTCTCGATCGGCCGGCCGGTCGCGCTCGACGTGGGCCGCGTCCACTACGATCTGACCCGCTGGACGGGGACAGCGGGCACGTCGGCGACAGAGGGCTACGCGGCGATCCCTGCCGACGGCGAGCTTCGCGCCGGGGATCGCTTAGGCGTCATCGGGGCCGCCGGCCCGATGGGCCTGATGCACGTCGTTCGGGCGGCTTCGGCGGGCTGGAGGGACCTTTCGATCGCGGCGATCGACATCGACGACGCCCGCCTCGACCGTCTCGCGCGGGCGGCCGGTCCGGTCGCTCGATCTCGAGGGGTCGCCCTCGCGGTGATCAACTCTCGGAGCGTCGAGGTCGCGCCGGGCTTCAGCTACGTCGCGCTGATGGTGCCGGCGCCGCCGCTCGTAGGTCAGGCGGTCGCCCTCGCCGGGTCGGGCTGCCGGATCAATATCTTCGCCGGCTTCGCCACCGGNNCGCAAGCTCGAGTCCGGCGATCTCGACACGAACATCTCGCTCGACGCGGTGGCCGGCTTCGAGGGAGTGGCCGACGCGCTCGCAGCTGTCGAGGGTCGAACCGCCACGGGCAAGATCATGGTCTATCCGACTCTGCCGGACCTGGGTCTCGTGCGCCTGTCCGAGATGGCCGCGCGGTTCCCGACCGTCGCGGCCGCGCTCCGCGACGGTGGCTGGACGAAGGCGGCCGAGCAGGAGTTGCTGCGGGTCGCCGGAGCGTCGGAGCCGTCGGCATGAAGTCGCTTCGGCTGTTCGGGCCCGGCGATCTCCGCCTTGTCGACGAGGCTCCGCCCGTGCCCGGTCCGGGCGAGGAGCTCGTTCGGGTGACCGCGGTCGGCATCTGCGGGTCCGATCTCCACTGGTACTCGGAATCGGGCATCGGCGACGCGAAGCTGTCGCGGCCGATCGTCCTGGGCCACGAGGCGGCGGGCGTGATCGAATCGGGGCCGCGCGCCGGCCAGCGCGTCGCCATCGATCCGGCCATTCCCTGCGAGGAGTGCGAGCAGTGCCGCGCCGGCCACGCCCATTTATGTCTCGCGCTTCGCTTCGCCGGTGACGGCGCCACGGACGGCTTTCTGCGCGACCTCGTGGCCTGGCCCGGCAGCAGCCTCGTGCCCGTGCCCGACAGCCTGAGCGACGCCGACGTGGCGATGCTCGAGCCGCTCGGCGTGGCCCTGCATGCCGTCAGGCTGGCGCAGATCCGCCCGGGCGAACGCGTTGGCGTCTTCGGCTGCGGCCCGATCGGGCAATTCCTGATCCAGCTCGCTCGCGCGTCCGGCGCAACGTCGATCGTGGCCACGGATGTGCTGGGCCATCGCCTGGCGGCCGCCCGCGACGCCGGAGCTACGGCCACCGCGCTCGTGGCCGGCGGCTCGGAGCGGGCCGAACTNNATCCCGTCCAAGGATCGAACGTCTTTCACCGCGTCCACGGCTCGCCGCAAGGGGCTCACCATCAAGCTCTCACGTCGCATGAACCGCGTCTACCCGGAGGTCATCCGGCTCGTGGAGGCGGGGTTCGCCGACGTTCGATCGGTCGTGACGGCCAGCCACCCCCTGAGCGAGCACAAGGCCGCCTTCGGCAGCGCCGCTGCCCGTGAGGGGTTGAAGGTCGTCGTTCGGCCTTAAACGGCCCGTTGCCGCGCTTTCAGGGGCTCATTCGCCGGATCGGGTTTGCGGGGAAGGCGCCGCATCCGTAGAATTGGAAAAACCCCCGGAGGAGAAGCGCGCGATGGCGAAGTATGTCTTTGTGACCGGAGGGGTTACCTCCTCGTTGGGGAAGGGCATCACGGCCGCCAGCGTTGGCCGCCTCCTCAAGGCGCGCGGCCTCGCCGTCTCCGTGCTGAAGCTGGACCCCTACATCAACGTCGACCCCGGCACCATGTCGCCCTATCAGCACGGCGAAGTTTTCGTCACCGACGACGGCGC
>PMIQ01000143.1:9339-16127 GCA_003157175.1 Chloroflexota bacterium
CACATCACCAACGAGATCAAGGAGCGGATCCAGCGCCTGGCGCGCGATGGTCGCGCCGACGTTGTCATCGTCGAGGTGGGCGGCACGGTCGGCGACATCGAGTCGCTGCCTTTTCTCGAGGCCATCCGGCAGATGCGCAAGGATGTCGGGCGGCGGAATGTCATCTACATCCACGTGACGCTCCTGCCCGCCCTGGCAGCGACGGGCGAGCTCAAGACCAAGCCCACCCAGCACTCCGTCAAGGAGCTGCGCGGCATCGGCATCCAGCCCGACGTCATCGTCCTGCGTTCGGACCATCCGGTCAGCCAGGAGATCCGCGACAAGATCGCTCTATTCACGGACGTGGCCAGCGAAGCCGTCATCCCTGCCGAGACGGCCTCCACGATCTATGAGGTCCCGCTCCTGTTCGAGGAGTCCGGCCTCGGTACGCTGCTGGTTCGCGAGCTGGGGCTCGAACAGTCGGCTCAGGAGCCGGACCTCGAAGCCTGGCGGGCCCTGGTCGAGCTGATCAAGCGTCCCAAGCCGGTTCTCGAGATCGCCCTGGTCGGCAAGTACATCGAGCTTCCGGACGCCTACCTGTCGGTCAGTGAGTCGCTCAAACATGCGGCCTGGGCCCACGAGGTGGACGTCAAGATCCGCTGGGTCGATTCGGAGCTGCTGACGAAGGAGACGGCCGACGAGATGCTGGCCGGTATCCGCGGAATCGTCGTCCCGGGCGGCTTCGGCCACCGTGGCATAGAGGGCAAGATTCTCGCTGCGAAGTACGCCCGCGAGCGTCGCCTGCCGTACCTCGGACTGTGCCTGGGGCTGCAGTGCGCCGTCATCGAGTTCGCTCGTGACGTGCTCGGCACCGAAGACGCCAACTCGACCGAGTTCGACATGTTCACAGAGCACCCCGTCATCGACTTTATGCCCGACCAACGGACCATGGAGGAAAAGGGCGGGACGATGCGCCTCGGCCTGTATCCGGCTCGCCTGACACCCGGCTCGAAGGCCCATGCGGTCTACGGCACCGAGCTCATCTACGAGCGACACCGCCACCGCTTCGAGGTGAACAACCGCTACCGTCCGCTTCTCGAAGCCGCCGGAATGGTGCTCTCGGGCCAGTCGCCGGACGGCCGCCTGGTCGAGATCATCGAGCTGGCCGACCACCCCTGGTTCGTGGCCAGCCAGTTCCACCCCGAGTTCCGCAGTCGGCCGGATCGACCGCATCCGCTTTTCGACGGGTTCATCGGCGCCGCCGTCGCACTCTCCCAGGGACGCGAACCTGTGTTCCATGCGCCAGCGCCCGAAGCGACTCCGGACGCCGCGCTCCTGGGCAAGGTCCCCGCGGAGTCCTGATCGCCCCGGCCGGCCGACCGCGCGAACGTTTTGGCCTCGTCGTGCGTCCGTTATGCGTGAAGGACGGCAAGTGACGCGCGGAGCGCATGAGGTCGACCGGCTCGGGGGCGCGAGAGCCGGTTGAGGAGGCGACCTCACCGCCGCGGCCCGGAATCTCGATCGAGCCGGTGCGCGTCGCCTCGATTGGGCGGCCGGCACTCAGTCCTGCGGCTCGGCCTGGCTGCTCCGGCGGCGGTGATACGATTCCCGATGCGTCGACCTTACGCGAGGGCTCCGCGACGGCCGGGATCCCGCAGGTCCGCCGACTCGATGTTGGGAGCTGTGCGATGACCTCGCCCGATGCCTCCGGGGCAGGAGCCGTTGGCGTTCACGGCCGCCTTGACGCCGTTCCGCCGGAACTGCTGATCCTGGTGGGGACCCTATCGGTTCAGTGCGGTGGCGGCCTCGCCTCGAACATGATCCGTGAATACGGGCCCCTGCCTGTCGTCACGATGCGGATCCTGTTCGGGGCTGCCATGCTCCTGGCCTTCCAGCGGGCCCGCGTGCGCGGGACCTCGCGGTCGGCACTGCTGAGCTGCCTGGCCCTCGGGGTCATCCTCGCGGCGATGAACTCGCTCTTCTACGTGGGTCTGTCGCGGATTCCCCTTGGCGTCGCCGTCACGATCGAATTCTGGGGGCCGCTGACGGTCGCCGTCATCGGCTCGCGTCGACTTCTCGACCTCGTCTGGGTTGGGATGGCTGCCGCGGGGATATACATCCTGGCCGGCGGTCGTCTGGAGGCGGACGATCTGGTCGGCGTGGCCGCAGTATTCGGGGCCGGCTTCTGCTGGGCGCTCTATATCGGAATAGGTGGCCGCGTGGCGCGCGAGTGGCCCGACGGCCGCGGCCTGACCCTGGCGATGCTCGTGGCCTCGGCGTTGATCCTGCCGGTGACATTGGGCCTCTCAGACGTGCGGCCGCTCGTGGTGGCGCCCCTGGCCCTGGCCGGCGGCGTGGTCATCGCGCTCTTCAGCAGCGTGATCCCGTACTCGGCCGAGATCGCAGCTCTGCGGCGCCTGCCGGCGGCCACGTTCGGGGTGCTGATGAGCCTGGAGCCCGCCATCGCGGCGGCGGTGGGCTTCGTCCTGCTCGGCCAGGTCCTGGCGACCTCAGATCTCGTGGCCATCGCGTTCGTCGCGCTCGCCAGCGCCGGAGCCAGCATCTCGGCTCGCCGCCTGGTCACCGCCCCCGGTGAGCTCGAGTCGGCCTGATGCTGGCCTCAGGGCGTCGGGTCCGCAGGCTTCACGCCGCGCCTCGGCCGGGCTAGCGCCGGTACTCCGGGCGCGAGTGGTAGCTCGTGTGCAGCAGCTCTTCGGACTTCTCGCCTAGCGGCTCGCCCAGGAAGTCCTCGTACAGCTTCTGGATGTACGGGTTCTCGTGGGCGCAACGCCACAGGCCGGCCTGGTCGTCCTGGTAGAGGCCGGCGGCCCGCTGGGCCCGCAGCTTGTCCGTGACGCCGTAGGGCTGGCCGCCGCCGCCGACGCAACCGCCGGGGCAGGCCATGACTTCGATGAAGTGGTACGGCGGTTCCGCGCCCGCATCGCGAGCCTCGCGCACCCGCTTGAGAACGGTCTCGACGTTGCCCAGGCCGTGGGCGACGGCGAAGCGGACTTCCTTGCCCGCGATGACCGTCGAGCCTTCCTTCACGCCTTCGAGTCCGCGCGTCTTCTGGAACTCCACGCGGGCCGGGTTCTCGCCCGTGAGCAGGAAGTACGAGGTCCGCAGCGCGGCTTCCATGACGCCGCCCGTGGTGCCGAAGATCGTCCCAGCGCCGGTGTAGGCGCCGAGCAGTTGGTCCGGCTGCTCTTCCGCGACGGCGCGGAAGTTGATGCCGGACTGCTTGATCATGCGCGCCAGCTCGCGGGTCGTCAGCGAGACGTCCACGTCCTGGAAACCTGACGAGCGCATCTCCTTGGACCGGATAATCTCGAACTTCTTGGCCGTGCAGGGCATGACCGATACGACGAAGACCTTGGCCGGATCGAGCCCCATCTTCTCCGCGTAGTAGGTCTTGGCCAGGGCGCCGACCATCGCCTGCGGGGACTTGCACGACGAAAAGTGGGGGATCATGTCGTCGTGGAACTTCTCCATGAAGTCCACCCACGACGGACAGCAAGTCGTGATCAGCGGCAGCACCGATTTGGAGTTGGCGAATCGCTCCACGAACTCGTGGGCTTCTTCCATGATCGTCAGGTCGGCGCCGAAGTTGGTGTCGAAGACCGCATTGAAGCCCATCCGCCGCAGAGCGGCGTAAGTCTTGCCCGTCAGATTCGTGCCCACCGGGAAGCCGAAAGCCTCGCCGATGGCGACGCGGACGGCCGGGGCCAGCTGGGCCACGCAGAATGCGTCCGGGTCGAGCAGCTTGTCCCACACTTCCTGGGTCTCGTCGTACTCGACGATGGCGCCGGTGGGGCAGTGAGCGGAGCACTGGCCGCAGCGCACGCACGGCGAGTCGGCCAGGTTGATGTCCCCGGCGGGGGCGATGCGAGTGTCGAAGCCTCGTTGCAGGAAGCTCAGGGCCCAGACGTTCTGGATCTGCTGGCAGACCTGGATGCAACGGCCGCAGGTGATGCACTTGCGGGGATCGAGGACGATCGCCTTCGTCGTGGCGTCCAGCGGCAGATCCGGAACGACGTTGTCCAGGCAGATCTCACGCAGACCGAAATCGGCGGCGATCGTCTGCAGCTCGCAGTTCTGGTTTCGGCCGCAGGTCAGGCACTCGTTCGGATGCCTCGAGAGGATCATCTCGACCACCGTCCGGCGGACGTGGATGATCTCCGGATCCTCGGTGGTGATCGCCATGTCCGGCTCGACCGGCGTGCAGCAGGCGCGCAGCATCTTGTTCGAGCCCGCGACGCGGACGATGCAGATGCCGCACGCGGCCGTGGCTTCCAGGTCCGGGTGCTTGCACAGAGTCGGGATGTGGACGGAGACCTGGCGGGCGGCGTCGAGGATCGTTGCGCCCGGGGCGACCTCGACAGGAAGGTTGTTGATGGTGGCCTGGATCATCTCGGTCACGATTGGCACCCTGCTCGGTTGCTGCCTGAGGTCAGCCGACCCCGGAATTCCGGTTCGAAGTAGCGCAAGGCCGAAAGAACCGGGTTGGGGGCACCCTGCCCGAGCCCGCACAGCGAGGCCTTCTGCATGGCGTGGGCCAGCCGCCTGATCGTGGCGATGTCGCCTTCGCTGCCCTTGCCGGCCGCGATCCTGTCAAGGAGCCGCAGCATCTGCGTGCCGCCAATTCGGCACGGGGCGCACTTGCCGCACGACTCGTCGACGCAGAAGCCCAGGTAGAACCGGGACAGTTCGACCAGGTCGTCGGTCTCGTCCATGACGATCATTCCGCCCGAGCCCATGTACGAGCCAAGCTTCTGCAGGTGCTCGTAGGTGATCGGTGTGTCCAGCTCGCGGGCGGGGATGAGGCCGCCCGACGGGCCGCCCGTCTGGACGGCCTTGATGGGGCTGCCCGTGGCCGAGCCGCCGCAGATCCCTTCCACCACTTGTCGAAGGGTCACGCCCATCGGGATCTCGACCAGACCGGCGTGCTTGACCTTGCCCGTGACGGCGAAAACCTTGGTCCCGGTCGACCTGCCCATGCCGATCTCGGAGAACCACTTGCCGCCCCGCAGCATGATCTGGGACAGATTGGCCAGCGACTCGACGTTGTTGATCATCGTCGGCTGGCCCCACAGGCCCTTGACGGACGGGTACGGCGGCCGAGGCGACGGAGTGCCGCGCTTGCCCTCCACCGAGGCGATCAGGGCCGTCTCTTCGCCGCACACGAAAGCTCCGGCGCCGAGCCTGATCTCGACGTTGAAGCTGAAGTCCGTGCCCAGGATGTTGTTGCCGAGAAGACCGGCGGCACGAGCCTGGCGGAGGGCCCTCTCAATCCGCTGGATCGCCAGTGGATATTCGGCCCGAATGTAGAAGAAGCCGCTCGTCGCGCCGATGACATAGCCGCCGATGATCATCCCCTCGAGGACGGCGTGAGGGTCTCCCTCGAGAACGCTGCGGTCCATGTAGGCGCCCGGATCGCCCTCGTCGNNTCGTCGCCGTTGCAGACGATGAGGTGCTCCTCGCCCTTCGACTCGCGGGTCAGGGTCCACTTGAGCCAGGTCGGGAAGCCGGCGCCGCCGCGTCCGCGCAGGCCGCTGACCTTGAGTTCCTCGATGACCTGTTCGGGCGTCATCGTCGAGAGGACCTTGGCCAGGGCCTTGTAGCCACCTCGATCGAGATACTCGTCGATCTCTTCCGGATCGATCACGCCGCAGTTGCGCATGACGATGCGGTATTGTGGCGGACCGTCGCCGTCGCCGTCGCCGACCGGCTCGCCGGCGACACGGGCCAGGTCCGCGATGCCCGGCACCCGCTTCTCGGCCGGCAAAGGCCTCCCGTCGGTGCATGCCGCCAAAAGCTGAAGCGCGAATTCTGGCGTTACGGCGCCAAACATGACGGCCGGCTCGCCCGGCAGCGTGACCTCGACGAGCGGCTCCATGCTGCACATGCCGGCGCAGCCGGTTCGCATGACCCGCCACTCGAGCGATCGGCGCTTGAGCTCGCCCTCGAGGGCGGCAAAGACGGGTTCCGCGCCGGCGGCCCGGCCGCACGTGCTCATCCCGACCTTGATCTCCGGCTTGTCCGATGTCTCCGGTCTGGCGGGCACGCGGGCCTCCAGATCGGCGACGGTCAGTCGTGCCATGTCACGCCTTCCCGTCTTCGGTGGTGGCGGGTGACAGCAGGTGTTCCTCGAGCGACTCGCCGGTCACCTTGGCCAGAAGCTTGGCGTTGATCGTGACCACCGGCGCCAGGCCACAGCAGCCCACGCACCGAACGACCTGCAGGTGGAACTCGCCGTCGGCGGTGGTCTCTCCGGGTTTGATGCCCAGTTCCTCGGACGCTCTGTCGAGGAGCAGCGGCGCGCCCTTGAGGTAGCACGCCGTGCCCATGCACACCGAGACGACTTGCTTGCCGGGCGACTTCAGTCGGAAGTAGTTGTAGAAGGTCAGGACTTCGTAGATGCGCGCCAGGGGCACGTCCATCTGCTCGCCAAGGCTCATCGCGGCTTCGCGCGGCACGTAGCCGTATCGGTCCTGAAGAGCGTGGAGGGCCATGATCAGGCTGCCGCGCTTGTTCTTCCAGCGTTTGGCTATGGCCGCAACGTCGTCTTCGGTCTTGGCTGGGTTCACGAGGTTCTCCGCCTTGGGTCTCCAGAAACGCGCGCATTCGCGGCGTTGGCGCACCGGGGTGTGTGGCCTCTGACGCTAACCCTCGGGGTGCCGTCCACTTAGGGCCGTTGTTCGTGTTGTCGCCGGGCCTCAATGGTACAAAGGCACTTCCAGGGGTGCGGCAGGGGAGCCGGTCGACTCTCCGCGTCGTTGTTTCTGGTTCTCGGTTGGCGCAGGCGGACA
>PMIQ01000041.1 GCA_003157175.1 Chloroflexota bacterium
GGCGAATACAGCTCCGGGCAGGAGCTGGACTCGATCAAGAACACCGGCAAGCCGGATGTCGGCGACGTCGGGATCTCGTTTGCCGTGCAGGCGAAGGCGCAGGGTCTGTCCGCGCCGTACAAGAACTCGTACTGGGCCGACATCCCCGACACCGCCAAGGACGCCGACGGCTACTGGGCCTGCAACTACTGGGGCGCCCAGGCGTTCGCGATCAACACTGACGCGGTCAAGATCCCGATCAACGACTGGAAGGATCTGCTGGATCCGTCGCTCAAGGGCGCGGTCGGCATCGACGGCGACCCCACCAAGGCGAACGACTCGTTCTTTGCCGTGTGGTCCGCGGCGATCGCCAACGGCGGCGGCGTCGACAACATCCAGCCCGGCATCGACTTCTTCAACGAGCTCCAGTCGTCGGGGAACCTCACGGCCGCGCGCGCCAGCGACGCCAACATCATCGCCGGCGAGGTCAAGATCGCCATCAAGTGGGACTACCTCGGCCTGGCGGTTCGGGACAAGGCCGCGGGCGCGCCGAACATCACCGTCACCATCCCGGCTTCGGGTTCGCTCGCCAGCCCCTACGCCGACATCATCGCGGCCAAGGCGCCTCACCCGAACGCCGCCAAGCTCTGGCAGGAACTGGTCTACAGCGATGCCGCCCAGCTCCTGTTCCTGAAGGGCTACGCGCACCCGATCCGGTTCGACGTGTTGAACGCCGCCGGTAAGATCCCGCCCGATCTGGCCGCCAAGCTTCCTTCGGCCGACCTCTACAAGAAGGTCACGCTCGTGACCGACATCGGCAAGATCACGGCCGCCCAGACGACTCTCGGGACCGGCTGGAAGATCGTGGTCAACCAGTAGCCACCGCGCACTCTCGGAGGCGAGCGTGAGCTCAGCCACTGCCGGGGGGTACCTCTCCTCCGGCTCGCCCGCCGCGGCCCGAATCCGCGGCGGGCGGGCCGCTCTCGCCCTCCTGCCATTCACCGTCCTGATCGCGCTGTTCCTGATCCTGCCGACCCTGTCGTTGATCTGGGGCAGCTTCCACGACAGCAAGACCGGCGCCATCACGCTGTCGAACTACTCCTACCTGGGCCACCCGCTCGACCTGGTGCCTTTCGCCAACTCCCTCGAGCTCTCGCTGGCTTCGACGCTGCTCGGCGGCTTCGTCGGCCTGGCGATCGCCCAGGCGATCGTGTCGTCCCGCCGGCCCATCGTCCAGGAGATCGCGACGACCTTCAGCAGCGTTGCCGCGAACTTCGCGGGCGTGCCGCTGGCCTTCGCCTACATTGCGCTCCTCGGCCTCAACGGCCTGCTCACGCGCCAGCTGCTCAACGCCGGCATCGATCTATACGGCGGCGGTTTCAAGCTCTATTCGATCCTGGGCCTGACCGTCGTATACGCCTACTGGGAGATCCCCCTCATGGTGCTCGTGATGCTGCCGCCGCTGCAGGCGATGCGGCCGGCGTGGCGCGAGGCGGCGGAGATCCTGGGCGCCAGCCGCTGGCAGTACCTGCGCTCCGTCGCGATCCCGATCCTCATGTCGCCATTCGTTTCCTCGTTGCTGCTCCTCTACGCCAACGCCTTTGGAGCCTACGCGACGGCCTACGGGCTGACGACCGGGTTCGTGCCGATCGTGCCGATCCAGATCTCGAATCTGATCAGCGGCGACATCACTTTCGACCCCGGTCAGGCGGACGCGCTGGCAATCGGCTTGGCCGCGATCATGGCCGTTTGCATCGGCGGCAGGGCGGTCCTGGAGAAGCGCTCGGCCCGCTGGCTGGCGCGGTGAGGAGGACGGCATGAACAACCCGTCGATCACCGGCGAAGCGACCGAAGCGGCGATCGCCATCCTCCCCGGAGTCCACGCCAGGGACAGGGCCGCGCGGGGAACGGGACGCACCCGCCGGACCCCCGTCTGGGCGACGGTCGTGCTGGTCGTCGCGGCCGTCTACTTCCTGCTGCCGCTCTACGCGACGGCCGCGTTCGGCTTCTCCACGGGCAAGCACTTCACTCTGCAGCCACTCTTCGACGGGCTGGCCGACGAAGGCTTCCATTCGTCGCTGTACCTGAGCGTCCTGTATTCGGTCGTGACCACCATCCTGGCTCTCGCGGTGGTCGCCCCGACGGCCTATCTCGTCGAGCTTCGGTTTCCGCGTCTGCGGGCCACGGTCGAGTTCCTGACGATCCTGCCGTTCGTCATCCCGCCGATCATCATGGCCGTGGGGCTCTCGGTCGTGTACGGCATCAACTCGCCGGTGAACCTCATCGCGTCAGACTGGGCTCCGGTCCTCCTCATCGGCGGCTACTTCGTGCTGACGCTGCCGTTCACCTTCCGCGCCATCGACAACGCCCTGCGCGCGGTGGACGTCCGGATGCTCAGCGAAGCCGCGGCAAGCCTCGGAGCCAGCCCGACCCGCACCTTCCTGCGGGTGATCGTGCCTTCGATCTCGCTCGGCCTGGTCTCCGCGGCGCTCCTCGCCTTCACCACCGCCATGGGGGAGTTCACGCTCGCCTCGTTGCTGGGATATGCCACGTTCCCCGTCTACCTGCTCAACATCAACGGCTATCAGCCGCGAGAGGGGGAGGCGCTGGTCCTGGTCAGCTTCTTCATCACCTGGGCGGGCGTGATTGCCCTGGCGGTCATCGCCCGCAAGACGCCCGGCACCCAGATCGTCCGCGGCGGCCCAATGTAGCTCGGTTGAGGTCAGGATTCGCCATGTCTCGTCTGGAACTGGAAAACGTGTTCAAGCAGTTCGGCGACCAGGTCGCCGTCCGCGATTTCAGCCTCTCGGTCGAGGATGGGGAGCTGGTCTCGTTTCTCGGTCCCTCGGGCTGCGGCAAGACGACGACGCTTCGGATGACGGCGGGCTTCGAATCGCCCGACAGCGGCTCGGTCGTCGTCGACGGCTTCGACGTGACCGACCTCCCTCCAAACCGGCGCGGCATGGGCATGGTCTTCCAGGGCTACGCGCTCTTTCCCAACATGACCGCCGCCGAGAACGTCGACTTCGGCCTGGCGGTGCGCAAGCGGCCGGCCGCCGAACGGCGGGCGCGGGTCGCGGAGTTGCTCGAGCTGTTCGGGCTGGCACACGTGGCCGGGAGCTACCCGCACCAGATGTCCGGCGGCCAGCAGCAGCGCGTCGCCCTGGCCCGCGCAGTCGCCATCCAGCCGGGCGTGCTGCTCCTGGACGAGCCGCTGAGCGCCGTCGACGCCAAGGTGCGCGAAGAGCTGCGCACCGAGATTCGGCGCATGCAGGTCCAGTTGCAGATCACCACGATCCTGGTCACGCACGATCAGTCGGAGGCGCTGTCGATCAGCGACCGCGTGGTCGTCATGAACCACGGCGCGATCGAGGAAGTCGGCACGCCCACGCAGATCTACGCCGAGCCACGGTCGGCGTTCACGGCCGGGTTCATTGGAGCGATGAACGAGATCCCGGTTCGAGTGATTTCGACCAGCGGCGGAGTCGTCGAGCGCGGCGGTAAGCGGGTCACGGCTCCGGTCGCCGCCGAGCTCAACGACGGCGAGCTGGGGCTCCTTCTTGTTCGCCCCGAGTCGCTCGAGCCGCTCGGCCCGTCGAGTGGCTCGCTCAACGGCGATCTGACGCTGACCGGACGGGTCGAGGTGCAGACGTTCCTCGGGGCGACGACCCGGCTCCTCCTTCGGGAAGTGCCAGCCGCCGGCGATCGATCGGCGCCGCCGTCGACCCGGCTGCTGGCGGTCGACGTTCCGAGCGCCAGCGCGGGCCGATGGCCGGCCGGCAGCCAGATGGAGGTCCGGATCCCCGTCAAGGCCAGCCGCGTCATCGCCGGCCAATCGGCCGCAGGGAAGCCGGCGGCGCCGGCGAACCTGGACGCCTGAGAGTCACACGAGAGGAGCCACGTGAATCGACTACCGTTCGCGCAGCCCGGACGCTTCTGGCGGGGCAACCTGCACACGCATTCGACGCGCTCGGACGGTCACCTGGAGCCGGCCGAGACGGTGGCGTGGTACCGCGATAACGGCTACGACTTCGTCGCCCTGACCGACCACTTCGTCCAGCGCTTCGGCTGCCGGATCAGCGACACGAGGTCGATGCGGACGGGCGGTTTCACGACGCTGATCGGGGCGGAGTTGCACGCTCCTCGCACGCAGGCCGGCAACCTCTGGCACATCGTTGCCGCCGGCCTCCCGCTCGACTTCGCTCCGCCCGCACCCGGCGAGACAGGCCCCCAGCTGGCGGCTCGTGCGGAAGCCAATGGCGCCTTCGTGATCGTGGCGCACCCGGCGTACTACGGCCTCACCGTCGCGGACGTGGAAACCATGGGCGCGGCGCACGCGCTCGAGGTATTCAACGGCGCATCCGAGCTGGCCTACCAGATGGGCGACAGCAGCCACATATTGGATGTCCTCATGTCGCGGGGGCGGCGCATAGACGCGTGCGCCACCGACGACGCCCATTTCGAGTATCCCGAGTATCCGGATCACGGCCTGGGTTGGGTAGAAGTGCGGGCTGAGGAGAACGACCCGGACGCCCTGACGGCGGCGCTTCGAGCCGGGCATTTCTACGCCAGCGAGGGGCCGAAGTTGCTCGACGTCGCGATCGACGGGGACGACGTGGTCATCGCGAGCTCGCCGGTGATGAAGGTGATCGTCTCCGGCGGCGGCGAGCGGTATGAGTGCCGCTACGGGATCGATCTCACAGAAGCTCGCGTGCCGCTGGCGGTGTTCCACAACGGCAGCTTCGAGGTCGATCCGCGCCTCGGCACGTATGTTCGTATCACAGTCGTGGATGCCCACGGAAAGCGAGCCTGGACAAACCCGATCTGGCTGGGCTGACGCTTTCGGCGTCGACGCCCGGCCATGGAGGTAGCGAGATGAACGCTCCGCTTCTCGAGCCAGTCGCCTCAGCCCCGAAGGCCTCCAGCGGCCGCGGGCCCGGCCTCGAAGTGACGGCCGTCCCGGCGAGCGACTGGATCGACCCCGAAGGCGGCGACTGGGCTTGCCGCCACTTACCGCGATATGGCCACCGATTCACCGCCGGCGAGCGGCGAGCAACCGGCCTGCGAAGTCGACTACTGGTTCGGATAGCGGGCGGCGCGGCCGTCGGCGCAGGTAGCCGCCGCTTGGTGGTCGGGGAGAGAGGAGTCAGGCCGACACTATGCGGGTGAAGGTGCGGAGCGTAGGCCCAAGGGCCTGCGAGAGACAGGCCTCGGTCTGACCGTGGCCGCGAGGCATGCTTTCGCGTCATCCGGCGGCTACGATGGCCGGTGTCGCTCGGCCCGATCACGGCACGAATGAGCGCGTTAGCCGCGCGGCGGCCCGCGGCAATCATGTGGAGTTTTCGATGAGCGCCGAGAAGTGGCTCGACTTGGCGGTTGTGTTCGCCGCCAGCGTGGCGTTTGGGCTGCTGGGATGGATCGCGCTGATTGTCTGCTCGATCCGCGCCGATGAAGCTAGACTGCCGCGGCTTCTCGCCACGGCGCGGATGCAGTTCGCCGCTCAAGCCTCAGGACCCCTGCCCATTGGAGCCTATTGGTGGGGGGGGCCGGCTGATAGGGGCCGGCTTCGTCGTCGTATCGCAGCTCGCGCTGTGGCGTGTGCTGACGGGATCGGGCTCCCTCTACCCGCCCGGGGTTGTCGTTCCTTGGGCGGTAGCTCAGTGGCTGATACTCCTGCCGCTCTGCGGCTGGGTAGCCTGGGCCTTCTGGCGAGCCACCGGCCCGAACGCAACCTTACCCCTCAAGTTGGACCCGCCGGTCCAGCCTTCTCGCTACCGACTAGACGAAGGTCCCGCCTGGAACGAGCCATCGGCCGATGGGTCCTCCTCTGACAGTGGTGGTGAGGACCGCCATGGAGCCTGATAGGGGCTGACAAACAGCGCGTCTAGACCGGCTCGTGGCCCGAAAGGTCGGTGGTCTCTGGGTACTTTAACCTCCGTCCAAGCGCGGCTGTCGTCGCGTCGCGACGACGCGAGGTCCACCTCTCAGGGTCGCTCGCCGAGTAACAGGCGGATCTCGATGTCATCGAGGATGGGCGGCAGTTCGGCTACCGATTCGACCAGGTAGTCGGCGCCCCTGGCGCGCAGGATGTCCGCCGCCTCGTGGATCAGGCGGGTTCGTTCGGGCCCCGGCAGAGCCGCGAGCTCGGCCTCGGTGAGGCCCACGTAGGTGCCAGTACGCGTCACGCCCACGGTCCAGGTTCCTGCGTTGACGCCCTCGTCTATGTCCGCCTTCGTGTCGCCGACCTTTACGACGGCCCACGGCGGGAAGACGCGCAGCGCCTCCATCGCCCGAAACAGCATCCAGGGCTCGGGCCGGCCGGCCGGCACCTCGTCGGCGCAGACGATCGCGTCGGGCACGTAGCCCCGGCGCGCGGCCTCGCGGGCGGCGATGTCGCCGACGCTGCGCGGATAGCCCGTCGTGGACCCTATCCGGTAGCCGCGAGCTCGAATCTCGGCCATCACTTCCACGGTTCCCGCGATAAGGTCGCCGAAGGCCGGCAGGACGGCTTCCTGGATCGGGACCAGCGCGCGGTAGATGGCCTGAACGTCCGCCTCGCTGCATGGAGCGCCGTGGACTCTCTGCCACTCCGCGGCCACCGGCGGGTCGGCTGCGATGGCCCTGATGTGGTCGAGCTTGTAGATGCCCATCGGACCGCGAGCCTGAGCCATCGTGATAGAAACGCCGAACCGGCCGAAGGCCTGGACGAAGGCGCCCACCGGCGCCAGCGAGCCGTGATCCTGCGTCGTGCCGGCCCAATCGAGGACGACCGCGCGCAGGCTCCGGGACCTGTTTGCCAGCTCGGTCGGGCTCATCCCCCGGCCGCTGCGCGGCGTCGACCGCCCGTCGCCGTCGCCGCTGGAGCCGAAGGAGCGGCCGACACGCCGGTCATGACCTGTGCGGCGCGGGCTGCCTCGGCCGTGAGCCGCGCGGCGGCGTTCACGAGCCTCGCTTCGGCCAGGCCGCGCCCGAGCGACTCGATGAACCCGCCCAGGACCTCCAGCTCGAGCGCGCCGAGGGTGCAGACTCGGAAGGTCGTCCCGGCCGCCTGCCCGAGACCGGCGTAAACGATGTAGCCGTCGCGCTTGACGGCGTCGTGGAGGCGCTCGTAGTCGACGCCTTCGGGCAGCCTCAGGCTTCGAACGGAAGACGAGCGATCCGCCGCCGCGACGGTCGGTTCGAGGCCGAGCCTCTCGAAGGCGAAATCGAGGTAAGCGACTCGCTCCCGGTACTCGGTATGGCGGTGATCCACGCCTTCGTCCAGGAGCTCGTCGAGCGCGGCCTCCAGCCCATAGACGGCCGGCACCGCGGGCGTGAACGGAACGCTTGACTTGCGCTGGGCTTCGAGGTAGCCGGGAACGTCGAGGTACAGAGAACGCCGCGGCGCCAGGTACGCCCGCGCCGTGCCCGCCGACGAGAGCAGCACGAACGCGGCCCCGGGCAGCCCGTGGAGGCACTTGTTCGAAGTACACGCCACGAAGTCGATGCCGCTGCCGGCCAGCCGCAGCTCCTCCGCGCCGAGCGAACTGATCGCGTCGACCGCCACCCGAACGTCGCGGGCCGCCGCCAGGGCGGCGATCTCGTGGACGGGGTTGAGCAGGCCGGTCGTGGTCTCGTGATGGACTACCGCGACGGCGTCGATCGCCGGGTCGGCGGCCAGGGCGGCATCCACGGCCGCCGGGTCTATCGGCTCGGTGTCGGCCGCCTTCACCGACACGACCTCGATGCCCAGCCGTTCGGCGATTGTGGCGAGGCGGTCGCCGTAGACGCCGTTGCGGCAGACGAGCAGCCGGCGACCCGGTCGAACTGACGCCCCGACCATCGCCTCCATCGCGGCCGTCCCGGATCCGGCGATCAGGACCAGACTCCAGTCGGGTTCGACGCCGGCCACGCGAAAGAGCTTGGCTTTGACGCGCTCGAAGATCTCCGAGTACTCGGGCTCGCGGTGGCACAGGTCGGGACCGGCGACCGCGCGATGAACCCTGTCGCTGACCACGGTCGGACCCGGATTGAGCAGCACCCGCTCGCGGTGACGCCGCTCGCTGCCGTAGACCGACGCGTCGAGGTCGGCGAACTCGCCCGGCTCGACGATCCGGTCCGGCTGGCCCTTGAGCAGCAGGCGGCGGTTCCCCGGGCCGTTGGTCGCGATGCCGATCACGGCCCCGGCGCCGGCGCATCGGCCGGCTTCCAGCGCGTCGCGCGAGCCGCCGAGCAGGCCCAGGCGTCGAACGTCGGGCACATCGGCCGCGGCGAGAGCCACGAGAAGCCCGTACGGGGCGGGCGGCATCGGACCGCGGACGACGACGTCCGCCAGCCTGCGCTCGACCGGAGTGGGGGAGACGTCGTCGGGCACGACCAGGACCACGACCGCGCCGTCCTTGCGGACCCGCTCCAACTCGGTGGCAAGCGCCGCCTGAGCGACGGGCGGGAGGTCGCCGGCGAAGAGCGTCCAGACTGCGATGGATCGGTCCTCCGCCCAGGATCGAACGGTTGCGACCGTGTCGGCATAGGGCATCGCGGCAAGAACCTCGCTCGTCGTCGCGGCCGCGCACGGAAACGCCGCCGCTTGTGGCGCAAGCGTGCCGGGACCGCATTAACGCGCGGCGAACGTCGAGTTAACTGCCGTCGGCGGGGCGCGCCCGCGGTCCGGCAGTGCTCATGCCGGGCGCGGCGACCGGTCGGGCCGGGCTCGCCGGAACCGCGTTCGCCGCCGATGAGCTAACCTCGCGGTTCGGACATTCGAGCGAGGTATCGCGCCATATGAGTCGTACCCGATCGTCGGGCTTGCCGGCGCTGGCCTTCGCCGTCCTGGTTGCCGTGGCAGCCTGCTCGAATGCGACGACCTCCTCGCCGAGCGCCGTTGTATCGGCGACACCGCTCGCGGCCACGGCAACTCCCACGCCGCCGCCTTCGCCGTCGCCAACAGCATTCTCGACCTTCACACCGTGGCCGACCACTACGCCCGCAGCCAGCGCGAAGCCGGTCAGCGGCACGTGGGTCTACGACGTGTACGACGCGCGTGCCGTCCGCTGGCAGAACCCCGACACGACGGCGTGCACGGCATCATCCGCTCTCATGATGCTCAACATGGCGACGTACTGGCAGAACTACGCCCCGGCGAGCGGCGCGGTGCCGGTGGCGTCGCAGCCGACCGGCTGGAAGCCCGACGTCACCTACGCGCGCCAGGAATCGATCCTGGCGTACCAGCGCAAGACCGGCACGATGCTTCTGTCCTGGCCCGGTGCCGACGCTCACGGCTGGCGCGATTCGCTCAACTACTACGGCTGGGGCAGCATCAAGGCCGGCGTCTACACCGACCAGTCGTTCACCTCGTTCGACGCAGCGGCGAAGGCGACGGTCATGGCCATCGCGCTGTATCGAAAGCCCGTCGGGATCCTGAGCATGGCGGGGAATCACGCCCAGATCGTCACCGGCTATAGAGTCACGGGCGGGGATCCCCGGACGGGCACGACCAGCTTCACCGTCGTCGGCGTCTACCTGACCGATCCGCTGCGTTCCCACGGCTTTCGCGACCACTACGTGCCTCTCGCGACCTGGAAATCGGGCGGCAAGACGATCAGGTTCACTCCGTACGAGATGACGAATTCGCCCTATGTGGACCCCATAGACGGCCATCAGGGCAATGCCGAATGGGACGGCAAGTGGGTGACGATCGCGCCGGTGGAGTGAGCCGACGCGCGCCGCGGCGGCCGCGCCCGGGAGGCTCCGTGGCGGTTACGCGTTCAGGTCTTCGACCTCGCCGGTGGCCAGGTAGACGACGTCTTCGGCGATGTTTGTGACCCGGTCGCCGATGCGCTCCAGGTAGTGGGCAGCGAAGAGGATCCGCGTGCCGGGGTCCACTCTGGCAGGATCGGTCCGCATCTCGGCCAGGACATCGTCGAAGACCTGGTGGTACAGGCGGTCGATCTCGTCGTCGCGTTTGGCTACGAGTCGCGCCTTGGCCTCGTCGATGTCGACCAGGGCCATCACCACGTCTCGAACCTGGCGGGCCGCCAGGGTGGCCATCGGAGTCAGCTCGTCGTAGGTGACCATGCTGACCACTCCGGCGAGCTTGCGAGCCTGCTTGGCCACGGAGCCGGCATGGTCGCCGATGCGCTCGAGCTCCCACGTAACCCGGTCCAGGGCGATCAGGAAGCGAAGGTCGCTGGCGACGGGTGCCTGAGTTGCGATTGTCATCGCCACCAATGCGGTGACGGAGCGCTGGACCTCGTTTATCCGCCCGTCCGAGGTGATCACCTTCTGGGCGAGTGCCGCGTCGCGGTTCAGCAGAGCATCGTGGGCCGCCAGGATCTGATCCTCCACGAGGCTGCCCATTCGCAATACCCCGTCCTTGACGTCGCCCATCTCGATATCGAGGCTCTCGCGGATGTGGGTGGCACGACGCTCGGCGCTGCCGTCGTCGGCCCGGTCGGCCCGATCCGCGGCGCGATCGTCGGCGCGGTCAGCCCGGTCGTCGGCGCGGTCAGCCCGGTCGTCGGCCCGATCGGCGGCTCGATCGTCGGCTCGATCGTCGGGCGAGGCAGTTGCGTCCTCCTGGGATCTCATGGCCAGTTCCTCGCTGTCGGGGGCGCTCATCCGAACCGTCCGGAGATGTAGTCCTCGGTCAGGCGCTCGTTTGGCCGGGTGAAGATGCGCCCGGTGGGCCCAACTTCGACGAGGTATCCGGCCCGGTCCTCGGCCATCGTGAAGAAGGCCGTCACGTCGCTCACGCGGGCTGCCTGCTGCATGTTGTGGGTGACGATGACGATGGTGTAGGCCTCGCGAAGCTCGCGCATCAGCTCCTCGATACGGAGGGTCGAAACCGGGTCGAGAGCCGAGGCCGGTTCGTCCATCAGGATGACCTCGGGATCGGTCGCCAGAACACGGGCGATGCAGAGCCGCTGCTGCTGGCCGCCCGACAGGGCCAGGCCGGACTTGCGGCGGAGGTCGTCCCTGACCTCATCCCAGAGTGCCGCGCGCTTGAGACTGGTTTCGACCAGCTCGTCGAGCTTGCGCTTGTCGTTCTGGCCGCGGCGCCGGGGGCCGTAGGCGACGTTCTCGTAGATCGACATCGGAAAAGGGTTGGGCCGCTGGAAGACCATNNGAACGTGCTCTTGCCGCTGCCCGATGGGCCGATCAGCGCCAGGATCGAGCGGGCCTGCACGGTGAGCGAAACGTCGCGCACCGCGACCTTGTCGCCGTACAGGACCGAGACGTGCTCGGTGGCGATCTTGACCTCTGTCGGCAGGGCTGTGGCGTCGTCGGCGACTCGGGGCGTCGCCACTTCGACGCGCCGGAGCACGGGCTCTGGGTAGGTGGCGGTTGTGGGCATCTCGTCTCCGGTGCTCATGCGGCTGTCAGCCGTCTGGTAAGGAGGCGGCCGATGAAGCGCGCCCCGAGGTTGAAGATCAGGACCATGGCGATGAGGATCGCGGCGGAGCCATCGACGATCTGGTTCTTGAATGCGCCGAGGCCTTCGGAGTTGAGCTTGTAGATGTAGACCGAGAGGGTCGTGGCCGGGCGGAACGGGCTCCAGGGCGAGGCCGGGTTCAGCAGGTCGAAGTTGGCGAAGTTGTAGTGAGGCGGCGTCCCGACTCCGGCCGTGAAGAGCAGCACGGCGGCCTCGCCGAAGACCCGGCCTGCCGTGAGGATCACGCCGGTTATGAGGCCGGGGATCGCCAGCGGAACGACCACGTGCTGGATCGTCTGCCACTTGGTGGCGCCGAGGGCGAGGCTGGCGCTGCGTTCCTCCTGCGGCACTGCCCGAAGCGCCTGTTCGGACAGGCGGGTCATGAGCGGCAGATTGAAGAAAGTCAGGGCCAGCGCGCCTGCCAGAGCGGTGAAGCCCCAGTGGGCGTCGTCGACGAAGAGGATCAACCCGAAGAGACCCACCACGATCGACGGCACCGAGCTGATCGCTTCTTCGGCGAACCGAATGGCGCTCGTCACTGCGTTCTCGCCGGCGTATTCAGCCATGTAGATGCCGCCCAGGATGCCGACCGGAACGGCGATCAGCATCGTCAGGACCAGCATGTAGATCGAGTTCCACAGCACGGGCATGATGCCGCCCAGCGCGGTCGAGCTTGGGTCGTCCAAGATGAAGCTTGGCGACACGACCCCCCACGCTGCGAGCGCGAAGTGGAGGAGGATGCTCCCGAGGATCGCCAGGACCAACACGCCCGTCCCCCACAGAACGACCGTCGCGGCGCGGTCGGCCAGGATGCTGCCCCGGGAGCCCTTGCGTCGCAGGCTTTGCTTCGGTCCGCTCGGGCGCGCAAGAGCCTGGTTGGCAGGCGCGGTCATGAGCCCATCCTCCGCTTGTTGATCACCCGCACCAGGACGACGGAGGTGACCGAGATGATGAGCAGGATCAGACTCATGGTCCAGAGCGCGTCCTGCCACGGCTCGCCGAAGACCGTGTTCCCCATGTCGAGTGTGATCTGCGAGGTCAGCGTCGTCAGCGGTTGGGTGATCGCCGCCGGCATCGAGGGTGAGTTGCCGATCACCATCTGAACCGCGAGGGCCTCGCCGGCGGCTCGAGTCATGCCCAGCACGACGGCCGTCAGGACGCCGCTCAGGGCGGACGGGATCAGGAGATGGCGGATCATTTGCCAGCGGGTGGTGCCCAGGGCCAGCGAGCCTGTTCGGAGTTCCTGCGGGACGGCACGGAACGCGTCGTACGCAACGCTGGTGATGGTCGGCAGAACCATGACCGACAGCACCAGCGAGCCTGCCAGCCACGAGAAGCCGGTCAGGAAGCCCGGCACGCTGAAGACCTGGCCGACGACCGGAAGCGAGACGACGAACGGATCATGGAAAGTCTTGCCCAGGAACGGGACGAGAACCGTGATACCGAGCCAACCCCAAACGACGCTCGGGATGCCCACGAATATCTCGAGGGAGGGCTGGACGATTGCCTTGGCCCAATTCGGTGCGACCTCCGAAAGGAACAGGGCGAGGCCGACTGAGAGCGGCGTGGAGATCAACAAGGCGCCGCCCGTTACGAGAATCGTGGCGGCGATGAAGGGCAGGAAGCCGAACTGCGGCCCGCCGTCGGCCAGGGGATTCCACGTCGGCGAGAAGATCTCGCCTATGGACACCCCATCCTTCACGAAGAGCTGGATGCCTTGCCAGGCTATGAAGATCATCAGCAGCGCCACGATGGCTACCATTGAGGCCGCGGCCAGGAAGACGACCCGCTTGGGTATGTCCAGTCTCTCGCGCAGTCCCGGCGCAGCTCGCAAGCCGGTGAGCCTTGTGGCTGTGGTCACCTGAGCCATCGGCGCCGCCTCGATCTCAGTGTCCGGAAAAGGGAAGGCTCCGGACCCCGATGCGAACTGCGGGGCCCGGAGCGGAGGAGAGGGGGATCAGTGGGCGACGGGGCCGTAGGAGTCCTTGGGGATGATCGTTCCCTGGACTTGCGGTCCCATCATGAAGTCGAGGAAGGCGGCGGTCAGGCCAGTGGCCGCGCCTTTGGTGTACAGGTTGCCGTCGGCGGCGAGCTTGTAGGTGCCGCTCCCGACGTTCGCGATCGTGGCATCGGTGCCGTCGAGCTGGAGGCCGTTGAGCAGGGGCTTGTTGGCCGGGTCGTTGTAGTAGGAGAAGCCGATGACACTCACCGCGCCGTTGGTCGTGGTGACCGCGGTCGTGACTGCGCCGTTCGAGTCCTCGGTCAGGACCTGGCCACCGGTGGCCTCAGTTGCGCTGCCCAGAACGATCTTCTTGAAGGTGGCGCGCGTGCCTGAGCCCTGTGGGCGGAAGATCAGGACGATCGGGAGGTCGGGGCCGCCAACCTGCTTCCAGTTGGTGTCCACGCCGGTCCAAACGTCGATGTTCTGCTGCGTCGTCAGGTTGGTGACGCCGGTCACGTCCTTGTTGGTGACGACGATCCAGCCCTGGCGGCAGACGACGTGATCGACGAGCGTATCGGCGTCGGGGGTGGCGAGCTTCGTGTTGGCGAGAACGTCCGACGCGCCGATCTGGACGGAGCCCGCATCCACCTGGCTGAGGCCGGTCCCGGATCCGCCGCCGGTGACGGTGACCGTGGCGCCGGAGCAGGCGGCATCGTAGGCGGTCGCGGCATCCTGGATGAGCGGCTGGAGGGCGGTCGAGCCGGCTGTCGTGATGCTGCCGGTCACGCAGTTGACGGTACCGGCCGCGCTGGGGGCCGCGGACGTCATGGCCGTCGGGGCGGCGGGAGTGTCTGTGGCTGCAGGGCTCGGTGTCGAGCTGGCCGAGCACGCGGCCAGCACCACGGTGGCGGCAATGGCCAGAGCGCTGAAGCGACGCATTCCGTTGATCAACTCAGTGTCTCCTCATCTGTTGGGCAACCGACGATTTCATACTGCTTCCAGGTTCCGACCGGATGGTTGAAGCCGGGGCTTAACGCTGTGTTGGCGGTTCGTTAACGTTCGAGAAGCCGTCCTCGAACGTGGCGGGCGGGTCGAACAGGTATCCCGAGCCGCGCACCGTCAACAGATGCATGGGATTGGCCGGGTCCCGCTCGATCTTGGTGCGGAGCCAGAAGACGTAAACGTCGACCATCCGCTCGTTGCCGGGGACGCCGCGCCACACGTTCTTGAGCAGCTCCTCGCGAGAGAAAGCCCGGCCGGGGTGCAAAGCCAGGAACTCCAACAGAGCCAACTCTTTGGGCCGGAGCGACAGGAGATGGCCGTCGCGGCGAATCGCCCGGGCTCGAAGATCCAGCTCCACTCCGGGGCCAACGAGGACTCGGTCGCCTGCAAGCTGCCCTGCTCCGGGCGCGCGGTGCCCCGCGATGGAGAGGCGTCCCACGACCTCCATCGGGTCCGACGTGAGGTCGACCGCGTCGTCGAAGCCGAGCTCGAGGGCGTGGAGCCGGGCGGCCACGGCCTGGTGAGAGCTCAGCAGGACGGCGCAGGAGCGCCGGTGCCCGGCCAGCCAGCCGGCGACACGCTGGAGGTCGCCCGGTCCGGCCGGCGGAGCGATGAGCACGACGAGGCTCGGCTCCATTTCCGACAGCGCCTCCGCGAAGCCGCCGGAGCTCTGCTCGACCCGCACCTCGACCTCGGGGAACAGGCGTGGTAGATCGATCGGGCCGTCCGGGTCGGCCAGTGCGAGCCAGCCGGAAGAGGTCTCAGCCAGGGGCGGGAAGGGGAGACCGCCGATTCTGAGGATGGCCTCGGCCGCAGAGGGGACGTCGCTTTGGGCCCGCGTCATTCGCGGAATCTGGTCGCGCGCTGTTAACGCTATGTTCCAGCGACGTGAACGTTGGGACCTCCGGTTCCGGCCCAGGCCGTGGTCGCGATATCGGCCGCAGCTCGCGGAGCGGCGAGTCTCGCGCCGGCAGGGCGGCTAGGCGTGCTTGACGACGATCCGCTCGATCAAGTCCGCCACATCCTCGCACTTGTCGATCGTGTCTTCGAGCAGGGCGTAGACGTCCTTCCACTTGAGAACGTCGATCGTCTTGGTGCCGTCGTCAAAGAGCCCCGCGATTGCGGATCGAACGAGGCGGTCGCCCTCGTTCTCAAGGCGATGGACCTCGACCAGGAACGGCTCGAGGCCCTTGAAGCCGCGCAGGTTGGACAGCGCCTGGTGGAGCGTCTCGCACGCTTGAACGATCAGCGCCGCCTGCTTGACCGACGTCTTGGTGGGCGAGTCGATGCGGTACAGGAGGAAGGTGTCGGCGACTTCCTCGATCAGGTCGAGCACATCGTCGAGACCGGAGATAAGGGCGTGGATCTCTTCGCGGTCGAATGGCGTGACGAAGGTCGACTCGAGGCGGCGGCCGATGTCGTGGCTGATCTCGTCGCCACGATGCTCCGTCTCGCGGATCTTCTTGGCGGCCTTGTCGACGTTGTCGTACGAACGAAGCATCGCCTCCAGCTGGCGGGCGCCGTCGAGGACATTCGCCGCGTCCTGGACGAAGAGGTCGAAGAAGCGCTCTTCGCGTGGGATGAGTCGAAAAGACGGCACCTGTACCTCCGGGAGCGTCACCGTCGTCCAAGGTCCGGGCGAGTTCCGGCCTAGGAGGGCCGCGCCTGCTTCAATACCCCTTAGGGTAGCGGTAGGTGAGTCCGGCTGCCAGCGAGTCCCACTCACCGATGCCGAACCGCCTTGGGTGTGCCATGCTCGACACATGGATGCCGTCGTGGTCCTGTTCATCGGGCTCCTCGCGTCTTTGCTGGGCTGGGCTCTTGCGGTGGCGATCTCACGTGGGCGGACGCTCGAGCGCTTGCGTGAGACGACGGGCGCAACGGACACCGACGACGTGGAGCGGCGGGTCCGGGACGCCCTCGAACAGGCCGACGACGCCCGTTGGGAGACGGAGCAGACGCTCCACGACACGACCCATCTGACCGAGCTCCTGACGGCCGGAGTCGTCCATCTGCGGGACGACCTGACGGTCCAATTCGCGAACGGCGCCGCCCATGTCATGCTCGAACGCCGCCCCGGCAGCATGATCGGCCGCTCGGCTTTGGAGGCCTTCGTCGACGCTCGAGTCGAGGCCATCGCTCGGACGGCCATGGAGCTTGGCTCGGCCAACGGCGAACTCACGATCCGTTCCAGCGGCGGCCCCACGGTCACGGCCCGTGCTCGCCGCTCGCCGGTCTCGGGCGTCTGGCTGGTTCTCGAGGATGTCTCCGAGCTGCGGCGTCTGCAGAGGATCCGCGCGGAATTCATCGACAATCTCTCGCACGAGCTCCGCACGCCGCTGACGACGATCAGCCTGCTCGCGGAGACCGCCGCCCGGGAGGCCGAAACCGCCTCACCTCGCCTGCGTGACCGCATCGCCAAGATCGAGGTGGAGACGGGCCACCTCACCCAGATGGTCAACGAGCTGCTGGACCTGTCTCGTATCGAGAGCGGCACAACTCAGCTGCTGCTTGACGATGTGGACCTGATCCGGCTGGTTCGGGCCACGACCGAACGGCTCCGGCTCTTCGCCGAACGACAGGGTCTGCAGATCGCACTGGACCTGCCGGACAGCGTCTCGCCGGTCCGCGGCGATGAGGATCGGCTTGGCCAGGTCCTGATAAACCTGCTACACAACGCCGTGAAGTTCAGCCCGAACGGCGGCGCGATCGTCGTTGGCGTCGTCGAAACGGCCGACGAGATCACCGTCTGGGTCCGCGATCCCGGCATCGGCGTGCCGCGGGCCGATCTGACCCGTATCTTCGAGCGCTTCTACAAGGTCGATCGGGCCCGCGCCAGGGGCCGGGGCGGGACGGGGCTGGGACTCTCGATTGCCCGGCACGTGGTCGACGCGCACGGCGGACGCATCTGGGTCGAGTCCGAGGAAGGCGAGGGATCGAGGTTCGCGTTCACGATTCCAAGCGCGCCCAAACCGTCTGCTCTGGGGCAGGGTGCCACCACGAGCGTCAACGGCACCGCCCCGAGCTGAACCACGGTCGGGCCCGCCAATCTGCGACGCTCGGGCGGCTGAGCCGGGCTACGGATTCAGATCCTCGACCGCGCCCGTCGAAAGGAAGACGACCTCCTCGGCGATGTTCGTGACGCGGTCGCCGATGCGCTCGAAGTGTTTGGCGGCGAACAGCAGCTGCGCGCCGGAGTCGACCCAGTCGGGCTCCGCGCGCATTCGTTCAAGCGTGCGCTCGAAGTAGGCGTGATAAAGCCGGTCGATCTCGTCGTCCACGGCTGCGACGCTTCGAGCGGCCGGCGCGTCGAGATCGACCAGAGCCAGCAGGACGCCGTGCAGGATGGTGCTGGCCAGCTCGCCCATTCGGTCCAGTCCGGCGCCGCCCGCTGGCCTGCCATCGATCTCGCTGTCGACCAGCCTGGCGGCCTGACGGGCGACGCCCGCAGCGTGGTCGCCGATGCGCTCGAGTTCGTACGTGACGTGGTACAGCGAAATCAGGAGCCGCAGATCTCCGGCGACGGGAGCCTGTGTGGCGATCGTGGTGACTATCAGCGAGGTCAGTTCCGTCTGTGCCCGGTTGATCTGCGCGTCGTCGGCGACCACTGCCGCCGCTGCCTGGAGGTCCCGGCGTGACAGCGCGTCAATGGCGCCGTCGATCGCGGCGGCCACGAGCTCGCCCATGCGAACCACACCGGCGCGAACCTGCGCCAGCTCGCCGTCGAAGACGTCCCTGTGACCATGGGCGATGAAACGATCGTCGTCCCGCACAACCGACCCCTACGAGCCTGGACGAGCCGTCGATCCGGGCGGGACTGCGCCAGCATCGACCCTCACGGCGACGGTTCCTGCCCGCAAGCATAATCGTCTCGTCGCGGTCGGTGAAACGTGGTTCGGCGGGAGCGCTAAGCGTCAGGGGCGCCAAGTAGTTCCAGGATGGCGCAATAGGAGAGGTTCGTCCGTCGAGAGATCAGAGTTGCGACCCGGCGCGGGTCGCGCCGGACCCGGCCCGGCCGGGGGTAGCGGACGCGGGGCCATAGAGCCAGGGCTCGGGCGTAGTAGTCGGGTGCCGACTGTTGCGGTGCTGCATCTGCGGAGCTATTCATCCACCATCACTACCTCCGGCCCGTCGGCCCAGTCCTCTACCGCCCTGTCGGGCTCGAGCTCCAGCCAGCGCATGGCGTAGGCCAGCTCGAGAACTTCCGCGGCGGAGCCAACGGCAGAGACTGGCGTCGCGAGCCGGCACAGCGACTCACGTCGATATGACTCGAGAAGGGCCACGCGGCTTCTGATCGGCTGGAGCTGGGCCCGAACGAGGGCAACCCGGTCGGCCAGCGCCGGCGCGGCCACGGATTCCATTTCGACTAGCGGCATCGTCGATAGGCCTCCTTTTCCGCTGGGCGCGGCTGTCGACGCGAGTCCGACCGGCGGATGAGGCCGAGCGTGGCCGGGGTTCTTGATCGGCCCGTGAACCGGGGGTTAACGCAACGGCACATCGGGCGGGAAGCCGAAGGATGGCAATCGGAAAGACCCGGCCCCCTGACGTTCCCGTTGGCGGGGCTGCCGGCCGTTCACGTTCGGTTACGAACGATCTAGGCGCCGACGGTCAGCGGGCGGTCCGGCTGACCAGCTTGTAGAGCGCAGCCCCGCAGCTCGGGCACGTGCCCGACAACGCGGATCCGCCGTTGGCCGTGACCACCGGCTTCGGGTCTACCATCTGGACGCGCTTCTTCTCGCGCAGGCAGTAAGCCTCGACAGGCTGCCCGCCGGCGGTCGCCGGTGCGGCGGCTGCCCTGCTCGGGCTGCTCTTGGTCGCGGCCTTCGCCGTGGCATTCGGGGCGGTCGGAGCGGACTTCGTCTCGGCCGCGGGCTTGACCACTGATTTCGCCGCGGGCTTCGTCGCCGGCTTAACCGCCGGCTTGGCGGCGGGCTTGGCCGCCGGCTTGACCGCNNGCCTTGGCCGCCGGCTTTGGCGCCTTTGCCGCTTTGGGGGCCGCCTTGGCCGCGGGCTTCGTCGCCGGCTTTGGCGCCTTTGCCGCTTTGGGCGGCTTGGCCGAGAACAACGTCCTGGCCTCGTCGAGGGCGGCCTCGAGGCGCTGTCGGCGCCAGCGCGCCTTCTCCAGCCTCCGCACTCGCCTCGCTTCAGCTTGGGCCGCGTCGGCCACTTGCCGCTCGATCTGCCGGAGGTGCTTGCGGACCTTGCGGTCCACTTTGGGCTTCCCCGCTGAAACTGCCCCGGCCACCGGAGTCACGTCGGGCGGGACGGTCTTCCCGATCTCGGGCTTGACGCCGGCAGCATCCGGCCCGGCCTGCTTCGACTTACGAACGCGACGCTTGGCCATCGAGAGCATCTCCACGTTATCGTCGCGGCGGCGGCGGGTACTCGGCACCGGTGCGCCTGCGACCTACGGGAGCAATAGTGACACCGAGTCGGGCTGACGTACATATGTCGCCTCGGGTCGACGCCGCGGCCGCGTCTCGGCTTTCCGAGGCTTCGGTGTCGGGTCGCCGTCCGGGCCGTCAGTCCCGGCCGGTCAGGAGATCGGGCGGCAGGAGCCAGCGGAGGATCCCGGATCGGGGCTCGAGGGGGCGCGTCAGATCGATTCGAACCAGGGCGCCTTTTCGAACGGGCAGATCGTCGACTCCGGCCAGCAGGGCCGCCAGCTCGCTGAAGTCCGGGTCGTGGCCGACGAGCACCGGGCGCACCGGATTACCGGCCGCGGTGAGCAATGCCTCCAGCGTCTCGATGTCGAGCGCACTTCCGAGCGCGTCGTCCACGCGGACCGGCAGGCCGAGTGGCGCGGCCACGAGCCTGGCGGTCTCGACCGCCCGCATCTTGGGAGAGCTGACGATCGCGTCGGGCCTGAAGGCGGCGGCGGCGAGAAAGAGGCCCAGGCGCTCGGCCTGAAGGCGGCCCTTCTCGGACAGCGGCCGAACGTCATCGGGGCCGGACCACTTCATCGGATCGCCGGCGTGGGCGTGGCGCAGGAAATGAAGCTGGATCTCGGAGCGGGCATTCATCGGCGGATCATCGCACCGGGACCGGATCGCCGCGAATCCGCGCTACCTCCGCGCCGCAGCGGCGTGCCGCTACAGGGCCGCGGTGGCTCGCCCCAGGGCTCGCCTGAAAGGCGCTCCCGCGACCGCCCGCCAGACGGGGCCGAGCGCCCGGCGGCGGCGCGCAAGCTCGCGCTCGCGCGAATGGAGGTAAGCCCCGATGGCATCCGTCTCGGAACGCGACAGCTCCCCGACCCGAGCCACCAGGACGTCGCGGGCCAGCTTGCCCGCGACGTCGGCGTCGTGCAGGCAGCCCAGGAAATCCTGCAGGGCCACGACCCGCTCCAGAAGGCGCGCCGAATCGGGTCCCAGAGTCTCACCGAAGAACTCCAGGTCGTAGCGCAGCCACTTGGTCGCGATCCGCAGCTGATGGAGCGTCTCGACGTCCGCCCACGGGAGGACCATCTCGAAGGCTCGAACCGCTTCGTAGGCCGCCCAGATCTGCGACGGAACGCGGTCCCTGACGCGATGGGGCAGGGTGGGGGAGGCGACGTTCGCAGCCTCGTTTGAGCCCGCCTCCAGAAACTCCTTCATGTCCTCGAGGAATTCGGCGTAGCGACCGGAGTCCAGCTCGTCGATCAACAGGTCTCTGTCCGTGCTGCGCTGGCGGCGCCAGAGGGTCAGCAGCGGCTCCAGGCCCGGTTGCTGCGCCGGATCGAGACCCTGCTGGTACGACTCCAGGCCGTCGATCAAGACATCCAGGTCGCGCACCGCACCCAGGCGATCCGACAGGATCCGCAGGCGGCGGCGCAACTTCCTGGTCCTGGCCGGTTTGAAGGCATCGTCGAAGACGCGCCACGCGGCGCGCATCCGTCGCGTGGCGACGCGCATGTCGTGGAGATCCTCCAGGTCGGATCCGTCGCGCGTGCCGCGTTCCTTTGCCCGCATCTTGACGAAGTGGTACTTGATGACCTTGCGCGCAGCCTCCGGCAGGCTGTCGTCCGGAACGACCCCGAGGGCCCTCGGGCCGTTCGCGCGCACTGAGACGCGCTCCAGCTGCGGCGAGGTGGAAGCTTCGATCGGGGCTGTCTCATCGATGGCGGCGGGGGCGTCTGCCGGCTCCTGCGCGCCCTCGCGAGCTTCGGCGCGAGTTCGCCGCCGGGGGCTGCCGAGGAGAGCATGCGGCGCCTCGAGCCAGTGCTGGTGGACCTCCTCGGGCATCGTGGGGAGCGCTTTGCGGACGGCGCGAACAGCCCGGTCCAGTTTGGATCGGGACGATCGGCGCAGGCCTTCGTCTCGATCGAGGATCTCGCCGAGGGCCTGGAGCTTCTCCTCCGAGCCGGCGTCCAGCTCCACCTCGAGCTCGTCGAACCGATCGAGAGGCCGGCCGGCGACCAGCACTTCGACCTCGTCGACGCTTAGATCGGCGGTCGTCTCACCGGCCGTGAGGCGGCGGACTCGCCGCATCTGGCGGATCGTGAGCAACTCCGCCAGAGGTGCGTCGCCGCATAGCTCCAGAACGACCGAGCGCGCCGGCGAGGCAGGCCAACCCGCCGGCAGCGTGTCCTGGTCGGCCGGGCCTTCGAATTCCTCGCGCCGGTGCAGCCGGCCCTCGGGCGCGGCCCGGCGCTTGAGGCCGATCACGGTTTCGTGTCCGGTCCGGCGCAGCCTGGCGGCGAAGCCCGCCCTGGTGAGAGCCCAGTCCGCCGAGTCGACGTAACGATCCTCGACTTGCACGATGCGGACCTGGCCGGCCGGCTTGAACGGCCCCAGCTCGGGCGCGACCAGATAGCGATCGGCACTATCCGGCGACCTCAGCTGGTACTTCATCTCGACCTCGACCTTGCGCCCCGTGACCATCCGGCCGCTCCCCGTGATTGAGACTACGCCCTCGGATCGAGCGAACCCGCCCCTGCGTGAGGCCGTCGAGGCGCGGCCGCTTCGACCGCAACGGAGGCCATCGATCGCGCCTGAAGCGTCTCGAATGTGTCGATGGTACCCGGAACGCCCGTCAATTCCTCGGTTCGATGGTAGGCGCCGTCTACGCCGAGCTGCCACGAGCGACGATCGTCGGAAAGCATGACCTCGATCAGGAAGCGGATCTTCTCCTGGGCTGCCAGGTCCTCGACCGGCACGATGGCCTCGACGCGGCGGTCCAGGTTCCGCTCCATCAGGTCGGCCGAACCGATATACCACTCCGGGCGGTCGTCGTTGGCGAAGCTGAAGATGCGTGAATGCTCGAGGTACTGGCCGACGATCGAGCGAACCTGGATCCCCTCGCTCACTCCCGGCACGCCGGGCCAGAGGGAGCAGATGCCGCGAATCAGGAGGTCCACCTGGACCCCGGCCTGGGATGCGGCGTAAAGCGCGGCGACGCAGGCGGGATCGACGAGGGAATTGAGTTTGAGGGTAATTCGAGCGGGTCGGCCGGCGCGGGCGTGGTCCGTCTCGCGCTCGATCATGGCCAGGATCCAGTTGCGCAGATTCATCGGCGCCACGATCAGCCGGCGGAAATCGTGCTGACGTGACAGGCCGGTCAGAACGTTGAACAGGTCGCTGACGTCGGCGCCCAGCTCCGGCCGGCACGAGAGCAGGCCCAGGTCCGTGTACAGGCGGGCGGTGTCTCGGTTGTAGTTGCCCGTGCCGATGTGGACGTAGCGGCGCAGCCCGGAACCCTCGCGGCGCACCACCAGGCTCGTCTTGGAATGCGTCTTGAGGCCGACCAGCCCGTAGACGACATGCGCCCCCGCCTGCTCGAGCTGGCGGGCCCAGTCGATGTTCGCTTGCTCGTCGAAGCGGGCCTTGATCTCGACCAGGACGACGACCTGCTTGCCGCGCTCAGCGGCGGAGATCAGGTCGCGCACGATGGGCGAGTCGCCGCTGGTCCGATACAGAGTCATCTTGATCGAGAGGACTTCGGGGTCGGTCGCCGCCTGGGCGATGAACCTCTGCGTCGACGCGGCGAAGCTCTCGTAGGGATGGTGGACCAGCAGATCTCCGGCCCGGATGGCGGCAAACACGTCGACCGGTTCGTCCTCGTCCGGCGGCTCCAGGCGTGCCGGCACGACCGGCGTGTACGCGGCGAGCTTGAGATCCGGCCGATCGAGGCCGGCGAGCTTCATCAGGCCGGTCTGGTCGAGCATGCCGCCGACCTCGTAGCAGTCTTCGGCGCCGACGCCGACCCCGCGCTCCAGGACTTGCCGCATCGACGCCGGCATGCCGCGATCCACCTCGAGGCGCACCGCGTCGCCGAAGCGCCGCCGCCGCAGCTCCTCCTCGATCGCCAGCAGCAGGTCGTCGGCCTCGTCCTCCTCGAGGTCGAAGTCGGCGTTGCGGGTGACGCGGAAGAGATGGGTCTCGCGGATCGTCATGCCGGAGAAGAGCATGTCCAGGTTGGCGGCGATGACCTGNNGACGAACTTGCTCGGCTCGATCTCTATCAGGCGCGACAGCAGGGACGGCACCTTGACCCGGGCGAATAGCTCCCCGCCGTCGTCGGGGTCCTCGAGCCGGATCGCCAGCGACAGACTGAGGGTGCTGATATACGGGAACGGATGCCCCGGATCCACGGCCAGCGGCGTGAGCA
>PMIQ01000163.1 GCA_003157175.1 Chloroflexota bacterium
GCTCGATCTCATCTTCGATGTGACGGGCTACTTCACGCCCGATGAGACCGGCGCCACCTATAGCACGGTTGCCCCGGGCCGTGTTCTCGATACCCGCAAGAGCGGCTCGGGTCACACCAACATCGGTCTGACCGGTAAGTTCACCACCAAGACCGTCCGCACCTTCCCCGTGGCCGGCGTCAAGGCCCTGGGCTGGGCATCGGCCCTGGTCCCGGCGGGCGCCACCGCGGTCACCGGCAACCTGACCGTGACCAACGCCACGAGCATCGGCTATGTCTCTGTCGGTCCGACGATCGCGTCGGTACCCAAGACCTCGACTCTCAATGTCGCGGCGGGAGCCAACATCGCCAACGGTGTCACGGTCGCTCTCAACGCCGGCAAGCTCCAGGCCGTCTGGGACGGCACCGCCGGCTCAAGCGCCGATGTCATCTTCGATGTCACAGGCTTCTTCACCACGGCCCAGACCGGTCTCAAGTTCTATCCCATAGCGCCGGTCCGCGATCTCGACACATCCACCGGCGTGGGTTTCTCGTTCTCCTTCGTCAGCGGCGAACCAGAAAGTCTGACCGTCGCCGGGTTCGGGGGGGTTGCCGCAAACGCCGCCGGCATCGCGGGCAACCTCACCATCCTCAATCCTTCCAGCAACGGCTACGCCTTCATCAGTCCCACCACCGTTGCCACACCGACCAGCTCCACGATCAACATCAGCGCCAACAAGGCCGGCGCCAACGGCTTCGATGTCGCTCTCTCAACGGGCAGTCTCGCGATCATCTGGGTCGGCACCGTCGGCTCAACCGCGGACGTCGCGCTCGACGTCACCGGCTACTGGAAGTAGAACGGGGCGAAGCGGGGCGAAGCGGCCGCGGGGCGCGGGGCGCCGCCAGGGGCGCGGGGCGCACCTGCGACCTTCACCGCGATGATTCGTGGCGTCGCAAGGCGTCCGTCCGGGACGAATGGGCGCCGTCGATGGCCCAGCTGCGAGTGCCGGCNNAAGGCCGGCCCGCGGCGGGCCGGTCAGCGCGCCGCCCACGGATCGTAGTCGGCGTCCAGCGGTTCCTGCGCCGGGCGCTCCGCCGCGGGCACGTGCTCGAGGTTGACGCGGATGCGGTACCAGAGCGTGAAGCGGCCGCGCATCGAATCGACCAGCAAGTCCGACGGCTCCAGGTGGGCTACGACTCCGGTGTGGCGCGATTTCCAGCGCTCGAAAGCGGCGAGGGCCTCTTCCTTGGTGGCCGCCCGCGCGATCTCGATCAGTGGCTTGGTGGATGCGCGGCGGCTTGCGGGAGAGGGCTGGCGGGTCGCCGAGGATTTGGCGGCGGCCGAAGGATCGTCGAGTTTGCGCGCTCGCGACGGCGCGACGCGCGGCGGCTCACCCGGGGCCTTGGCGTAGTTGGGCGGCCAGGGCGCGTCGCCGAGCCCCGCCTTCGCCTGCCGGGCCGACAACTCCAGCAGCCCTTCCAGCGAACCCACCGCTTCGTCGATCCCCGAAGCCGGATCGCCAATCGCTGCGAACCGCCCCGGTACCGTCGCGATCGTGAAATCGCCCAGTTCGCACTCGGGCAGCTCGTCCCAGGTCACCGGCGCCGAGACGCGAGCGTCGGGCACCGGCCGCACCGAGTACGCCGATGCGACCGTTCGATCCTTGGCGTTCTGGTTGTAGTCGATGAAGACGCCGTGGCGCTCTTCCTTCCACCACTTGCTCGTGGCGATCTGCGGGGCACGCCGCTCCACTTCGCGAGCCAGAGCAAGGGCCGAGCGCCGGACCTCGTCGAAGGACCAGCGGCGCTCGATCCGAACGTTGACATGGATTCCGCGCGAGCCTGAAGTCTTGGGCCAGCCCACGAGCCCGAGATCCGCGAGAACCTCGCGGGCGACCAGCGCGACTCGCCGGATGTCGTCCCAGGGCACGCCCGGCACGGGGTCCAGATCCACCCGCAACTCGTCCGGATGGTCCAGGTCGTCGGCGCGAACGGCGTGCGGGTTGAGGTCCAGGCAACCGAGGTTGGCAACCCAGAGCAGCCCGGCCGCGTCGTCGATGACGATCTCGTCGGCCGTCCGACCGGACGGAAACGTCAGCTCGACCGTTCGGACCCATTCGGGTCGGGATTCGGGAGCGCGTTTCTGGAAGAAGAAGTCGCCGGCCGCGCCGTTGACGTAGCGCTTTAGCGCCATCGGCCGACCGCCCGCGCCGCGTAGTGCGCCGTCCGCCACGGCCAGGTAGTAGGCGACAAGGTCACGCTTCGTGTAGCCCGGTCCGGCGAAGAACACCTTGTCCGGGTTGCTGATCGCGACCTGCCTGCCGGAGACCTCGACGATCTCACCGCGCGTTGGCATGGGCAAACGATAGCGCTTCGATGCGAGATCTCAGTCGAGCGGGCGGCTGCGCTCCAAGAGCTCGGCCAGCGTCTCGAGCTCCGGCGCAGTGAATGACTTGAGGAAGTAGCGACGCACGGCGGCCAGGTGTTCGGGCGTCGCGGCCTCCAGGCGGCCGAGGCCGCTGGCCGTCAGGACGGCGAAGTAGCCGCGCGCATCCGAGGCGCACTTGACGCGGCTGACCAGGCCGTCGGCGGTCAGCCTGTCGACGAGGCGGGTTATTCCGGCGCGACTCAGCAGCACTCGATCCGCCAGCTCGTTCATGCGCAGACGCCAACCGTCCGCCAGAGCAAGCTGGAAGAGGACGTCGAATTCGGCCAGGGGGAGGGCGTTGCGAGCGATCAGGTCCGCCTCGAGCCGGCGTGTTACGCGGGCGTGGCGCGACAGGAACGCCCGCCAGGTGCGCAGCTCGAGCGGATCGAGGGCCGAGGCCAGCAGAGCCTCCGGCACGCCGGCGACGGCCGCTGCAGGCGGAACCTCGGGCGGACCGAGGCCCTCAGGGTCGACGACTTGCTGCTCCATGAAAAGCTCCTTTGCGTTGCCTGCTTGCATATTCTTGCGCGCTCAACTACTATAGCACTTAGTTGCTTAGTGAACGATCCGCGACGGGGTCCACGAGAGCACGTAGCGCTAGGAGTTNNACGGGGATGGAGGCTCGCGATGCGCACCTGCGCAGCGCGGATTTCTTCGATGCGGCCACCTATCCGGAGCTGCTGTTCGCCAGCACGCACATCGAGCGCGACGGCGAGGGCTATCGGATCGAGGGCGATCTGACGATCGTGGGGCAGACGCGATCGGTGACCCTGGAGGCCGAGATCGGCGGTGTCGTGCCGAACATGCAGGGCGGACGCCGAGCGGGCTTCTCCGCCTCGACCAAGATCAGCCGCAAGGCCTGGGGTCTCACCTGGAACGGCGCCCTCGAGAGCGGCGGCGTCCTCGTCAGCGACGACGTCAAGATCTCGATCGAAGTGGCCGCCGTGCAAGCCGAGGTGGCCGCCTCGAACGTCGCTGCCGCCTCCGCGGCCTGAGCTTTCGCCAAAGAGAACGGCCGCCGGGAAACCCGGCGGCCGTTTCGAATCTCGCCGACAGTCGCGCGGCTAATCCTCCGTCGGCATGTGGAGGTACATGGTCTGGATGCCGATCCGGCCCGGGCCGGTGAAGCGGTTGAAGACCAGGTTGCCCGATCCGCTCAGCATGCCCATCCGCAGGCCGACCATCTTGATCTCCATGCTCACGGTTGGGTCTTTGTAGACCCAACCGCCGGGCTCCACGTCGAAGGCCTCGCCCGGGCCGAGGACGCGCTCGAACACGTTGCCGTAGCCGTGGAGCCAGACGGTCCCGCCGCCCTGTCCGCCCGTGAACGTGTCGATGAAGATCCCCGTGCCGCCGAACAGCATGTTCCCAACGCCGCGCAATCGCCGAAAGCTGTAATCGACGTTCGCGGTCGCGGCCAGGAACTGGTGCTCGCGAACCTCCACCGACTGACCCGGCGCCAGGTTCAGATGGAAGACGTGCCCGACGCCGTCCCGGCTGAACGCGATCTGGCCTGCCCCCTTCGTCTCGGTCATGAAGACGGGCATGCCGGCGATCACGCGCTTGAAGGCGCCTTTCATGGCGTGCATTCCGATCTCGAGGCTGGGCGTCTTCCAGAGCAGGATGTGGTGCTCGAAGTACACCGGCATCGAGCCGTCGAGCTCCATGGTGAGCATCGGAACCAGCTCGCCGTCCGTGCGGAATTGGACGCCCGGCCCCTGTCCTTCGTCCACCGAGGTCGGGAGCAGCTTCGGGATGTAGTCCGTATGCATCGCGTCCTCCTGATGGCCGCTCACGAGTCGTCGCGGCCCCTCCACTTTAGGGCAGCGGAGAGGCTGCGCGTGCTATTTCGCGACTGACCACGGGGCGGCGAAGCCGGGCCGGACTCCCGAAGCTGCCGAAGGGCGAACTGCCGTCGGCCGAGGCGATCGAGGCTGCGGCCGCGACGCTGCTCTTCGTCGTCGTCACGCCCAGATCGTAGGCTCGAGCTCCGACGGCGAACGTGGGCGGCCCGCAACGCGAGCGGCGAGGAGGTCCGCAAGGCCTGCGCGTCGCGGTAGGTCACAATTAGCGTTGCGGCGCGGGTGCGCACGGTGACGGAGGTTAGATAGTGGGCGATCGGCTGACGTTTCTCGGGCATTCGACCGTCCTTGTCGATATCGACGGCGTCCGAGTGCTCACGGATCCGTTGCTTGGCCACCTGGCGTTAGCCATCAGGCGTCAGGTGCCGGCCGTGCCCCCCGAAACGCTCGTGGACCTGTCCGCGGTCTTTATCAGCCACGGTCACCTGGACCATCTGGACCTCGAGTCCCTGCGGGCCCTGCCGGGCGAGCCGGCGTTCATCGTCCCGGTCGGTCTTGGGCGCGTCGTAGCCAAGGTAGCCCGCGGCGCGGTCCACGAGATGCGGGCCGGCGACCGGCTGTCGATCGGCGATCTGACGCTGGAGGCCGTCCATGCCGAACATGACCGCCGCCGCTCGCCGTTCACGTCCGCCGAGGGTGCTCTGGGCATCCTCATCGCCGGGTCGACGAGCATCTACTTCGCCGGCGACACCGGCCTCTTCGCGGGAATGCGGCAGCTGGCCGGGCGTGTCGACGTGGCGCTCTTGCCGGTGAGCGGCTGGGGCCCCACGCTCGGCAGCGGCCATCTCGACCCGCGGCAAGCTGCAGAGGCGGCGGTACGAATCTGTCCCGCGATCGCCGTGCCCATCCACTGGGGCACGCTCTTTCCGCTGGGTTTGCGGCGCGTCGCGAGTCGCCAGTTCGAAGGATCGGGTGAGGCTTTCCGCGAAGCCGTCGCGGCACGCGACAGTCGAATCGACGTGCGGGTTCTGCAGCCGGGGCAATCGATGCCCCTGGACGGGCGGCCCGGGCGATGACACGCGAGACCGGCGACAGGTCTATGCCGCTGGCCCGGCGCGTGCTCGCCTTCTACCGGCTCCAGACCCGCCTGATGTGGGAGTGGCGGCCGAACCGGCTGGCGATCCTGCGCCACGTGGTTCTCTCCTTCGTGGGTGCCTGTCTGGTGCTGGCGATCACCGACGCCGTGCTACCAGGGCTGAGCATCGACGGCCCTGGCCCGTTGCTGCTGGCCGGGCTTCTGCTGACGGCCCTCGACAGCTCCTCCGACCTCGTCCTCCACTGGCTGCTCGTAGCCTGGCCGATCTTCGTCGCCCAGACTGTGGGCCTGGCCGTCCAGTTCGTGGCCATCATCATCCTCGGGCAGGTGCTGCCCGGCGTGCGTGTGGACGGGATGACGACTGCGGTCTGGGGAGCCGTGCTGCTGACGTTGCTCAACAGTCTGTTCGCCGATCTCGTCTCGGTGAGCGACGACGATTCCTAC
>PMIQ01000031.1 GCA_003157175.1 Chloroflexota bacterium
CTGCCCAGCCCATATGGCGCGGGTGTCGCCCACAACCTGACCGTCACAGCTAAGGACCCATACGGCAACGTCGCCACCGGATACCGGGGCACGATCCACTTCACGAGCTCGGACGCGGCCGCAATCCTGCCGACGGACTACACCTTCACGTCGGGCGATGCCGGCACGCACACGTTCTCCGTAACCCTGAAGACCTGTGGCAACCAGTCGGTGACCGCGACCGATACGGCCACAGCCAGCATCGCCGGCTCCCAGAGCAACATCGTCGTCAACTATCCCGCCTCCGCCTACACCCCCATCAGCCCCCGTCGTGTTCTGGACTCCCGGCCCACCGGGAGCGGTCACACCAACATCGGCCTGGCCGGCAAGTTCACCGCCGGTACCGTCCGCACTTTCACCGTGGCAGGAGCAAAGTACGTCAGTGGTGGTAGTGCTCTCGCTGTCCCGGCGAACGCGGTCGCCGTCACCGGCAATCTCACGGTCGTAGGCGAGACCGCGGCAGGAGTCATCGATCTCGGACCGACCGTTACCGCCACCGGCTCCACCACAACGATCAACTTTGTCATGGGCGACACCCGAGCCAACAACGTAACAGTGGGCCTCGGATCGGGAGGGACTCTGGAAGCCGTCTATCGCAGCAGCACCGCGGGTGCGACGACCGATCTCATCTTCGATGTCACCGGCTACTTCCTGGCCGGAACGTCCGGTGCCACCTATCACAGCCTGGCTCCGGGTCGAGTTCTCGATACCAGAGCGACTGGCAGCGGGGTGACCCACATCGGCCCGCTCACCAAGCTACCTAACAGAACGGTCAAGACCTTCCCCGTGGCCGGCGTGAAGGCTCTGGGCTGGACCGGCGCCCTGGTACCGTCGACCGCCACCGCGGTCACCGGCAACCTGACCGTGACCGGCGCCACGAGTGCAGGCTTTGTCTCTGTAGGTCCCATCATGACCAGCTCGCCGTCCACCTCGACGCTCAACGTTGCCGCCGGCTCGACCGTCGCCAACGGCGTCACCGTCGCCCTCTCTGGGGGCAAGCTCCAGGTCGTCTGGTGCGGCACCACCGGATCGAGCGCCAATGTCATCTTCGATGTCACGGGCTTCTTCACAGCTGGTGCCGGTGGTCTCTCGTTCTATGCCATCACACCGGTCCGGGTTCTCGACAGCTCCCAGTCCCTGGGACTGTCCGGCACCTTCACCAGCGGCACTGCCCAGCTCTTCACCATCGGCGGCACAGCGGGTGTCCCAACCGGTGCGGCTGGTATCAGCGGCAACCTGACGGTGCTCACTCCCACATCTGCCGGCTGGGCTCTGGTATCACCTGAGATCGTCGCCACACCGACCACCTCGACTCTCAACGTCGCCTCCGGCCACTCCGAGGCCAACGGCTTTGATGTCGCTCTGGGAGGGGGCGGTCACGTCTCTCTCGAGTGGGCCGGCACTACCGGCTCCACTGCGGACATCGCCCTCGATATCACCGGGTATTGGAAGTAGGGAGCGGCGAAGACACCACGCCCTCTTCGGACCCTCGCAGACGTTCGGAGGCCCCGGCTCACGCCGGGGCCTCCGGCTACGTGCCGACATAAGTCGTCACGACGCAGCCATCATGTGGTGGCGACGGGCCTCGGCTATCAGGGTCCCAGCCAGAGTTGACGCATCGGCCAGGCTAAGGTGGCCCGCTCAACTCCATGCCGGGCCCATCGTCGGGGCGGACCACGAAGCCCAATCGTTCGTAGAAGTCACGCTTGCCGCGGGCGCTGAAGAGCTGGACCTGGAGCACGCCAGCTTCCTGGCATCGGGCGACCAGTCGCCTCATGATCTCCGTTCCAATGCCGTGGCCGCGCATCTCCGGCATCACGATCACGTCCACGATCAGGGCATGCAGGACCCCGTCGGAGAGCACGATGCCGGTGCCTACGGCCTCCCCACCGCGACGTGCGCAGACCGCGTACCAGGCGCTGGGGAGTGCCGCTTCCAGCCGATCGGCAGGTACCGTGAACGCCTCGGTCCAGCCGCTCGACCGAAAGAGACGCTCGAACTCCTGCGCCGTCGGCAGCTCGCCCCGATACTCGATCGCGAGGTCGTCCAGACTCATCGAGTCGCCCACTCCAATCAATTGAGCCGGCCGCCAGCCGATCATGCGATCCGCCGTTGGCTGGCCTGTGATCGGTGATTCTAGTGGCCGCTCGGAGAGGACTCGGGCGGGCCGTCTCTATTCAGCCATCGTGGCGCCGCCACGTTTGACCCAACGACATGTCCGCCGATGACCGCGCCTCGATGCCCGACCGGACGGACCTGGCTCCCGGCAATCCAAGCCTGCAGTTCTTGTGGATTGACATTGGACTGACTTGTCCGCCAAATGAACCGCTGCGACACCCATTGGGGCACGTGATCGGACCGAGAAGAGCAGGGGAGCAGCTGATGTCTTTCGGTAAGGGCAACACCACGTTTCTCATGGTCGTTGGACTTGCATTGATCGGCGTTGCGTCGCTATCGGCCTGCCAGCAGAGTAGGGTAGGGCCAAGCCCGACAATACTGGTTCAAGATGCGGCGGGCAGTCTTGTGGTGTTGACGCCTGAGGCGACGTCCGCGCAACTGCCAAAGACGTCGGCGAATGTGTCGACCGCCGCGCCGGTCCAGTTGTATTCGAACAGCGACCCGGGCCCCGCCAAAGTGGTCGCCACTGCTCCGTCGACCGGCAGGGTCGGCCTCACAGGCCCAGACGGCAAAGTGTATGGCCATGGCAGGCCACCGGATCGGACGNNCGTGGTCATCGAACGACGGGGCAGGCGGCGCGGGCATGTTCTGGATAGCCGGCTACCCGCACAGCTAACCCAGCGATACGGGAGCTGGACCCGGACGGTTCAGCGGCAAGCAGAAGAGAAGCGGTCGGTCCAGAGTTCTTGAGACACGGCTCGCGTGAAGTGCCGACTGTCAGAGGGTTGAGATCGAATTCGTGCTGGCACCAAGGCGAGGCGTTCCCGGCCGCGGAGCGTCATTGCGGGCAAGAGCCCAACGCTATGGTTTCATCGTGTCNNTCCCGTTCGGGGTGACTGCGGCTGTCTGGGTCATCGGCGAGCGCGTCCTGTCGTTGCGGGATTTGCGTTCGGGAGCCTGGAAGAGCAGGCAAGACGCAGGCTCCTATTTCTCCATCACGGCCGGGATCGTCGGCGGGTTCGCGGCTGGGCTGGTGCTGGCGTTGCACCAGACTCTGAGCCTGCCGGACCCGGTCTTGTGGGTAATCGCGGGACTAACCGTCGCCTGGGCCGGGATGCTCCTGCGACTGTGGGCGGTGCTCACCCTGGGCCGACTCTTCACGACGACGGTGGTGGTCCGGCAGGAGCAGGCGGTAGTCACCAGCGGGCCGTACAAGTTCGTCCGCCACCCCTCGTACCTCGGCGTGCTGATCCTGTTGGGCGGTTTCGGCCTCGCCCTGGGCGACCTGACCAGCGTCACTGTGATGGTTGTGCTCCCAGCCCTGGGGCTGATGTGGCGGATCAGAGTGGAGGAGGCCGCTCTCCGCAAGGGGCTCGGAGACAGCTACACCGAGTACTGCCGGGGCCGCTCGCGGCTAGTCCCCTGGATTTGGTAAAGCGGCGTATGGGTGACAGGCCTCCCGCTTGGCGTGCCCGAGCGTAGAGGCGGCGGAGCCAGCCACCATCGTTCCAGAGTAAGGAGCCTGGGCGGCCCTCCCAGTCGCTCAGGTCTTCTGCGGCGGCGGTCGTCTGCGTATCGACAGGCGGATCGCTCCTGCCACGCTCACGTGAACTCTGTCGCTGGGTGAGGCAGTTGTTACGGAAGACCCCGACCCATCGCGGGCGCGGATAGACCGTGACGGAGGGAGCATGTTCGGCAGAATTCTCGGCAACAAGAAGAAGCTCGAACAGCAACTGTCGCAGGGGGG
>PMIQ01000220.1:0-2620 GCA_003157175.1 Chloroflexota bacterium
GCCGCCGGCCGCGGACACGTCCGCGGGGACGGAGTGGACGACGGCGCCGGGCGGATAAGCCGCGGTGCCGAAGTACCACGGGGGATCGACCGCGGCGAGGACGTGGAGGCGGTCGCGAACCTCGGGGCTGCCCTCGGCGAGCAGCAGTAGATAGTGGTCCGGGTCGGCGGCGACGAGATCGTGCGGGCCGGCGCGCGACTCGATCTCGGGCAGCAGCGACGCGGTTTGCGGGTGGGTGACGGCGGCGCCCAGGGCGAGCGAGGGCACCGCGACGGCGACGAGCAGCGCGACGGCGAGGCGGCGTGGGGCCGCGGCCAGCCCGACGCCCGCGAGCGCGAATAGCGGCAGCCACATGACCCCGGCGTAGCGCGCGTCGAGGATCGGCCGCCACAGGCTCACGACCGCGAGCAGGACGACGCCGCCACAGGCGAGCAGCAGGAAGACGGCGGCGCGTCGAGCCTCGGGTCCGAAGCGGCGCCAGCCGGCCGGCGCGAAGGCCACGGCAACCAGCGCGACCGAGCCGGCGGCGACGGCAATCACCTGGAGCGCCACCAGGATCTCGCGGCCGGGCACTCCGGGATCGACCGGCGGTCCGGCGAAGAGCTGGCCGATGGTGCCGGCGATCGATTCGGGGCCGAGCGGCGGGATCCAGAAGGCCGTCCCGGTGTGCTCGATCTGGGTGTGGGCGAAGACGAGCCACGGCCCGATGCCGGCGAAAGCGATCGCCGTGGCGGCGCCGGCTGTGGCGAGCGCGCGACGGCCCGGCCGCAGCGCGGCCAGCGCCACGAGCACGCCGGCGAGCGCGACCGCGGCGAAGTAGTCGGTCCAGACGGCGGCCGCCGCGACCAGGCAGTAGGCGACCCAGGAGCGTAAGTTCGGCCGTTCGACCGCCGATCGTTCGACCCTCGAACCTTCGACGGCCCGCCAGAGGAGCAGCGTCGCGGCCACGACCAGCGCTCCGGCGAGCGAGTACATCCGTGCGTTTTCCGACGCGATGAGCGTCGCCGGCAGGACCGCCGCGAACGCCGCGGACCACAGCCCGGCGCCATCGCCGCCGACGCGACGGGCCAGCGCGGCGAGCAGCGGAACCAGCGCGATCCCCGCCAGGACTGGCACGAGTCGCAGCGGGGCCGGGCCGCCGGCGACCTGCGCGACCAGCCACTCGGCCACGTAGAAGAGCGGCGGCGCGCTGTCGCGGCTCACGACCCCGAGCATCTCGCCCAGCGGCCGGCCCACCGCCGCCGCGGTGAAGTCCTCGTCGATGCCGAGCGGCTGGCGAGCCAGCAGCCCAAGCCGGAGCACCGCGGCGGCGGCCGTGATGACCGCCAGGCGGGAACGGTATGTCGACCCGCCCCAGAGCCGGCCGCTCCACCAGGATCGCACCCGTCTCGCCTCGATCGTCTCCGCCAACTCGACTCCCTCCGCATGGCTCGCTCGACGACTCGCGCCCCAGGGAGCGCCCGCGCTCACCGCACGATACCTCGGCTACGAGGCCGCCGGCTGCCTCTCACTCGAGCCCGGGCCGCTCATCAGCGACGACGTCGAGATCGAGCTGAACCTCGACGCCGAGCACGGCTGGGTTCGGGTCGATCCCACCCAGCTCGAGCAGATCATCGTCAATCTCGCCGTCAACGCTCGCGACGCGATGCCGCACGGCGGGGAGTTGACCATCTCGGTTCACGACGTCTCGCCGACCGACGCGGCTCGGCCCGACCCCGATCTCAGCGCCGGCCCGTTCGTTCGGATCGCCATCACCGACACGGGCACCGGTATGGACGAGGCGACAAGGGTGCGCATCTTCGACCCCTTCTTCACGACCAAGGCACCCGGACAGGGCACGGGGCTTGGACTCTCCACGGTGTTCAAGATCGTGGCCCAGTCCGATGGACAGATCCAGGTCGAGACCACGCCGGGCAAGGGATCGACGTTCAACATCGACCTGCCGCGAGTGGAGAGGACCGTGGCGCCGCGACCCGACCCGCTCGAGGCTCCGCTCCACGCGTCGGGCGTCGTTCTGCTCGTGGAAGACGAACCGTCGGTGAGGGAGTTCGCCCGTCGAGGCCTCGAATCTGCCGGATAGACGGTTCAAGAGGCGCAGCCCTGACGTTCGTCACGGCGTTGCCGCCCAGACGACCGGCTTGCCGTCGGGATCCCAGGCGATCGGCTGAGCCCGGGCCGCGGCCGCCGGCCCGAGGGTCGACACTAGGTCGTCGACACTCAGCGCGAGGTAGATCGGGTGCGCCACGGGATCGGCCACGGTCGACCCAGGCGGGTAGATCACGACGGCTTCGGAGGCGTCCAGGAATTCGACGTCCATCGCCGAGTAGTCGTCCAGGATCACCGCCGAGCCCGGATGGTCGGCCGCATAGGATGCCAGCGAGACGATCGGATAGCTAAAGGCCGAATAGCGGTCGGTTACCGGCCTGGTGAAATACGCCCACCCGCTCCAGACGGCGACCGCGATAAAGGTCCCCGCCACGGCGGCCATCGCCAGCCAGCTCGCCCCGCGGTTCCAGCGTCGACGCACCTGCTCCACTATCTCCGCGGCTCCGAGTCCGATGGCGACACCCAGCGGCGCCGCGAGACCGAGCGCCCGCAAGAAATGGGGAGAGCCGCCTTC
>PMIQ01000220.1:2627-2967 GCA_003157175.1 Chloroflexota bacterium
GCGTCCACGCCCGGGTTCAGGGCGCTGGTCGCCGCCGCCCGGCCGAAGTAGTTCGTTGGGTCTGTGACCGCTACCGCGAGCATCGGCGCCGCGACCAGGACGAACGCCACGGCGAACGGGACGGCGCCGGCACGCAGCCGCTCGTACGTGGGGCGATCGGCGCGACGCAGCCACAGCAGCCACAGCACCACGAGCACCGGCAGCAGCTTGAGCGGCTGGTACGTGTACATGGCCGCCAGTGAGGTAACCGCCCCGGCCAGGATCGCCGTCCCGCGGCCCGGCCTCGTGGCCCATTGAAGCAGCGCGATCAGCGCCAGCGCGCCGAAGAGCGGCACGATCG
>PMIQ01000220.1:2975-5281 GCA_003157175.1 Chloroflexota bacterium
ACGTAGGCGAAGAGCGCCTCGCGGCCGCCGTCGCTGGTGAACCAGACGAAGAAGTCGGCATGGAAGCCGGGCTGGTGGAGCAGCCGCCAGGCGTCCAACCCTTCGGCCGCCTCGTCGCCGTAGAGCCCGCCCGGGTTCGCCGCCAGATCGTAGAAGCGCAGGAAGATGGCGGCGGCGGCGATGGCCGCCATCGCGACGATGGCCGCGACCGCGGCGGGCCGGAACGCTTCGCGTGCCCGCGACCGCATCAGCGCCGGCACCCGCTCGAGGGCATCAGCCCCGCGCCGCTTGCGCCAGGCGGCGCATCTTGCGCTCGACCTGGATCGTCTCGCCGTTCTCGTGGCCGTTGAACGGGTAGACNNTTGAGCCCGTCGAAGTACGAGAGCGTCTGAAAGACGCGCTCGGCCTGATCGCGGTGGACCTTCACGTACCGGACGATCTCGTGATACGGGTCGCCGTCGGTGATCTCGGTGGCGCGGCGCCAATGGCACATGAACGGCACGTCGGTCAGGGTCAGCAGCAGGTCCGGCACCAGGCCGGCCGCGGCCAGCGCCATCCCGCCGCCCTGGCTGCCGCCGTTGACGGCCACGCGCGCCGGATCGACCAGCGGATGGGCCCGCGCCGCCTCGACCGCCCGAACGGCGTCCGTCAGCAGGCGCCGGTAGTAGTACGTGGCCGGTTCGAGGATGCCGCGGGTGACGAAACCCGGGTACTGTCCGGTCGCCGCGCCGGATTCGGGGTCGGGCGTGTCGCCGGCCCGCCACGAGCTGCCCTGACCGCGCACGTCCATCACGAGATAGGCATGGCCCGCGCTCGGTGGCAGGAGCCAGTCGATCGGCCTGCCGCGGCCGCCGCCGTAGCCGATGTACTCGACCACGCACGGCAGCCGGCCGTTCTTCGCGAACGGTGAGGCGCCCGGGTCCGAGGGCGCCAGGAACCAGCCCTTGATCGGCTGGCCGCCGAACCCCGCGAAGGTGACGTCCCAGACGTCGATCGTCGCAAGCCCGGCGTCGATCGGCTCGAAGACCGCCGCCAGGTCGTGCCTTCGGGCGTCGGCGAGAGTGCCCGCCCAGAAGGCGTCGAAGTCGGCGGCCTCCTCGCGCTCGGGCTTGTACACCCGCAGCTCGGCCAGAGGCAGATCGAAAAGCAAGCCTTCGTCCTCCTGCTAAGCGGTCCGGCATTGGCCGCGATGGGCTGCGTCCGTCAATCTTAGGGACCGGGTCGCGTGTGTGGCGATCGCTGGCGCGGTCCCGACCGCCACGGACTGCAGCTCCGCCGACCGCGCTTGCGGACGAACGCCTCGGCCCACTCGCCGAAGAACCGAGCCCGGTCGGCGAGGGTGTTGTCGAGGTCGAATATGACCAGGCAGCCGAGCCTTCGCCCGGCAGTCACGGCAGCACTATTGGACCCTGGCCTCGTGGCCTTTCCAGAATGGCTCGCGCAGCTCGGTCTTGAGAATCTTGCCCGTGCCGCCCTTGGGCAGCGCGTCGCGGAAGTGGATGTCGCGCGGCACCTTGAACCGGGCGAGCCGCGCCTTGCAGTGCTCGCGCAGCTCCTTCACCGTGGCGGTTGCGCCGACCTTGAGCACGACCAGCGCGACCGGGGCCTCGCCGAGCGCCTTGTCGGGCGCGGATACGACCGCGCATTCGAGCACGGCCGGGTGGGCTAGCAGCGCGTTCTCGACGTCGACTGAAGAGATGTTCTCGCCGCCCCGGATGATGATGTCCTTGGAGCGATCCTTGATGAGGATGTAGCCCTGGTCGTCGATCACGCCCATATCGCCGGTGTGCAGCCAGCCGTCGCGGATCGTCGCCTCCGTGGCCTCGGGGTCCTTGTAGTAGCCCTCCATGACGACGTTCGAGCGGACGACGATCTCGCCGATCTGCTCGCCGTCGGGGCGAACGTCGCGCCCGTCCGTATGCAGGACCCGGATAGCAACTCCGGGGAGCGGCCAGCCGGTCCACGCCTGNNGTGGCGAGCGTGAGAATGGGTGCAGTCTCCGAGAGCCCGTAGCCGACGATCGCCTGGCAGCCGAAGGCTTCCTCCAGGTTGCGGATCAGCGTGGGCGACGAGGGCGCGCCGCCGGCTATTAGCTGGCGGATGCTCGAGAGGTCGTACTTGGTGCGGTCGGGGTGGTTCAGGACCGCGTTGAAGATCGCCGGCACCGCCAGGACGCGGGTCACCTTGTAGCGCTCGATCGCTTGCAGGAACGCCACCGGCTCGAACTTGCGCAACATGACGTGCTGGCCGCCGACCATGGTCAGGAAGTGCGGCGTGCCCCAGCCGTTGACGTGGAAGAGCGGGAC
>PMIQ01000024.1 GCA_003157175.1 Chloroflexota bacterium
CCGAGACCCTCTGCCGGATCGGCGATACCCGAGCGGTTGAGCCCTTTATTGCTGCCCTCGAATGCAGAGACCGGGCCGTGCTCTCAGGCATAGCCGCCGCCGCAGCTCTGGGTTAGATAGGCGACCTCTTCCACGGAATCCCTCATCGCGGCCGACCGAGCTCAGAACCGAGACATACGCAGTGCAGCCGCCGAGAAGCTCGGCCGGTTAATCGTCTGCGATCGCGCGGATGACGACGGCGGCGACGGGCGGAACCGTCCCGACAAGAGCCGCGGCGGAGGGGGAGGAGAACCCGCAACGTGCGCGCTCAGCCTGGCCTCGACGAGTTTGGCGGTGGCCGCGGCGCTGTCGATCACCTTCGAAGACCCCGGACGCAGCCTACGAGCTGACCGAACCACGCCGGGATCGTCGGGGGGCTAGCTGTAGCGGCGCGGGGGCCGGTGTCTGGCTATACCCAGGGGCAAGGAGGGCCACGATGGCGAGGGCGGCCTGTGGACGTTCAACCCTTGGGGTCATTGACATCGGGTGACCAGTGCGCACAGCATGATCCTGACGAGTCTGCCCGTGTGACCCACCACTTTGGCACTGTGACCGACACGGGTGGTTCCTCCAGGTACACATGAGCGAACGGCGAAGACCGGCGCGTCCTGATCCACTCCCGAGCGGCCTCCAAGGCGTGCACGTCGCCGTAGCCCCCGTACAGGAAGTGGAACAGGCGCTCCACGAGAACCATCAGCGGTACGGGCCCCTCTTCGAGCAGATGCTCGAGGGCGTGGCCTACTGCCAGATGCTGTTCGACGAAGCCGGCCAGCCTGCCGACTGGATCTACCGCGAGGTCAACCCCGCGTTTGAGGCGCTCACAGGCCTGCGGGACGCGTCTGGCAAGCGGATCACGCAGCTCATCCCAGGGGTTCGCGAGACGAACCCGGAACTCTTCGAGATCTACGGGCGCGTCGCGGAGACGGGCGTCCCCGAGCAGTTCGAAACGTACCTGCCCGCTCTTGAGCGGTGGTTCTCGGTCAAGGTATATCGCCCCCAGGCGGGCCACGTCGCGGCCGTCTTCGAGAACATCACGGAGCACAAGCGTCTGGACGAGGCCCTGCGCGACAGCGAGCAGCACTATCGCGACGTCGTCGACAGCCTTGCCGAGGGCGTCGTCGTGCAAGACGCGGAGGGCCGGATCGTCGCGAGCAACCCGGCCGCGAGGGCGATCCTCGGTCTCGAGGTCGACGAGATCACCGGCAAGACGTCGTTCGACCCGGAATGGCAATCCATATGGAGTGACGGCACGCCCGCTCGCGGCGAGGATCATCCGTCGACGATCGCGCGGACGACTGGACGGCCCGTGCGCGACGTCGTGATGGGCGTGCGCCACCCGTCCGGGATCACCAAGTGGCTGCGCATCAGTGCGACACCACTCCGTAAGGGATCGGGCGACGAGGTTTCGGGCGTGGTTGTTTCGTTCTCCGACATCAGCGAAGCGCTACGCGTCGAGGGGGCCCTTCAAGACAGCGCGGTGCTGCTGAACGAGACGCAGGAACTCACCAAAACCGGCGGCTGGGCCCACGACGTTGCGTCAGCGACCGTTTCCTGGACCGATGAGGTCTACCGCATCCACGACGTGTCCCCCCACGAATACGACCCCAACAGCGCGGAGCGAGATATCGAGTTCTACGCGCCGGAGGACCGAGCCACCATCGACGAGGCGTTCAGGCGTGCCGTCGAGGAGGGCCTGCTATACGACCTCGAGCTGCGCCTGGTGACCGCGAAAGGCCGCGAGATCTGGGTCCGAACGGCCGGGCAACCGCAACTCCAGGACGGCCGCGTCGTGCGCGTCTATGGGCACATCCAGGACATCACGGAGCGCAAGACGGCCGCGGAGCAGCTCCGGGTAGCGCACGAACGCCTGAAGCTATTCTTCGACGCCAACATCATCGGCACGCTCATCGTCCGCCAGACCGGCGCGATCATCGAGGCGAACGACTATTTCCTCGACCTCATCGGGTACACGCGCGACGAGTTCGAGCGCGGCGAGATCGATTGGCGGGCGATCACGCCTCCGGAATGGCTGCCCGTCAGCTATCACGCGATCGGCGAGATGCGGGCACGCGGGACCTACGACCCGTACGAGAAGGAATACCTGCGCGCGGACGGGATCCGTATCCCGGTGCTCGTCGCGGCCACGGCCCTCCAGGGCCCGGACGATCTGATCGCGGCGTTCGTGCTCGACAATACCGAGCGCAAGCGTGCCGAGGCAGAGGTTCTCGCGCTCAACGCCGATCTCGAGGAGCGCGTGCAGGCGCGCACGGCGGCCCTCGAAGCGGCAAATCGCGAGCTGGAGGCCTTCAGCTACTCCGTGTCGCACGATCTGCGCGCCCCCCTTCGCTCGATCGACGCCTTCAGTCAGATCCTTCTCCGCGAGCACGCCGAGGGGCTCGATACGGAAGCTCGGCGGGTGCTGGGTGTTGTCGTGCGCAACGCGCAGCAAATGGGGCGCCTCATCGACGACCTGCTCGCGCTATCCCGAGTGGGGCGCAAGGATCTGGAGCGCAGGCCTGTCGACATGGGGCGCCTGGCTCGCTCGGTGGCCGATGGATGCAGTGCCGCCTCGCCCGGACGGGCGATTGAATTCGACATCGGACCGCTGTTCGGCGCACCCGGCGACCCAGGTCTCTTGGGCCAGGTCTGGACGAACCTGATCGGCAACGCGGTCAAGTTCACGCGTCCCATGGAGCCGTCTCGCATCGAGGTTCGATGCCGCCGGCGCGACGGTGAATGCCGCTACACGGTCCGGGACAACGGCGTCGGGTTCGACCCGGCGTACGCAGACAAGCTCTTCCAGCCCTTCCAGCGTCTGCACCAGACGTCGGAGTTCGAGGGCACCGGCATTGGGCTCGCCATCGTCGCGCGGATCGTGCACCGCCACGGCGGCCGGGTCTGGGCAGAGAGTGCGCCCGGCGAAGGCGCCACGTTCGGGTTCTCGCTACCCACGAAGGAGTTGACATGAACGTCGAATCGGTCGAGATCCTGCTCGTGGAGGACAACCCCGACGACGTCGAGCTGACGTTGCGAGCCCTGCGCGATCACAACCTTGCGAACCGCGTCAAGGTAGTGGGCGACGGAGTCGAGGCGCTCGACTTCATACGGCCGGACGACCCCGCCAGCGCTCCGCGCGACGGGTACCCGAAGCTCGTGCTGCTGGACCTCAAGCTCCCTCGGATCGGTGGGCTCGAAGTGCTTCGACGTCTGAAGGCGTCGGACGCGACGAAGCTCATCCCGGTCGTGGTCCTCACCTCGTCGCAGGAGGAGAGCGACATGGTCGAGAGCTACCGCCTCGGTGCCAACAGCTACATCGTCAAGCCGGTCGACTTCGAGCAGTTCACCGATGCGGTGGTCAAGCTCGGCCTTTACTGGCTGCTCCTCAACAAGGTGCCCGAATGATCGATGGATCGTCGCCCCTCCGTGTGCTCCTCGTCGAGGACTCGGCGGACGACGCCGAGCTCGTCCTGCGGACGCTGCGTGAAGGCGGCCTGGCCATCGAGCCGCGGGTCGTCGCAACCGAGGCCGAGTTCCGCCTGTCCCTGACGCCACGGCCGGATGTCGTCATCGTCGACTGGACGCTGCCGGGCTTCTCGGGAGCCGCGGCCCTGGCCATAGCCCATGAGTCGGCCGCCAGCGTGCCGTGCATCCTGATCTCCGGAACGCTGGGCGAGGACCTCGTTGTCGCGGCGTTGCGGAACGGCGCGGCCGCCTACGTCCCGAAGAGTCGCCTGGAGGCCCTCGTTCCGGCCGTCCACCGAGCCCTGGCTGAGGCCGCGACACGCCGCGAGCGCGATCGGCTGGCGTCGGTGATCGAGGAATCGATCGACGGTATCGTCATAGCCGGCCCAGATGATCGCATCGTCTACTTCAATGATGCTTTCTCGGATGACGTCGGCCGAGGGCGCGGGGACCTACTGGGACAGGCGCTGCCG
>PMIQ01000132.1 GCA_003157175.1 Chloroflexota bacterium
TCGTCGCGCAAACCGAACACTTCGACGGGCCAGCCCGACCCAGCGGCGCGTGCCGGACGCGCCGAAAAGCCGACCCGCCGGCCCAAGCATCGTCGCGTCCTGGTCGCGGCAGCATTCGTGGTCGCCCTGGCCGGCTGCGTGGTCTCATCGCGACCCGACGGCTCCGTCCACGTGATCGTGCTGGACGTCGGTCAGGGCGACGCGATTCTTCTCGAAGGCGACCGTGGCGGCCGAATCCTGGTCGACGGCGGCCCCGACGGCAGCGTCCTTCTGAACGTGCTGGATCGATATGTGCCTGCCTGGGATCGGCGGCTGGACGCGATCGTCCTGACGCACCCGCACGACGACCATGTCAGCGGCCTGGTGACCGTCGTCGACAAGTACCGCATCGGCCGGGCCTTCGAGTCGGGCTGGGCCGTGTCCACGCCCGCATACCGGGCCTGGCTGGATGCACTGGCCGCGCATGGCCTGCGGCCCGAACGACTGCGGACGGGCGACACGCTGCGACTCGACGACGCCACGCTGCACGTGCTCTGGCCCGACGACGGCACGGTCCGGCCGTCCTACCTGGACCCCGCCGCGACCGATAACCGAAAGACCAACGACGCTTCGATCGTCATGCTCGGCGAGTACGAGAACCGCCGCTTCCTGCTCACGGGCGACGCCGAGGACGACGTCGACCCCGTCCTGCTGGGGCGCGGGCTGCCGGCGGTCGACATGCTCAAGGTCGCCCACCATGGCAGCGCGACGGCCTCCTCGGACGCGATACTGGCGGCCCTTCGACCGGCCGTCGCGGCAGTTTCGGTCGGCGCCGGGAACACGTATGGGCATCCGGCGCCCGCGACGATGGCGCGGCTGCGAGCCCACGCCGGCACGGTCCTGCGGACCGATCAGGTCGGCACGGTCGAGACGACGCTGAACGCCGCGGGCGTGACCGTATCTTCTGCCCGCGTGGGTTTCGAGCGACGCCCGAGGGACGGGCGCCCCGCCCTCGCTGCCGCGGACGCCTCGACGCGACCCGGGCTCCTGTACGATTCGATCTATGTCAGTCCCCAGCCGTCTGGAAAGCGCGGCCCTGCTGCTCTCGCTCGAGCCGCCGGCCTGGTACCTCCGTCACTCGCGGGCCGTGGCCGAGACGGCAGGCTGGCTGGCGTTGCGGGCGGTCTCGGGTGGGCGCTCGCTCGATCGCCGCCTCGTGGAAGCGGCCGCTCTCCTCCATGACGTCGACAAGCTGCCGGCCGTGCGACCGTCGGTGGCAGACATGGCCCATGGCGCGGGTTCGGCCGAATGGCTCGCCCGGAGTGGCTATCCGGAGCTCGGCGAAGCGATCGTCGGCCATCCGGTGACACGTCTGGCGGATGGCCGCTGGTTCGACCGGTGGTTCGCCGGCGCCTCGAGTGAGGCCCTTATCGTCGCCTACGCCGACAAGCGAGCCGGGCAGAAACTGGAGTCGATGGCTGAGCGGTTCGCCTCCTGGGAGCACCGCTATCCCCCCGAAGTGCGCGCCGAGAAAGCTCGGGGCAGCTGGACACCGGAGACGCTGGCTGCCGTCCGACGGCGGGCCGAGGCGCTGGAGGCTCGGGTGTGCGATTTCCTCGGCATTGAGCCGTCGGACGTGCGACGCCTCGAGTGGAGCGGCCGCGCCCTGCGTCTGGCACGAGATGCCTGACGTGGCCGGTCCCACCGCGCCGCTCGGCTACTACTGGGGCGACGACTCCTACGGCGTCGCCCGCGGTCCCGACGTGATGGCCACTCGACTGGCGGCGGGGGGCCCCTCGCTGGAACGACTCCGTCTTTCGGGCAGCTCGACGTCGGCCGCCGAGATCGCCGAAAGAGTGGCGACAGCCACGATGTTCGGCGGCGGGACGCTGGTGGTCATCGCCGAGCCGGGCCCACTCGTCGTGAACAAGCCGCTGGCGGCTCGCCTCGCGGCGGTGTTCGACGCCGTGGCTGACGGCAACGGCCTGGCGTTCCTGGATCTGGTCGATGGCACAGCCCGCCGCCCCGCCTCGCTCGAGGCGCTCCGAAACGCGGTGGCCGCCGCCGGCGGCGAAGTCCGCGAATTCAAGGCCCCCACCCGCGAAGGAATGGCGCGCTGGATCTCCGATCGCGCCGCGGAGCGCGGCATCCGCATCACCGCCCCTGCTGCCGCGCTGCTGGCCGAGCGCGTCGGCGCCAACGTTCGCGAACGCGACGTCGATCGCCGCCGCCAGGGCGAGCTGGCCGTGTCGGAGCTGGAGAAGCTGGCTCTCTACCGCCTCGACGGCCAGATTGGCCCCGAGGACGTCAAGGCGCTCGTCGCCGACGCGGTCCCGGGCTCGATGTGGGCCTTCCTCGACGCCGTCGGCATGCGCCGCGCGGGCGAGGCCGCCGAGCTTGCGGATCGCTTGGACGACGTCCCTGGCCCCGTCCTCGTCGTCCACCTGCATCGCCGTCTCCGCGAGCTGATCCAGATCGCGGACCTGCTCGCCGCCGGCACGCCCGCGGCCACTCTGGTGAGGGCGCTCAAGCTCAACCCATATCGCGCTGAGATGCTCGCCAATCAGGCGCGGACGTGGACGTTGCCTGAACTGGACGCCGCACTGGCGGGCCTGCTGGAGCTCGACGCCACGCTCAAGGGCCACGACGGTGGCGGCGAGCTACGCCGCGCCTCGACCGTCACCCTCTGGATCGCCGAACGGGTCCGCAAACCGGGCACGCGCTAACCGGACGCGGACCTCAGCGGACAGCGAATTACCGACGTCATTCGGCGCTCGACCAGGCCTGCTCTTGAACGCCCAGGTCGCTCTCGATGGCGAAGACGCAGCGGCCCTGGGCCAGATCGAGCAGCTCGATCAGCTCAGGATCGATGTAGAGCTGATGGCAGTCTTCGCAGAGGCCGCCCGGGATCCCGAAGCAGAGACGCTCGCTTCGGTCGGGCAGTCGGAACGTCGTGTCGAAGCGCGTGCTGACGAGGCGCCTTCCGCAGCGGGGGCAGCGTTCGCGGGCCCGTGACATCGCATTCGACCTCAGGCGCTGGCAACCGATCGGTCGCCTCGATGTCGGAGACTCTAGGGCCGGGCGTGGATAGGGCATATGACTCACTCGTACCGTCGGGTAGGTACTCGGGCGGTAGTCTGCTTGTAGGGGTCACAGGTGTGATTCGGCCCACTCCGAACGGATAGTGCGCCGCGTCAACAGCCCTGTGCCAGCGCGCACCGGGCTAATCCGAAGGCAGTACCCGCTCGGTCGGGTAGGCCGCCGAAACGTCTGGGCATCTCCTGCTAGCCTTGCGCGATGGATCGCCGAAAGGTCGTGGGGATCGGACTGGGAGCCCTCTCTGGCGTGGCCTATGGGACCGGGCCGCTCTTCGCCAAGAGCGTCTATCACGCCGGGCTGGACTGGATAGCGCTTCTGGCGTGGCGCTTCTTCTTCGCGACCGTCATCAGCTGGCTGTGGCTGTTCGCCCAACCGAGAGCGCGCGCCGAACTCCGCCTGCTCGACCGCCGAACCACCGGGCGCCTGCTATTCACCGGCGCGACCTTCGTCCTTACGGCGAGCGTCTACTACGCCGCCGTCCAGCGCATCCCGACCTCGCTCCTGGCGCTCCTGATGTACGCCTACCCGGCCGTCGTCGCGGTGCTATCGATGAGGCTCGGCTACCCGTTCCGAGGCAGGCTCGCCTGGGCTTCTCTCGCGGTCGTGCTCCTCGGGGCGATCCTGACGATCGGGGGAATCGAGGCCGGCGTCGATNNTGGATGGCCGGCGAGCGGCCGGGCCAGACCGCGGACATGCGATCGAAGGGCAAGGGCGCAGAGGTTTCGCCGCCCGTCGCCGGCGCGGTGATGATGACCGGTACCTGGCTGACGATGCTGGTCATTGCCGCCGCCGCGCGCGAGCCACTCGTTCCATGGGGGGTGCCGGCCGAGGCGTGGCCGGGCCTCTTCGGCATCGGACTGTTCGCGGCCGCGATCGCCATTCAGGCGTTCTACGCGTCCATGGCACGGATCGGGGCAGCGCAGGCGTCGCTGATGGCCACGGTGGAGCCGCTCGTGGTCATCGCCCTTGGCGTGGGGTTCCTGGGCGAGACGCTCGCCCCGATACAGATCCTCGGCGCCTTGCTAGTACTGGCCGGCGTGCTGCTGGCCCAGACTGCGACGCCGTCCGAATCGCGCCCGACTCTGCTCGAAGAGGTCTAGCCGTCGAGAGCTGACGGGCGGGTTGTCGGCCCGACTGTCCGACGGCCGAAAGCTCGACCGCTCCGCCTACTCGAGCCCGACGACCGAGCTTCTGCGCTCCAGGAGGATGACGTCCCGCCACCGCCCGGTCGAGTCACGGCCAATTCGTTCTCGCAGGCCGACCCGCCGAAAGCCGTANNGCCCCGCGCGCTCGCGGCCACGTATACGCTCAGCTCAGCCACGCCCGCGTAGACGGCCCGCGCCGAGTAGCGGCTCAGCGCGGCCCAGCCGACGATTGCCCCACTCCGATCGCGCGCCACCAGCCGGCAATCGGGCCGATGAGAGTGGTTCCAGCCCTCCCAATCGGGCGCCGCCAGCTCGAACGTGGCCAGGCCCGTGGCGATCCCTTCTTCGTAGATCGCCCGGACGGCAGGCCAGTCGTCCGTCGCCATTCCCTCGATCGTCACGGGGTTCATCGATCCAGTATCGAATCCCCGAACCCGCCGCGCATGGCGCCGGCGCGCCAATTGCAGGCGGACGGCTCACTTCTGCCGCCGCTTCGAGTAATCTCTAAGGGCGAGGCCAGCCCAAGCACACGACCTCGCCCCGGAGGGAGAAACCTCACGCATGGCGACCCTGTACCCGGAGGTCGAGCGGCTGCGGGTGGCCCGCGACCGCCTCGTCCGACTCCGCGCCAAGGTGGAGATGAGCCCGCCCGCGCCCGAAGACCTGCCGCGTTCGCGCGAATGGGTCGCTCGCGAGTCGCTCGCCCACGTCGACGAGATGCTGCCCTACTGGCTGGGCGAGATCGAGCGCATCCTCGCTGCCCAGATGGAGCCGGTTCCCTTCGGCCGGGCCCCGACCGATCTGATCAGGCTGCTGACCGTCGATCGCGACCGAAGCCTGCCTGTGTCCGAGCTGTACTTCCGCCTGGACTTCCACCTCGAGCGAGTGGTTAGGCGCCTGCTCGAGCTCGACGATCGGCAGTGCGCGCGCCGGGGTTCGCACAAGACCAAGGGCGAAATGACGATCAAACAGATCGCCGACGAGATGCTGGCCGATCACATCGAAGAGCACTGCAACCAGATGGCGGCCTCGCTGGAGTAACCGCGGTCGCGCGAGTCGGGCCCGCAGATCATCGCCCCCGGATCCGCCGGCCCTCTTCCTTGACGATCGCCCGCAGCATGAAGCCGACGTTGGCCGGGCGCTCGGCCAGGCGGCGCATGAAGTACGGATACCACTCGTGGCCGTACGGGACGTAGACCCGGACGGCGTAACCGCGCGCCACGAGCATCCGCTGCAGGTCGCGCCGCACGCCGTAGAGCATCTGGAACTCGAAGCGGTCACGGCCGATGCCTTGGCGCTCGGCGATGGCGATGGCCCGCGCGATCAGCCTGGGGTCGTGCGTGGCCAGGGCGTGGTATGAGCCGGACAGGAGCAGCCGCTCCATCAGCTTCGCGTAGTTGGCATCCACGGTCGCCTTGTTGACGTAGGCGACGCTGCGCGGCTCGTCATACGCGCCCTTGCACAGCCGAACGCGGCCGCCGGCCGCGAGGATTCGCTCGACGTCGGCTGAGCTCCGGCGCAGCGCCGCCTGGATCACGACGCCGGTCCGCTGGTACGCCTCGTGGGCCGCCTGCCAGATCGCGAGAGTGGCATCGGTCTGGGTGTGGTCCTCCATGTCGAAGCGGACGAAGCCGTCCACGGCCCGGGCCGCGNNCCCATCTGGGTCAACTTGACGCTGACGTTGGCGTCGAGGCCATGGGACGCCAGAGCTGGCAGAGTCGCGACGTAGCGATCGGCGGCGGCGGCGGCGAGCTCCGCCGAGCTGACCGACTCGCCCAGGACGTCGACGGTGGTTCGCAGCCCGGCACTCTTGAGGGACTCGATGGCGGGCAGTGCCGCCTCGAGAGTCTCCCCGGCGACGAAGCGGGCGACGACCGGCCGCGTCAGCGGGCTCCGCACGGCCATTCGGGCGAGCGACCGGCGGTGCGACAGCGAGATAAAGAGGGACCGCATCGTTCGTTGCGGCAGCACCCGAACCCTATCGGCGATGCTCATCGGATCGGCCTTCCTTGGAAGAGTCATCGGCCGCGTCGGCTCGGCGCGCGAAGTCGGCCACCTTCGCCGCCTCCTCGCGCTGGAACGTTTCGAGCCTGCCCCGGCGGTGGGCTTCCACCGCCGCCGCGATGACCTCTATCGGGGGCGAGCCGAGTGTCCGGCCGGCCGCGTCGCGGTAGATCCGGCAGGCCAGCGCGACCGGCAGGTCGGGCTGGGGAACGACATCCTCGCCCTGGATTCGGATCGTGGGCGAACCCTGGAAGCCGAGGAACTCGGCGTCCTCCTGGCTGGCGACGAAGATCAGCTGGATCGGCGTCTCGATGATCCCCTTGCGGAGGACGCTCTCCAGATCGCGCCGCGCCTGCTCCAGGTGCGGGCAGTCCTCGACGGCCAGTAGCTCAACGCGAAGGTCTGCCACGCGGCCAGCCTACATCGGCCCACGGAAAGCGTGCGGAGGCGTGAAGTCGCGTTGCCGTGCCAGGGTGGCGAGCTCCGCGAGCGGCGGGGCGGGGCGCGTTGGCCGCGGGCGGGGCGCCGGGGGGCCTCAGCCCACTAGCCGAGGGCCTCCGTGACGCGCAGCCAGGGACCGATCAAGATCTTGCGAGAGGCGCCGTCGAGGCGGCTGCCCAGAGCCATCGCCAGCGCGGCATCGACGATCGCCTCGCCGGCATCGTTCTTGATCTGCTGCCAGGTGATGTCGTTGCTGATTCGGTACGGAATGGTGTTCGAGCCGCGCGAGGCCCAGGCGAGGGCTCGATTGCGCACGCGGTCGATCTCCTTGCTCAAGCCATCTCGAGCGCCGACGGCTCGAACGGCTGTCCAGGCTTCCTCATGCGCCTCGCGGCTGGTCGATCGCCAGGCTGCCCGAAGGCCCAGCAGCTGACCCTCGTTCAGGTGGTCGAGCTGGTCGAAGAAGGCCGCCATCTCTTCCGTGTCGAGCAGATTCACACCGCTCCGTCGTCCCCACATCGGTCGATCCTCCCCCGTTCAGGCCTCCGCCTCGGGCATGCCTTCGACGGCCTGCAGCCACGGGGCATTCGTGCCTCGGATCGCCCAGGTCATCGCCGCCGTGCGAGCCTCGTCCATCTCGGCGGTCAGCCGGTTCGCCGCGGCACAGGCGATGACCTGCGTCCATGCATCCTCGTGCGCCCGTACGTCCCGGGCTTCCCAGGAGGCGACGAGCTCGAGTATCTGGGCCTCGTTGAGGAAGCTCAACGAGGCCAGAAAGTCCCGCATCGATTCCACGGCGGAAGGGTCGATCGATTTCCTCGCGGGTTGGGTCGAGCGGTCCAGGTGCGCCTCCTTAGTCCTCGTCGATCTGCTCGAGTAGATGGCGCTTGAGGAATTCCAGGCAGCGCTTCCAGGCGTCGCGGCGGTTGTCGCGTTTCTGCCAGCCGTGCGGCTCCTCGTCGTACCAGTGGAGCTGGTAGAGCTTGCCCTCGATCTCGAGCGCCTCGACGATCTTCTCGGTCATCAGCGGCACGACGCGCTTGTCCTTGCGGCCATGCATGATCAGCAAGGGGGCCTCGATCCGCTCGACCCGATGGAGTGGCGAGCCGCGTCGGTACGCCTCGGCGGCCTCGGGGTCGTCGGGCCTGCCCATCATCCGCTCCAGGTCGATGCGGCCCAGACGATCTCCGTGGCGGTAGCTCTCGGCTATGTCCGAGTCGCCGTACAGGTCGATGCCGGCACGCCACAGGGACGGTTCCTCGGTCAGGACGCAGAGCGTCATGTAGCCGCCGTACGACGCGCCGTGGTGGGCCAGCCGGCCGTCGCACCAGGGCTGAGCGACGGCCCAGTGGGCCGCGTCGATGACGTCGAACGCGTCGGCGTGGCCCCACTCACCGCGGTTGGCCCAGCGGAAGTCGCGGCCATATCCGGTGGATCCGCGGAAGTCCACCGAAAGGAAAGCAATCCCGGCCTCGGCCACGAGCTGTCGGAACGGCAGCCAGTCGCGCAGGGCCTGGGAGGTTGGCCCGCCGTGCGAGTGGATCAGGCAGGGCACGCGAACCGCCTCCTCGCCGATGGCGTCGGACGGCAGGTAGAGGTTGCCCTCGATCCGCTCTCCGTCACGCGCCTCGAAGGCGATGCGCGTCCCGGTCGCGAAATGGGCCGTGTCCACGACCGTCGGCAGTGAATGCGTCAGCTGGCGAGGCTTTGCGCCCTGGGTAGCGGCCTCCGGAACGGGCAGCAGCCAGAGATCGTCGGGCGAGCGTTCGCTGCGTCCGATGGCCAGGATGGCAGTCGCGTCCGGCATCCAGCCGACGGTCATCCACACGCCGTCGAACGGATTCACGACGGCCATTCGCGGACCGGACCTGGAGGCGCCCGGCGCGGGCAGTTCGCCGATCAGCAGGTCGATGAGCCCATCGCGCATTTCCACGCAGGCGAAGAGCTTCCCGTCGGGCGACGGCACGGGCACGTATCCCCAGCCGCCGCTGGGCTCGCCGTGCTCGCGGTTGCCAGCCGTGAGAACAGCCCGCTCTTTGCCGTCGGCCGAGATGCGGACTACCTGGAACCAGCCGTCGCGGTCCGACACCACCAACAGGCCCGAGCCGTCCGGCAACCAGCGCGGCCCGGTCTCCCAGGCATCCTCGCCGGCGATCAGCCGTTCCTGGGCAGTGACCACGTCCACCAGGTGGATCTGCGAGGTGAGGAGGTCCGGCAGGCGCTGCGAGGCGACGGCGATCTGGCGGCCGTCTGGCGACCACACGAACTCGTCGACGTCGACGCCGGGCACTGTCAGCGGGATGGGCTCGGCGGAGCGGGGGCGAGTGGCCGGACGGCCGCGGCGCGGGACCGGCGCGTCCACCACCCACAGCTGATCCCAGCCGCGGCGCCGCGAGATGAACGCGATCTGGTGCCCGTCGGAACACCAGCGTGGGGCGCGGTTGCCGGCCGGGTGCTGGCTCACCGGAGCCTGATGCGCCCCTTCGACGTCGATCATCCAGATCGCCTCGTCGCGGACGAAGGCGATGCGGCGTCCGTCGGGCGACCACTGCGGATCCGAGGCCGACTTCTCGGTCGCGGTCAGCTGCTCGGGATAGCCGCCGCGCGACGCCATCAGGAAGATCTGGCGGGCACCGGCCGCCTCCGCGGTGAAGGCCACTCGACGGCCGTCCGGCGAAAGCCGGTACTCGCGGGGCGCCTCGATCGCGGCGGCCTGCTCGATGGTTAGACCGTCGCGCGATGGACGCCGGAGGCGGCCGTTCTCCTGGGCTCCGCGAGCAGCCTCGGCGACCGCGCGGGGGCCGAGAGTCCGGTTCTGCGAGGGTTCATCCTCCGGCGGATCGACGCGGCTCGTGGCGGGATCGCGGCTCGTGGCGGGATCGACGCGGCCGGTGGCGGGATCGCGGCTCGTGCTCCCGCGGGCGGGCACGGTCACCGCTTGCCCCACTCGAGACCGATCGGCAGATCCTCGTGCTCGCCGGGTTCGGGGGCGGGATCGACCCGCACGAACGTCTCGTGCCCGAACATCTGCGATAGCTGCTCCCGAACCTCCGGGTCTTCCCAACGCCGGCCTCGCATCTGGCTGTCGTGGCAAGCCAGCGCCGCGAGCTTGCGGTCGAGGACGTCGTCGATGGCCACGATCGTCGTGATCTCCTCGTCGGGACGAGCCAGCCGCTCGAACGCCTCCTGCTGGCGCCGGTCGTCCTCGGACGGCGGCGTCGTGTCACCGGAGCGGCGCCTCTCTTCCTCCATCGCCGCGCGCATGCCCGCGATGCGGGAGCGCGGCATGACCTGGTGATAGAGCGCGATCGGTCCGCCCGGTTCGGCGGCAGCCCGACGGTAGGCCTCAGTGGCGGTGGCCGAGCAGCGGACGTGGTCCGGGTGGCCGTAGATCCCGCCCGGGTCGAATGTCACAATCACCGCCGGCCGGAGCCGCCGGATGACCTCGACCATCCGCCCGACGACCTCTTCCGTGTCTGCCAGCGCCAGCGACCCTTCCGGTGCGCCCCAGCCCTCCATGCCCGAGTCGCGGTAGCCGAGGAAGATCGGCTCGGCGATCCCCATCTCTCTGCACGCGCAGCGCAACTCTTCGAGCCGGATCTCCGGATCGAGCGAATGATCAACGTCCATCTCGCCGGGCCGTCCGCCCTGGTCCCCGTTGGTGACGCACAGCACCCACACGGGATTGCCCGCGGCCGCGGCCAGGGCCATCAGCCCGCCGGCGCCGTAGCTCTCGTCGTCGGGATGGGGAAAGATCGACAGCAGGCCGCGCGGGCCGGCCGATCCAGTCGAGCCGGTGGACCCAGGCACGCTAGTGACCGAGCCGCCGCGCAGTCGACGTCTTCGAACGCGCGCCGTTCGAAGCCCGACCGTTCGTCGCGTCGCTCGCGCTTTCGTCGAGCCCCAAGTCCTGCTCGAGGTCCGCACCAAGTTCGAGGGTTCGCCGGTAGGAGGCCCAGACCGCCTCCGAAAGCACCGTCCGGAGCCGCCCGGACTCGAGCTCGTGGATCGCGGCAGCGCTGGTGCCGCCCGGCGAGGTGACCATGTTTCGCAGCACGGCGGGGTGTTGAGCGGTCGCTTTGGCGAAGGCCGTGCTCCCCTCGAGCGTTTCGATGACGAGGTCGTGGGCTATGTGGCGCGGGAAGCCGAGGTGGACGGCGGCGTCGATGAGCGCCTCCATGACCAGGAAGACATACGCCGGCCCGGTGCCGCTGACCGCGGTGGCCATCTCGACGAACTTCTCGTCTTCGACCTGCAGGTCCGTTCCGAGCGCCCGCAACAGAACGCGCGCCTGGGCGCACTGCTCCTCAGTCACCTGCGGCGTCGCGTACCAGACGGTGATGCCACGGCCGATCTGGGCGGGCGTGTTCGGCATGCTGCGGACGACTTCTCGATGCTCGAGCAGCGACGTGAGAACCCTGCACGTGGCCCCGGCGACGATCGAGACCACCAGCTGACTCGGCTTGAGATGGCCGCCCAGCTCGTGCCCGACTTTGGTCAGCGTCTGCGGTTTGACCGAGAGCAGGATCACGTCGGCGCCGTTGGCGGCCTCCAGGTTCGAGGCGACCATTCGAACGCCGTACTGGCTGGTCAGCTCCTCGCGCCGCTCGGGTCGTGGCTCGCTGCCGACGATCTGACCCGGACCGACTAGCTTGCCCCGGAGCAGCCCGGCGATGATCGACTCGGCCATGACGCCGGAGCCGATAGTGGCGACCGTTCGGTTCGAAAGGGGCGACATGCGGCGGAGTATAGGCGTCGCCGGGGGCTGGCGAGGGGTCGTCGCGCGAGAAATCGGCCATTCTGGGGCGATGCCAGGCCAGGCATCGAATGCCGGCTCGACCTGAGGGCGGACGCCGGCCGAGCCTCTTCAGCCGGATTCGGCGGCCTGGCAGGGCCCCCGGACAGACGAGAGCCGGTCGCTGGGATGAGGGGCGACCGGCTTCTTGTTCTCGTCTTGCCCTTGGAGGAAGGGAGGAGGCAAGTGGAATAATCCTGCGTCGCGCTGAAGTAATCCTGAAAGTAGAAGCGGCGGAGTCAGAAATCTGCGGCCGGCCTGAGGAAGCGCCCGCGAGTCAGCGGCGACGACCCGAACCCAGGACGAAGAACCGCTCAGTGGTGACGACTTCGATTTCCGAGAAACCGGCTCGTTCCAGCGCCGACGCAAGATCCGAGGGCTCGTAGAAAACCTTCCGAACGCGGAAGCTGGCGCCATCGTCGAGCCGCCGAACCTGGACGTCCTCCACGGGCGGTCGATGGTCCCGGGCGCCCGACTCCGGGTCCTGGCGCGAGTCGATGAAGGCGAACAGCCCGCCGGGAACGAGCCACCGAGCAACCAGCCCAAAGAACTCGTCAAGCCGATCGCGATCGACGTGGCTGATCCAAAAGCCCGCGAACAGACCATCGACCGACCGGTCAGGCTCGCGCCAGGCATCGCGTATCTGGAACTCCGCCGTGACGCCGGCCGCCGCCAACCGGGTCCGGGCTTTCTCGAGAGGCTCGGCCGAGGCATCGTAAAGGGTCAGCTGCCCATGCCTTGCCAGCAAGGGCGACCACCAGCCGGTGCCCGCAGCCAGCTCGACGATCTGGCCACGAAACCCTCGGCCGTCCAGCCACGCGGCAGCCACCTCGAGGTCTGAGCGCCAGCTTGCGTCGTTGGCCGGGCCATGCGAGTAGCGACCCCGGCGCAGGTACCAGTCGTCGTATTCGTCAGCCCGGGCCGCGTAATAGCGGATCATCTCCGACCCGATTTCCTCAGGGCGCCCGCCCGCAGCCATCTCCGCCCCTACTCCATCACTGGCGTCCAGCTGCCCGGAGGCGAGGTGTCGACGAATCCGTCGGGATCGAGGATCTCGGCCAGCATTCCAACGCCGTCGACGATCCGCGGGCCCGGTCGCTCGAAGTAGACCGGTTCGACGATAAAGATTCGACCGCGGCGAACCGCCTCCATGTCGTGCCAGAACTCCGGCAGTTGGGTCCGCGCAAACGCCCGCTTCGCGGCCGGGAGATGCATCCCCACCGGCGCCATCAGCAACATCTGCGGGTCCACGTCGCGGACCGTCTCCCAGTCGATCGGCGAGGCGGGATCGCCCTCGCGACCGAGCAGGTCCCAGCCGCCCGCGCGACGAATCTGCTCCGGAACCCAGCGACCGCTGGCGAAGGGCGGCTCCAGGCCCTGCAACATGACCACTCGCGGAGCCTGGATGCCCTCGTCCTGACGAACGATGACGTGCTGCTCCAGGTCGCCGAGCTCCTCGCGCAAAGCCTCGAGGAGCTCCATGGCATCGTCCTCGGCCTCGACCATCGCCCCGATCGTCGTGATCGAGTGGAAGATGCCCTCCACGCTGACCGGATCCAGAGAGATGATGACCGGCTCGCCGGCCGACTCCCCCATCACCTCGCGGACCTGGCGACTGCCGATGCCGGAGCCGGCGCTGCCGTCGCGGAGGATCACGAGATCCGGTTGCGCGGCGCGCAGTGCGTCCACGTCCAGCTCGCTCGGACCCACCTCGTTGTCCACGAACACATGCGGGCCCGGCGTTCGGTCGCCAGCGGGACGCGACCGCGTGACCACCGCCACTCCCTCGATCTCCGGCGGGTAGTCGCAGCAGTGGCTGACGCCGACCAGCTCGTCGCGCAGCCCCAGGGCGCAGACGATCTCAGTGGCTGAAGGCAGAAGCGAGACGATTCGCATCGAACAAGTCTAGCCGCAGCGACTTACCGGTCCCTTATCTGACGCTGCATCGAGCGCGCGTGGCGGCGGGGTATTGCATGGCCCGCGGCCGGCCACGGAATCGAAAGCGCCCGGCGGATGGCCGGGCGCTTGTCTGAGCTCGAAACGATCAGCGGGGCTTTGCCGCGTCCACCATCGCTCGGGCAGCGGCCTTGTCCGTGTACCAGAGCGCGTTGATCTTGGTGTAGACGGCCCACTGGGGCGGGAGCGCATCCTCGGTGAAAATGGCGTTCACGGGGCACTCAGGCTCACAGGCGCCACAGTCGATGCACTCGTTTGGTTCGATGTACAGGGTCCGGTCGCCCTCTTCCTCGTGGATGCAGTCGACCGGGCAGACAGAGACGCACGCGCGGTCGGTCACATCGACGCAGGGCTCGGCGATCACATAGGTCATCGGGTTTCTCCTGGGGTGTTTTGGTTTCTCGATCGTCAGCTTAGGAGGCGAATTGGGCACTCCACAAGGTCGCGGTGAGGGTACCACGCTGGGCATGGGCGGCGCGGCCGACTTGGCTCGCCGCCATCGATCGGGCGGCGATTCGCGGCGATCGGCGGCACCACCAGGCGACTACATGTGCGCCTCGTACGACGGATCGAGGTACTTCTCGGGATCTTCCTCGAAGTCGAGCTTGCAG
>PMIQ01000134.1 GCA_003157175.1 Chloroflexota bacterium
CTCATGCCGCCGCTCGAGTCCGCTCGGTTCACCAGGTAGTGGACCTTTTCGGCTGTGTAGCCAATCGACGCGAAGACTTCCCCCACGGCGATGGTGTTGTGGATCGTGGTGGAATCATAGGTCACGATCGAAAGGATCACGTCACTCGCGTCAAGGAAGGCCAGCGTGACCTCGGAGAGGGACACCGGAGTGTCTATCACCACGGCCTCGTACAGGCGGCGCAGGATCGAGATCGTCTTCTCGACGTCGCGGACGGTGACCATCTCCGCCATCTCGACGCGGGGCGGAGCGAGCAGGATGTCGACACCCGCCGGGTCGCGCCACATGACGTCGTGCAGGTCCGATTCCTGGACGCGATCGGTAGGCAGGTCGAGTATCGAGGGCGCGTCGTCGGGGACCTTCAGCAGCGATCGCAGATCGCCGTACTGGAGACTGCCATCGATCAGTGCCGTGGTTACGCCCAGCTGACTCAGCGACACGGCCAGGTTGAATGCGATCGTGGTCTTGCCGACGCCTCCCTTGGGCGAGAAGACCGAGATGACTCGACATGCACCTGCCGCCCGCGACTGACGGTCGGTCATGACGTGGGCCAGCGTATTGACCAGCTCGAAGCCACTGAACGGAAGGGTCAGGACGGCGTCGATGCCGCGGTTTGGGTCCCGCGCCAGGGGGTGCTGGGGCACGGTCAGCACCACCACGGGGATATCCAGCCCCGAGTCGCGCAGCTTTTCGATGAGCTGGGGCCCTTTGACCTTGCCCTGGAGCAGCAGGTCGACCAGGACGACGTCCGGGCGGAGCTGTCGTGTCGCTTCCACGACTTTCGAACCGTCCGTGAAGACTTCCAGCAGCTTCACCTGCGATTGGATGCTCAACAGGTTGCGGACGTGCTGGCTTACCTGCGGAACATCTTCCACAACGAGCAGTCGGATCGAGGTGGTGGTCGCCACGTGTCCGACTATAGCAAGGAAGCGGGGCCGGTCCTCCCCCGCCTACGCCCTATAAGGATGGCCCGTTCGTCATGGTTGACCAATGGCTCCAGATCGTATGAGCCTGCCAGGACTTCCACGATCAGCCCGGCGTCCTGGGCCATTTCGGACAGCTCTTCCGGGCCCAGCAGCCTCAGTCGATCCTGTCGAACCCAGCGCCGCGCGGGCCCGCCTTGCTCGCCTTCCTCGTAGATCGCGGTCAACTCGACGTGGCCACGGGTCGGTTCGTGCTCGGCGCTCGCGGTCTTGGTCACGAGCAGATCGGTTTCGGGGTCGGTGCGAACGTATTCCAGGCTAAGGCGCCCGTCGTAGCGGGCCAGCTCGTGCGCGGCAGGCAGCCAGACGTCAACGACTGCCAATCCGCCCGGGGCGAGGTGGCGGGCCATTGTCTCGAGAGCCGCTCTCTGTTTGTCCCGCGAATCGAGCAGGAGGATGGAATTGAGGGCGAACACGGCCAGCCCGAACCTGGGACTGCCGGGAAGGTCGAGGCCGACGAGGTCCCCTTCGACGAGGTGGACTCGACCGCCCACCTCAGGCTCAGTCTTCGCCGCCTCCTCCAGCTTGTGGCGAAGCCGGGCCAGCATGGCCGGGTCGATGTCGACGGCTGTGACCTCGTAGCCGGCCCGAGCCAGCGGGATGGCGATCCGTCCCGATCCGGCGGCGAGCTCCAGGATCGGACCGCCGGTCCGAGCCGCCAGGGCGAGGTACAGGTCGACGTCGCCGGGATCGTCGAGCAGGTCCACGTCATACAACCGCGCCAGGGCGGCAGCGGCTTCGAGATTGCCAGGCACGTCGGTCATTGAGTACAGCGTAGCGCCCCGCCACACAGGCCGATGGGGGCGAGGGTGAGGCGCGCCATCACCGCTCGGCCGAAAGGATCGTCTCGGCGAGGACGACCAGCGCCGCGACGAAGACCGCGATCGGGAGGCTCAGCACGCTCTGGATCCGGAGGGCGACCAGAATCGCCACGACCATTGCCACCCAGGCGCCCCGCCTGATCGCCCGCGACCAATCCCCTCGGAAAGCGATGCGACGATGGCGCGCGAACACGGCCAGCCAGAAGAGCGGAACCGCGGTCACGCCGCAGGCGAGACCGATGGCCCCGGCCCCCACCAGGCCGCTGGTCGGGTTCTCACGCGGGTAGGTGGTCGTCAAGACCAAAACGACCAAGACCCAGGCGCCGATCGACAGGAGCACGAAGAAGTAGTTGACCGTCCGATCGCGCAGGTCCATTGCGACAGTTTANNATGAGATCCGGGCGCTCGCGACCCGAAGATTTGGCCACCGGCAGCGGCGAGTCCTCCGGCCTGACTCGTACCCAGGCCGCCCGCCAGCCCACTGCCTGCGCCCCGGCCACGTCCGCCCCCAGATCGTCGCCGGCATGGAGGAGCCGCGGACCCGAAGCGACGTTGAGGGCCCTTGCCGCCGTCCAGAAGACCTCGGGCCGTGGCTTGGCGAACCCAACCCGCTGCGAGATCACCACGGCGGACAGGTGCGCCGACCAGCCCGCAGCCTCGACATACCGTTCCACGGCGATCGCGATCGGCCAGTTGGACAGGATCGCCACGGGGTATCGCGCGGCCAGTGTCGCCAGCAGCGGCCCCACCTCCGGCGGAACCGGCGTCTGGCGCACGAACGCGGTCGCGTAGTCGTCGAGGATCGCCTCGATCTCGTCCGGGCTCGACCAGCCGGCCGCCTCGGCTTCCTCCCAGCGCTCCTGCGACTGCGGAGCTGAGTGGCCCCGAAGCCTGGCCAGCACCCGCGCCGCCCGAACGTCCATGTCCGCCTCGCGGCCCCGGGGGACATCTTCGGCGAACTGGCGGAGCCGCTCCTCACCCCAGACCCGAGCGAACTCTTCGGCGGCGAACCGCCAGCGCGCCGCGGCCCGCGCCGCCGTCTCCGAGAGCACGCCGCTCATCGAGGCGCTGGGAAACGGCACCAGCGTGTTGCCGAAGTCGAGCGTGATGGCCTCGATCGATTGACCGAGATCGACCACTCCCGGTTCTCGCCGCCGCTCCTCCCGATCGGTCATTTCGCCGCGCTCGATGGGCAGATGTCACGGAACGCGCAGTAGCCGCAGGCGATGTACTCAGGGGTGGCTTCGAAGTTGAGGGCCCGGATGCCGGCTGCCGCCCGGCGGATCGAGGACCGGGCCTTGTCGAGCCGCTTCTCATCCACCTCCACGCGCCCCACCAGCCCCGACTCGAGGAACCAGAGCTGCACCGCGTCTGGCAGCCGGCCGGTTTCTGCCTGGAAGGCCAGCGCGTATATCTGCAGCTGAAGAGAGTCTCGCGCTCGCTCCTTTGCCTTGGCCGGATCGCGCACGTCGCTCGACTTGTAGTCCGTGATGGTCACCCGCTCCGGATGCAGCCCGGGCAGGGCGGGCGAGGCGACGTCGGCGTGCTGGCGCTCCCCTTCCCCGCCGCGGGCTGCCCCGTCCGAGGCGTCCTCGCCCGGCAACAGACGCTCGATGTCCACCCGGTCCATTCGGCCGCGGATCCGGTCGCCGTCGAGGAGGAAGCTGAACTCGCGCTCCACGTACGCAGGCACCACCGCTCCGGGGCGCATCTGCCCTTGCCGGAACCGGCGAAGCGCGGCCCGCCCCGCCGCCAGGCGCGCCTCCTCATGCTCACGCGTCAGGAACCCCTGGTTCGACCACGCCCGTTCGAACGCCGCGTCGAGATCCTCCTCGCTCATCACGTAGCCCTTCGCCTGGCGGCGGTGGAATTCCTGCACCGCCTGGTGCAGCGCGGAGCCATACACGATCGAGTGATGGGGAGCGATGGGCACTCGCAGAACGTGGACGTACTTGTACTTGAGCGGGCAGGTGAGGTAGTCGTCCACCTGGTAGAAGCTCAGCGTGAGCGGGCCCTCGACCGCGCCACGTCCGGGCTCGGCCGGAGTGGCCTTCGGCTCGAACGAGGCCAGCCGTTCCAGCGGCGACTGGGCGATCTCGGCGGACGCCAGGCCGACCGTCGAGCCGGCCGCCGGCAGATCGAGGGCCTCGAGCACGAACTGAGAGACGCGACGCGCGCGCTTGCCGCCGTAGTCGGCGGCGTGGCTCAGGAACAGCTCGTCTCGGGCGCGGGTCATCCCGACGTAGAAGAGCCGCCGCTCCTCCTGCAAACGAGGGTCACCCTCAGGCAGGACTTCGTTGACAAGTTCTGTGGGCAAACCCAGCGGGTCGCGCCGGGTTCGCGCGGGGAAACGGCCGTCCACGAGCCCGACCATGAAGACGACCGGGAACTCGAGCCCCTTGGCCTTGTGCACGGTGAGAACCGACACGGCATCGGCGTCGGGGTCGACCTCGGCCGTGGCCGGGTCATCACCCGCGTCGATGAGCGTCTGCAGGTGGCCGGCCACGAAGACGACCCGATCGTCCGGCAGCAAGTCCGACTGAGAGCGGACGATGTCGAAGAAGCGGGCGATGTTCTGGAGCGCCTCCTCCGCGGCGACCGACTCCATCGACGCCAGCTTCGAAAGCAGCCCGCTCCCACGCAGGAACTGGTACAGCACTTCGCCGGCCGGCCGCTCGTGGGCCAGCTCGGTATAGCGCCGAACGTCCCCGACCAGCCGCTCGAGCACTGCCCGCGTCGCCGGGGCGAGCCGCAGCAGCCCCGGTTGGCGGGTCAGCTCCTCGACCACGTCCCAAAAGGAGCGGTTGCGGCGACGCGCCGCGTTGAAGATGGCAGTGAGGTCCTCGCCACCCAGGCCGTACACCTCCGAGGCCGCCAGCGCGTAAAGGTCGACGCTCGAGGAGAGATCCGCGATCGAGCGCAGAAAGGCCAGCAGCAGCCGGATCTCGGGCCGCGAATACAGCCCCGACGTTCCCGAGAAGTGCCACGGCACCCCGGCCATGTTCAGTGAACGCAGCACCGGGTCCGCGTCGGCGTTGGCGCGGACCAGGACCGCGAATTCCTTCGNNCCGCTCGTTGCCCTTCCGCTCCGCAACGAGACGCTTGTCTATCCCGTTGCGGAACTCGAGGCGATCCGGGTCGTTGAACCGAACGAGCCGATAGCTCGCGTCCAGGATCGGCGCACGAGAACGGTAGTTGCGTCGCAGCACGATCTGGCGACAGCGCGGGTGGCGCCGCTTGAACTCCAGAATGTTGCTGATCGCGGCGCCGCGAAACTTGTATATCGACTGGTCGTCGTCGCCGACCACGACCACATTCCGGTGCGTGGCAGTCAGCAGCTCGACGAGTTCCGACTGAGCGCTGTTGGTGTCCTGGAACTCGTCGACGAGGACGTAACGGAAGCGCCGCTGGAGTTCCCACCGGGCGGCCGGCGACTCGCGCAACAACCGCAGACACACGCTCACCTGGTCGCCGAAATCGATGAAGCCGGCTCGTGTCAGCAGCTCCTGGTAGCGCGCGAAGGCTCGGGCTAGCTCGCCCTCACGTCTGGCCCGTTCCCGCAGCGCTGCCAGCTCGTCCGCGGCCGCTCCGCCAATCGCCGCCACCTCGGCTGCCTTGGCCAATCCCGCCGCGAAAGTCAAGTACGCCTGCGGGCTGACGTCCTCGTCCTTGCAGCGGGAAAATAGGCTCGCCAGGGCGCCGAGGAAGCGCGTCGGGTCGCCCAGTGGCCGGTATTCGTCCAGCTCGAACTCGAAAAGCCGCTCGCGCAGGAAGATCACGACCTCGGGCCGTGTGAGCACGCGCGTGTCGGTCGGCAGACCGAGCTCGAGGGCGAACTCCCGCACGATCCGATCGCCGAAGGCGTGGAATGTGGAAATGACCGCGTCCGTATACCCGTAGGGCACGAGCTGATCCACTCGCGCCTGCATTTCCTCGGCGGCCTTGTCCGTGAAGGTGAGTGCCAGGATCTCCGACGGGCGGGCGCGCCGCGTGCCGATCAGCCACGCGATCCGACGAGTGATGACCTGCGTCTTGCCGGTCCCGGCGCCCGCCACCACGAGCAGCGGCCCCTCGTCATGGCAGACGGCGCGTCGTTGCTGGGCGTTGAGGCCGGCCAGCAACGACTCCACACCGGCCGGAGCGGGCTCTTCCGGAAGCGTTTCCGGGGGACCACCCCAAACTGGGATTTGATCGAGACGGGCGGGTTCTCGCGGCCTTGTCTTGCGGGTTGGTCGAGGCATGCCCCTAGGATCGCCGCCGCAGTGACATCTCGCGTGTCACGACGTCCGGCCCCCAGTCAGGCCGATGGCGTGGCCGAGCCCGTTTCGGCCGCCGCGGGCTCCGATTCAGGCGCCGGAGCGAGCGCAGGACCAGGATCCGGCGCGGGGGCGGCAGCCGCCACGTCCGCTGGTTTGGCCTCTTCTTCCGTCGATTTGGCCGGGCGAGTCGGCTTGGCCGCGGCTCCGGTGGAACCGGCCGCCTTGGGCTTGCCCGCGGGTCCGCCGGCAGAAGCGGCCTTGGACGCCCGGGCCGTGGACGCTCCTCCGCCCTGGGAGACGGCTATGTCCACCGCCTGGGATTCCTCGGCGCCGAGGGTCATGTCCGACTGGCCGTCGAAGATGGCCTTCGCGTACAGCCGAGTACCGGTGCGGGAGTGGAGGCTCGTAACCACGAAGCCGTCGTTGTTGGAGTCGAGGATCGCCAGCGCGAAGCTCTGATTGCCGCCCGTGTCGTCGAAGGGGTTGAAACGCACGAGACCGAGTCGTCCGAAATGCAACCGCGCCCCGCCCTCGAGGACTGCCGTCCGGGCCACCAATTCGTCGAGATCGTGGCCGACCCGCACCACCGTGTCCAGGTGCGCGGCCAGCACGCCTTCAAGGCTCTGACCGTCGGCGCCCTGCGTGAGGTCGTCCAGACGCTCGCTCAGAAGGGCGATCCTGCTCGACTGGATGAACAGCATCAGGATCATCAGGACCAGTACGACGCATCCGACGACGATGACGGCGCCTATGACGCCCAGATGCGTGGACACGAAATCGTTGAGTTGCGACACGTTGACCTCCACTCGGCTCGGGGCGAGTCTACCAGCCACGGAGGCAGCGCGGCTCGTAGACTCCGGGCCCCTCGCCGAGGGCGATCGGGATGCTATGCTCGACAAGCCATCGAACGATCACCGGAGGCCCCTCACCAAATGGCCAAGCGCACCCGCGGCTCGAATCGTCCCGGCCAGCGGCACCCAGACCGACATGCTCCTGCCCGGCAGCAGCCCCGACCCGCGAGAGGACCCAGCCAGAGCCTTTCGGCGGCTGAGGAAGCGCGCGCAGCCGAGCTCGAGTCTGAAATCGTGGCCCAGGAACGCGCCGCTCAGCAG
>PMIQ01000021.1 GCA_003157175.1 Chloroflexota bacterium
ATGGAGCATGGGCAGGGCGTAGGGCCGGCGAGGATCGGCTTTGCGGCCAAGGTTCGTCGCCCTCGAGAGGCGGACCGCCTGGGCCTTGTTCCAGACCTCCTCTGATACCAGGGCTGGCCAGTGAGCCGCCGAGCCGTCACGCAGCCTGCCGATTACCAGCGGCGAGGTGAGCAGACCTCGGGCAGTGAACAGGGGCAAGCCAACTTCGTGCGCCGCCTCGCGATCGGGATAGCCGGCGGCCGATAGCTCGAACAGCCGGCGAACCGTTGGAACCTTGTCCGGGTCAGGTTCGATCAGCTTGCCATCGTTGCGCCGGAAGCCGAAGGGCGGATGACCACCAGGGTCGCGCTGTTTCGCCAGTTTGGAGGCGTAGCCTTCGTGGATGCGTCGCGCCAGGCGGCGGCTGTATCTCTCGGCGTCCTTCGCTTCGTCGACGAGCTGGTCCCAGTGACGATCGCACGAGCTGAGGATCTCTTCATCGGCGAACCAGACTGCCACGCCTGCTGTGGTTACAACTTCCATTACTGCATAGATAGCGAGCGCACACATACGTGCTCCCCAGTGGCGATATTCCCAATCCCAGAAGGACTCCCTCGCCGGGTTCCAAGTTGTTACGCGTCTCTTGGGAGGTTACGGCAGGTACAACTCCGCCCCATAGCTCGCATCCACAAGCGCCACGCCTCCGACGATGAGCACGCGCCCGTCCAGCAGCGTGGTCGCGGTCGGGTTCACCCGCGCCGTTGTCATGTTCCCGGTGGGGCTGAACTGGCCCGTCGCTGGGTCGTACAGCTCCGCCGAGACAATGCGGTTGCCGGTGCCGACGTCTCCACCGGCGACAAGGACTCGGCCGTCCGCCAGGAGAGTGGCCACCTGGTTCTGCCGGGCACTCGACATCGACCCGGTGGGGCTGAAAGTGCCGCTCGATGGGTCATACAGTTCCGCCGAGGAGTTGATGCCGCTGCCGTTATCGCCTCCGGCCAGCAACACTCGACCGTCTGAGAGCATCGTCGCCGTGTGGAAGGCTCGTGGCGTCATCATCGAACCGGTCCAGCTGAACTCGCCGGTCTTCGGGTCATACAGCTCGGCCGCAGCGGTACGCTGGGCCTCGGCTGAGCTGCCATCCCCGCCGGCAATGAGAACCCGGCCGTCGAGCAGGAGGGTGGCGGTGTCGCCCTCCCCGAGCGGGGCAAGCGGGTTTCCTGCCGAGCTGAACTTGCCGGTCGTGGGGTCGTATAGCTCGGCTGTGGTCAGGTAGCCGGACTTGCCTATGCCGCCGAGGATCAGTACCCGGCCGTCTGGCAGCAGCGTCGCGGTGTCGAACTCTCGGGGCCCTGCCAACCTTCCCGTTGGACTGAACTTGCCCGTGGCAGGGTCGTAGGTCTCGGCCGTCGTGAGCAGGCCGGATAGGTCGTCGCCACCGGCCACCAGCACCCGGCCGTCTTTCAGGCGTGTGGCGGTGCCGAACTCATGCTCGCTCGACATCAATCCCGTGAAGCTGAACCGGCCCGTAGCCGGGTCATACAGCTCCGCCGAGGAATCCATGCCCCCGGTAATCAGGACTCGACCGTCCACGAGCAGGGTGGCTGTCAGGTCCGACCCGATATCGGGCGGCAGAAAAGGGCCGGTCAACACGAAAGCTCCGGACGTCGGCGGGGTTGCGGTGGCCGCGGGCGATGTTGGTGTTGGCAGAAGCGACTGTCCGGCTGACGAAAGGGTGGCCAGCCTGGCCCGAATCTGGCTCACGAAGATGTCGTGCTCGGGACCGACGCTCGTGTCGTACTGGACGGCTACCAGAATGTTGCCTCGAGCGAGCCAGCGGTCCTTGAACGAGAAGAAGCCGGCACCCCGGAGCGGGTCCGTGCCGCCATGGTCGCCGCACATGTCCCCGGTGGGGCCCACGTCGGACTCCCCGTACGCGGCGGCGTCCGGGTCTGCCGCGGCCACTGCGGCGGCTGATGGGAAGACCGCGACAACCCCCTCCCACCCGCTCATCGAGCCTGATGTGCTCGCGGGATACTGGAGCACGACCGCGCCAGGGAGGTAGCTCTCGCAGATCCCGGCCACAGGTGTCGTGGAGATGCCGAACGCAGCCGCAGCCTGAGCGACGGTCGTCGGCTCTGGCGAAGTGGCCGCGTCGCCGTGCCAGACGACGGCCTCCCCGATCATCGTGTGCTCGCAGCCGGAAGCGTAGGCGGCTGGGCAGGTCATCATCGACGGGTCGTGGGTATGCACGCGGGCGATGACCGGCCCCGGGGCCACCGCACTGGTGTCAACGCGCAGGGCCTTCCCGAGTGCGCTCGATATGACCCCCGGCTGGTCACCAATGTCCCCCATACCGCCGCACAGGTACATCACGTTGTCGCCGCCTCCCATTGCGGTACAGCCGTGTGGCAGCTCGATCCCGGCCCAGAAAGCGACGAGAAACGACGACTCGTCCGTGGATGCGGCGGCAGCATCTATGGCCGCCTGGCCCCGCAGCACGGGCTGGCCATCGAAGGTGCGCGGGATGCCGTCGTCGTAGCGGAGCGGGTTCGGGCTCGCCGAAGGCGACTCAATGGCCGCAGCAGACGACGAACCAGATGGCGTACCCGCCGGCGTCGGAGTCGCGCTCGGGCGAGACCGCCACACAACGGACTCGACCACTATCGCGGCCTCGCACTCTGCCCGTACGGATGGCTGGCACTCGGCCGCGACCGGGTCGTTGACGTGGACTCGCGCCACGACGATCTCGCTTCCTGGCTCGTCGAAGCTGCCCTTCGGCGAGAGGGCGAGCCCGTCGATCGAGGGCCAGTAGCAGTACGGGAGCAGCCCCTGTCCATCACCCGGCGGGCCGGCCTCCGATGGGCAGGGCGGAACCACGTCCGGGTATGTCACGAGCCCGCCGAGCAGGAAGCTGCCCTTCAGGCTCGCGAAGGACGCCTTGTCGGTTGCCCGGTATACATGCTCGCCGGCGATCCTATCCGGCACTGAGGGCCAGACGACCGCTTCGACCACCAGCGCGGCCTCGCACGCGGCACGTTGGGCAGACAAGCAGCTGGCAGCCTCCGCGTCGTGGGTGTGGACGCGCACCACTATCGCCGGTCCCCCGAGCCACCCAGAGAGCAGGCTCGATCCCTTCGGCGCCAATAGGAGCAGGCCGAAGCCGGGACTCTCGTTGGCGAACGGCGCCAGCTCGTACCCGCCGCATTGGCCCAGAAGATCGGCCTCGCCCGACGGCTGCGGCAAGGACGTCGGGCATGACATGACCAGATCGAGCCCGTAGCCACCCAGCAGGAAGCTGCCACTCAGATTCTCCCATTCGGCCTGTTCGGTGACGCGGTATACGCGCTGGCCGTCGATCTGCGTGGGAATGCCGTCGGAGCCCAGACACACCGACGAACCGCTCGAACCTGCCGATGCACTGCAGCCGGCGAGCCCAGAGGCGACGAATCCAACGGCTGCCAGCACGACGACCGATAGACCCGCCACCGCCACCTTCCACCGAACGCGGCGATGGCTGCTTGGCCCCTCTACGGCGGCGTCCGGCTGCTGTGCCAGCGGACTCGGATCGTCTGGCTCGTCGCGATCCAACTTCAGCGTCCTCTGCGTCGTCCCAGGTAATCGGATGGCCTACGTTCGGCAGGATAGCGGCTGTAGATTCTTCATCTACTAGGCCCACAACGATGGTCACGACGCGACTGCATGACGAACTGGCGGCCCCCAATGTTCCGTCCAGCGCCAGTGGCTGGCAGCCTGGCTGGTCGGCGCTAATCCTCTCGCCCGCCAATCTCTGGTGCCCACCTGCGGCCTGCCGCATTGCGCTCGGGCTCGCCTGAACTGGTACCTTGCCGTCCGTGGATCAGAACTCACCGTGTTCGCAGTGCGGGCTCGCTCAGACCCCCGGCGCGCACTTCTGCGCTAGGTGCGGACTCATGCTTCCGAACGTCGGCGAGCCGGCGCTCGACTTTCGCCCAGCGACATCGGTCGAACCAGGCCGTAGGTTCGCTAACCCTAAGGTTGCTCAGGCGGTCATGTTCGCTCGCGAGCTCTTGGCGACCGCTGAGCTGGGTCTGGCCGACGCACAGAGCTCGGACCCGAGACGCTGGACCTCCGGTCTATATGTAGCCATCGTGTTTGGTCGGTCCGTCACGTTCGCGCTTCAGAACGGCCAATCCGAGGACCAGGCCTTCGAAGAGTGGTACCTGGGCTGGCAACAGCAGATGAAGAAGGACGCCCGCATGTCCTACATGGACAGGCTACGCGTCAGCATCGTCCATCAGGTCGGCCCGCCAGCCCGACGGCAGGGGACGCGCATCACCTACGACGATGTCCCAGGTCTAGAGGGCGTGAGCCTCGAGGCGCCTTGGGGCGGCGCTCTGAACTGGACCGTGCGGCCTGTGATCCGGTTCGACGACTCACCGTTCGACGAGCCCGCGGACTTCCTCATCAGGACTTACCTGGACTACCTGACCCGCATTGTGGAAGACGCCGAGCGACGGTTCAGCCGACCAATCTGACTCGTGCCGACGAACCGTGGGCACGGGGGGGGACGGAAGCAGCTTCGCCCGACGGCATAGGGCGCGTCCCCGCGCTTGCCCGAGCCTTCACTGAGCGAAACACACTGGTCACGTCGCGGGGCTCTGCTGCAAGACTGCCGACTCGCCAGTCTCATGCACTCGCGTTGGCAAGCTTCGCGCTCGACGTGACGGTCGAGGGCGGTATTTCGTCCGAAGGCAGACCTCGCACCTTTACTCGTATAGTGTCGGTCCGACTCCTCTCGCCCCGACCATGAACAG
>PMIQ01000074.1:0-1152 GCA_003157175.1 Chloroflexota bacterium
CCCTATCTGACTGGCGACCAAGCGCCGCCAGCGCCTCGCTAGCAGCTTGGCGCACGTTCAAGTCCCGGTCTCTCATGGCGGCGCTGAGGGATTCGGCGGCGCGGGGGTCAGGAATGTGGCCGAGAGCCTCGGCGACACCTTCGCGGACGCTCCAGCTCGCGTCTTTGAGAGCACCCGAGAGGGCCTCGAGAGCTCTGGCGTCGCCGATCTGGCCCAGAGCGGCGGCAGCAGCGCGGCGCACACCCGAACTCGCGTCTTTGAGGACGGCGATGAGAGGCTCGAGAGCGCTGGCATCGCCGATCTGGCCAAGAGCTTCCGCAGCGGCCTGGCGCACGCTCGAGGTGTCATCCCGAAGAGCGGTAACGAGGAGCGCAACGGCGCTGCCATCGCCAATCTGGCCCAGAGCCTCGGCGGCGTCCCGGCGCACACGCCAGTGGTTCTGATACTCCAGCGCCTTTCGCAGCCCTGGGGCGTCTCTGTTGGCCTTGAACTTATCGACGTTGGGCGGTCCGAACAGCGGCAAATGCAATCCTCCGCAGGATAGTCTGACAGGAACCGGGTGTCTTTGGAGCTACCCGCAACTCGGCCAGCGGTCGCGGGGGCCGGCGCCTGGCTTGGTCGAGGGGGCTATGTAGGCGACGAGCAAGCACGGACGCGGAGAGCGCTACATTCGGTCGGAGGCGTCCAGGGACAACGCCGCAGGGTCGCCTCAGCTTCCCACATGAGCGTTCAGTCTCCGAACTAGGGGGCCACTCCGGCGACTCTAGAGAACGGTCGTGACGATCGTGGCCGACGGCAGGAGCGGCGACAGCCTCGAGGCGATGCTGTCAGCGATGCGGTTGAGCTTATCGAGCAAGCCGATCAAGAAGTCGACAAGACCGCGGCCAGCCTCACCCCGGGCGCTTAGCCACCAGTCGGAGTGACGCGTCAACGACGGCTGGATAGAGTCGCGAGGTGCGCAGCGACTCGGCCAAGGACTTGGGCAGGTCGCCCACCGACGAGAAGCCGGCGGCATCTCCTCCGGGCCCAGCAATACAGAAGATTGGGGACCCAGGCAGCAGGTATCGGGCGAGCACGTATTCGAGGGTGATGCCTTCCTGCATTCCGCCGACGAAGAAGGCGGCCACAGGCTTGACCTCATGGAGCATTGCT
>PMIQ01000074.1:1160-7888 GCA_003157175.1 Chloroflexota bacterium
ACTCCGCTGCCACCATCAGGACGAGAGGGGAGATCGTGGGATGGCCCCCGAAAACAAGGCGACCGCGACCGGTCAGAACGCCCCGGACAATGGCAACGACGGCATCGGCAACGTCGCCAGGGCGGGCCTCCACGTCTTGCGTCGCTCTGTCCCCGGACGGGATGCTGGCCGATAAGAAGATGAACCGACCGGCGAGATCGAGTGGCTGGATCGCGAGCCTAGTCATGGCGTTTCCAGTGCCGTGGTGACTGCTTGTATCAGCGTCGATGATAGACCGCGGTCGGCCGCAATCCAGGCTAGCAGGTCACCAGGGGCCGGGTCGAGATCGGCGCTTTCGTACACCAGGTGACCATNNGCCTCGGTGGATGGCGACGACGGTGTACGCCATCGCTATTGAGCGAGCAACTTCTTGAGGTTGTCCCAGCCCCATCGGTAGGTTCGGCCGCCGTCCGGAACGGCCCAATCTTCCGAGCCGTCTCGGTACCCGATGATCTGGAACTTGCGCTTCCCTAGCTCGTTCGCCATCTTGACTTCCTTGCGGACCCCGGGAGCGGATCGCGTCTTGGAGCCGAGCATCACGATGAAGACATCGGCGCGGTTGATGGCAGCCCGAGCCTTCGCTTCCCACTCCCGCTGCGGCTGCGCCTCTTGGAAGGACCCGTCGGTCACCTCGAACGGGGAGTCCGGATGCTTCGCCTGTCCGATGATGAAGGTTTTGAGTGCCTGGTCATTGTCGAAGTCGAAGCTGACAAACACCCGAGTCTTAGCCATCCCTCGCCCCTTCCCCGTGCTTGTCCGGTTCGGCATGGCCCCCTGATTGGGAGCATACATTCTGCCAGCTGAGTTGCTCTCGCTCCGAGCAGCGACAGTCATATCAGATCAGGCCTTATGTGGGGGAAGGACAGGGGTCAACATGATCACCCTCCATAAGGAGGAGCCCGGCTGGCTCGGTCGACCTGTCGCCCGTGCTGCGGGCGGTGGGCGTCCCGCCCGAGGAGGGATGGGCCCGCTGCGCTTCAGCCTGGGGCGCGAAACGACCGAGGCCGAGATCCGCGACGTGGCGGAGCGTCTGATCCGAGTCGCCGAGACCATGCCGGCCGTTCCGGTTCCGATCGCCTGACGCGGCGAGTAGGCGCCGTGCATGATCGCCTGCTCGTGCCCGAGCGGGATAGGTGGTGCCAGGCTTAGCCGGCTTAGGAGCCGTCTGCGCCGAGAAAGGCTTCCAGCTCGTTGACTGCGCCTCGGAGCGCATTGTTGGCGCCACTCCACATCCGCCAGTCGGCGCTGGTCCGCTCCGACCACCCGGAGGTCGTCCCCGGAACTAGGTCAAACGCCTTGAGAAAGGCGCGCGTTTCCGAGCTTCGAGTCGCGGCAACGCGAAGAGTGAGACGCCGGAACTCGGGGATATCCATGAAACCTCCGCAGCGGACAGGACCCCATGCACTAACTCTACTCCGGCGCGGCGACGGCCCGGTCCCGCGGGCCGCCTGGTGACAGTCGAAGGACAAACGCGCTCATTCAGCCCGCACGATGACCTGAGTGACAGAACCCGGACGTAACAGCCGAGTGGATGATGTAGCCGGGCGTTGCCTGAAGGCCTCACGCGGGCCGCGACATCCGCCCCATAATGACCCCGCTATGGACGGAATCGACTGGGGTTTGGCGCCGCACCTAGACGAGCAGGGCAGTGAGCTTGCCGTGCCCTATGCGGTGGAGTTGATCGGGACTCAGCTGCGGGCCGCCGGCACCTTGCGTGTGAACGGCCACCAGCGCCTGTCCGACTACGTCAATCTCCTGGAGGGCTTCTTCCGCATCGAAGATGTCGTCCTGCGTGCGCGGAACGGAGCCCTCACGCGAGTCGTCCTGCCGGAGTTGCGGATACGCCTGGACGACATCACCATCGTCGGCGAGCCGCGGACTGCGGGTGGCGCGGCACCGGGTTCCGAATCTGGTGGCGACTACGTGCTAAAGCAGCGGCAGAAGCTCGTGGTAATGACCGCAGCCCACGAGATCTACGGCTACGCGCATCTGTATGAGCTCGGGTCGGTGACCGCGTTCGTGGACGCCTCCTACCCCCGCTTCGTGCCCATGACCAACGTCCGCGTCCGCTGGCTCGCCGATCGCCGTCTGGCCGGCCGTTTCGATCTCGCGCTCCTGCAGCGCAGCCACATCATCGGTGTGGCGACCGTGAGGGCGGGCGTGCGCAGTCGTGGGGAGGGCCCAGGACCGGCCGCTTCGGAGGCGGACCGTTCGGAGCCGCCGTCCACGACTGAGACGAGCTGACGGGCGGCCCGTCCCCCANNCAGCGACCGCGCGGTCGCTGCCTGGGCGGCCGAGAAAGTCCTGCTCGTCCGACTCGCTATGCAGCCATAGGGTCGGCCGGCTTGGGGCGCCTTGGCACGCCGTGCGTCGATGACCCATCTTCGTTTGCCCGACTGCGCGTCCGAACCATTCGCCTGGCCTTCAACCGATCGGGAGGGTTCTCATCCTCGCGGCCGGCGCCAGATCCAGCCCAGACTCAAAGAACGGAATCGGAACTCATGACTGCCGTGCGTGGTCTAGCTCGAGCACGATCTGGTCATGCAAGTCGCCGGGGCCGCCGTCGTGGCCCAGGACGACGACCACGGCATTGGCCGGAACATCGACTTGGTGCCCGCTTCCCCGGGTGCCCAGGGCGCAAGGAAGAAGCCATGGCAAACGATCAGGTCGACCGGACGGTCGTTAGCCAGGGACCCGCGAGGGCCGCGGGTCAGGCAACGGCACGGGTGACCCAGTTGCCCGCGACCGATCCGACCGGGGAGGCCGCCCAGGTGGCCGAATCACTCCAGGCAACCCTCGTCGAGCTCATCGACCTGAGCCTGCACGCCAAGCAGGCCCACTGGAACCTCGTTGGCCCGAGCTTCAAGCCGATCCATCTGCTCCTTGACGAACTCACCGACCAGTACCGCGACTGGTATGACGAAGTGGCCGAGCGCCTCGCCGCCATCGGCGTCTCCGCCGACGGGCGCATCGCGACCGTATCCGCCGGCACGCCGTTGGAGCCGCTGCCTGCGGGTCAACTGCGCGACCAGGACGTGCTGGCGTTCTTCGACGCGCGGGTCACGCTCGTCGCCGACAGGGTGCGGGCCCGCCTGGACCCGATCGGCGCGCACGACTTGCTCAGCCAGCATCTCTTGCTGAGCATCGTCCTCGGGCTCGACGACCAGTGCTTGACCCTGGGCGCCTATCGCTCCGGATCGACATAGAAGCCACGACGTCAGGAAAGCCAAACGGTACGGTCATGACGACCGCGTCTGCCACCCGCCCACCACAGCCTCGAGGGTCCATTTCTCGGCTTCATAGAGCCTGAGCCCGAGACGCGGTCGACGGAGGCGTTGCCTCGCGACCCGACCCGCGTCCACAGCCGGCCCCGCTATTCAGCCATCGTGGGCGTCCGAGGCGTCTCGGGCTGAAGATCAGACGCGTTCGAGACTGGGCTTTACCTCAGTCATGAGCCTCGTCATCGTTTCCTCGTCGTAAGGGGAAGGGAAGCCGGCGACAAGGTGCCGGTAGCCGATCTCGAGGTAGGGGGCCAGCTTCTCGGCCACGTCCTCCGGCGTCCCGACCGGCTGGTCCTGCCAGGCCCGTGCTTGGCCGTTGTGCTCGAAGAGTGAGCGGAATACCCGTTCTGCCTCCTCGCGCGAGTCGCGGATAACTGGCACGCCAATGCCGGTGGTGCGCTCGATCTCGCGTTCGTCACGTCCGACGTCGGTGCAATGTTGCTTGAGCACCGCATCCTTGAGCCGGACGTTGGCGACACCACCGCCGATGTTGCACGCGTCCGCATACTTCGCGACGAGCTTGAGGGTCACCTTCTCGCCGTCGCCACCGACCAGGATCGGCAGCGCGGGTTGGATCGGTGGCGGGTCGTTCTGGACCTGCTTCGCGTGGTAGTGCTCGCCGCGCGCGGTCGGCGCCTCGCCGCGCAACATGCCGCGTATGACCGGCAAAGCCTCTCCCAGCCATCGCAGGCGCTCGGGGAAGCCGCTCCCGAACTGCAGACCAAACGCGACGTGTTCGGTCTCGAACCAGGCCGCGCCGATCCCGAGGATGGCTCGGCCGTTGCTGATGTGGTCGAGCGTGGTTGCCATCTTCGCGACGAGGGCCGGCTCGCGAAAAGTGTTGGCGCCGACCATGAGACCGATCCGGACGTGCTGCGTGGCCATCGCCCACGCGGTGATCGTGAGCCATGCCTCGAACATCGGGCCGTCGGCCGACCCGACGATGGGATAGACGTGGTCCCACGTCCACAGGGTGTCGTAGCCGAGCCGGTCAGCCCGGATGCCCGCTTCCTGGAGAGAAGGCCAGTCGGTGTACTGGTTCCAACAGAGCGCGCCAAGTCTGATTTCGTTCATGTGACGGAGTCTACCGCGCCGCTCTGGGTGCCCCGGCCGCGGTCGTCTGTGCGTCGGTGGTCGCGCCAGTGACGATGGAGGCATGGTGCTGCTTCCCCCCGGAAGGGGACGGACCGGAGCCAGACTCCCCCAGATGCCCTCATGATCGGCAACGTCAGACGCCACCACAAGAGGCCTGCGGTCCTTGCGCCCTGGTCGGGAGCCGGGTGACGTCCCCGGACTTGGGGTATGGCGGCTTTCGCCAGGTCAGGGTCGAGGCAGGGACGCTGACCTGGCCGGGCGACCTCGACTTCGACCCCGACATGCCGATCTGGGGCGGTGCACCGCCGTCTGAGCCGGGGGCTCGTCCAGCGCGCTTCCTCAGGGTGCCTCGCCCCGCGTCGGCTCCGGCCGGATAACCAACCGAAACGAACACACGGGCGATCCCCGATTCGGGCGCTTCTGCCATGCTGGGCGCAGGCTGGCGGCGAAACGCTGCCGCGGCCGGACAAGGATGACTCATGGCACTGGTCCTGAAACCACGCAAGCGGATTGGGCTCGTCGCCCACGACAACAAGAAGCAGGACCTGATCGAGTGGGCCCGCTACAACAGGCACCTGCTCGCCATGCACGACCTGGTCGGGACCGGGACCACCGGGGCGATGCTGCAGCGCGAGTTGGGCCTCCCGGTGACCTGCCTCCAGTCGGGACCCCTCGGCGGCGATCTCCAGGTCGGGGCCATGATCGCCGACGGCAGCATCGACTTCCTGGTCTTCTTCTGGGATCCGCTCGAACCCCAGGCTCACGACACGGACGTCAAGTCGCTGCTGCGGATCGCGGTGGTGTGGAATATCCCGGTGGCCTGTGACCGGGCCTCGGCCGACTTCATGATCAGCTCGCCGCTGATGACCGGCTCGTACGAGCGAACGATCCCCGACTACACGGCCCACAACGAACGAGAACTCCCGGGGGCCGAAGAGCCCGATGGGGCCGAAGAGACCGATCGCGCCCAGCTGGATCCGTCCCTGGGCCCTCTTTCGTAGGGCGCGGGCGAGTCGCTAGCCGCGTCGAACCGGCCCGGGTCACTCACCGAGCAGGTCCTCGATGGCCCGCTCGGTGTCTGAGTCGACGATGGCCAGCTGGTCTCACGACGTCACCGCTTTCGTCGCTGGAAGTACATGGGTCCTGTAGGCAGGACGGCGACCAGTTCCCAGCTTTGATCTCCTAGTTCGGCGCCAGCCGCGTAGTGATCGCGAACACTCGCCTCCCGTTTGCCTTCAGCCCGTGCGGTTGGGGCCTCTCTCGTGGAGGANNGAGGGCCGATGCGTCTCCTCGCCCGATCCGCCGGAGGACCACGATGACCCAGGGGTCCCACGACCAGCAGCTCCTCGATGTCGCCCTAGCCGCCGGCAGTGCCGGTCGACACAAGGCCGACGTCGACGAGGCCAAGCTCGACGCCAAGGAGCTCGAGAAGCCGACCGCCGAGGATCTCGAGGCCCTCTCGGCCGACATGATCGGGATCGATGACTCGGTCCGCATGTACCTCAACGAGATCGGCAGGGTCGACCTCCTGAGCGCCGAGGAGGAGGTCGTCCTGGCCAAGGCGATCGAGCTCGGCGAATGGATCGTCTTGGCGCCGGGCAAGGGCATCGTCTCCCTCCACGAGTGGACGACCCACGACACCGAGCACAAGACTCGGACGGCCAAGCCTCAACACCGCCTGCCGTTCGGGCCCGAGGCGCACACGATGGTCCGCGACGCCATCGCCGACGGGGCCGCGGCCGACCTGCTCGCGCCCTCGCCCGACTTCCACCTGATCCGAGCCGGCCGGGATGTCCAGTCCGAGGGGACCAAGACACTCCTCAAGGAGGCTCGCCACCTCGCCACGGCCTACAACGAGGCGCTCACGCCGGACGCGTTCGTCACGCTGCTGGACTTCGCCTACCTCGCGGTCCACAACGGGGATCTCGACTCGCGCGACAACATCGGCCTGCGCGCCATCTACGACTGGACCCGCGAGGGCGTGGCGTTCCCGGACCTCGAGCGCTGGGTCACCACCGGCCACGATGCCGCTCTACTCAAGCGGATGGGCTTCGATCCGGAGGTGCCGCCCGGCACGAAGCTGCGCGACCGGAAGGGCGAGCTGATCAAGATCGGGCGTGACGCCCGCGAGCAACTGACCAGCGCGAACCTGCGGCTGGTGGTCTCGGTCGCGAAGAAGTACATCGGTCGCGGGATGGGTTTCCTGGACCTCACCCAGGAAGGCAACATCGGCCTCATCCGGGCGGTCGAGAAGTTCGACTACGAGCGGGGCTACAAGTTCTCCACCTATGCCCACTGGTGGATCCGCCAGGC
>PMIQ01000074.1:7922-8064 GCA_003157175.1 Chloroflexota bacterium
TCGAGACGCCGATCGGCGAGGAAGGGGACGCCCACCTCGGCGACTTCATCGCGGACAGCGCCGTGCTGGCCCCAGCCGAGGCGGCCTCCCACCAGCTCCTCAAGGAGCAGATGGAGGCGGTGCTCGACTCGTTGACCGGCCG
>PMIQ01000001.1 GCA_003157175.1 Chloroflexota bacterium
GCTCTGTTTTGAGCGACGAGTCCGTCACTTGCTGGCCCAAGTCGCCCAGGGCGCCTTACCCGAGTCCCATAGCGCCTCGAGCGTGCGGACGTCACGCAACGCGTCCATGGGCTGCCAGAAGCCGCGATGGAGATATGCCCGCAGCTCACCGTCTGCGGCCAGGCTCTCGAGCGGTGCCCGCTCGAATGGCACGTCGTCTCCCTCGAGGCGGTCCAGGACCGCCGGCTCGAGCACGAAGAACCCGCCGTTCACCCAGGCGCCGTCNNCCCACGGGCTTCTCCTGGAAGGCCCGCACGGCAGGAGCGGAGAGCGGGCCATCGACCAGGCCCTCGTCGATCTGCAGCGCGCCGAAGCGCCCGAGCGGCTGGACGGCCGTGATCGTCGCCAGCTTGCCGTGGGCTCGGTGGAACTCGAGCAGCTTCGCGATGTCCAGGTCGGCGACGCCGTCGCCATAGGTCATCATGAACGTGTCGTCGCGCACGTACTCGGCCACGCGCTCGAGCCGGCCGCCGGTCTGCGTATCAGCCCCGGTGTCGACGAGCGTTACGCGCCACGGCTCAGCCGAGTTCTGATGGACCTGCATCGAGTTGTCGCGCATGTCGAAGGTCACGTCGGACATGTGCAGGAAGTAGTTCGAGAAGTACTCCTTGATGACGTAGCCCTTGTAGCCGAGGCAAACCACGAAGTCGCTGAAGCCGTAATGGCTATAGCTCTTCATGATGTGCCACAGGATCGGCCGCTCGCCGATCTCAACCATGGGCTTGGGCCTGGAGGCAGTCTCTTCCGACAGACGGGTGCCGAGACCGCCGGCAAGGATGATGACTTTCACTATGCCCCAGCTTCCCCAGATGACGAACCGTGGACGATGGCCGCAGTGTACGCGGCACCGCAGCTCTTCACGAGTGGTAGATGGAGATCAGTGTGTCCAGATTCTGAGCCATCATCACCAGCAATACGCCGACCACGAAGAGTTGCCCCAGGTGTCTCCGCGCGACGCGGATGCCGTATGCGGACAGCAGCAGCAGCAGCCACACGGGAGCCAGGTAGCGGCCCTGAACGGACAGCTGCACGCTGCCGACCGGCGACAAGAAAGTGTAGAGAGCGACGGCCATAGTGACGAACACCGTCACTCCCACCGCGGCGAGCAGCGCACGCGACCGGAGCTGCAGACCCACCTCCTCGTCCTGTCTCGTCCGAATGAGGAACATCGGTCCCGCCACCAGAACAACGAAGTAGAAGGCCGGCGGCAGGACGATCCTCAACCACCCGAGGACCCCGATGCTTTCGAGGATCCACAAGAGCAGATTGTTCTGCAGGTTGGACCAGAGAATCCCCAGGAAACCGAGTGGTTGGTGCAAGATGAACAGGAGTTGCGCCTGAGGGGCCCCGACGGCCTGCACTCGGGCATCGGCGGATGTGAGCAGGAAGACGATCAGGAAGACGCCGACTACCACGAGTGCGTTGCCGGCAACGAATGCCACATAACGGATGCGGCCGCCAAGCTGCGCCGGCCTGATGAGCAGCACCAGCAGGACGAGCGCCCAGTACCCAGGCTTCACATTCAGGAGGAGGGCCGACGCCGCCAGCACGAGCGCGACGTCAACTCGCCGCAGCGTCACGCGCTTGCTCGCCCAGAGGAGGAGCGCCGTGAAGAACATGGCGCCGGAGATGGTCAGTGCGTCACACGAGAGACTGGCCAACTCGAACATCGTCATCGGGAGCAGCCCCACCAACATGAAGAGTTGCTTGCCGAACGGCGCCAGACGGATGGCGAAGAAGAGCAGAGCCACGGCCGCCAAGAGGTTCCCCAATCTCGCCAGGTAGAAGCAGGTGAGCGGCGAGGCTCCCAGGAGTCGCCCCAGGCCGATGCCCACTGCCTGGGGCAAATAGCCCACGGGGCCATAGCTCGCCACGCGGGAGGCGACACTCACGGTGCCGGAGGGCCCCGGGCTGTTGAAGAGATCCTCATAGCCCGAGAAACCTGCCTGCCCCTCCAGTGATACCGGCAGGGCTCCGACGGCGACCAGTCGCGTATAGAGATCGGCAGTGCGCGCGAAGCTGGCCGGCAACGTGATCATTCCCTGGTTGTCGGCGGTGAGCTGTCCGTCCGTCAGCGCCCATGCCCGAAACCAGTGATCCCCCTCGTCGGGGACTTGCAGAGGAGGCACGAGGAATACCTGCGCCACTCCGCAGGCAAGCGCCATGACAAGGAAGACGTACTCCAAGCTGGTGCGGGTTCCGGCCAGGTGGACGCGACGCCAGAGTCGCCGGAACGTCTGTGTTCGGTCGGATGTGCCAGCCTCAGACGACGCATCCCGCTCGACGACTTCACCCTGGNNCAGCACCAATCCCCGACCAGGATGGCCGAGATCGCCTCGGCGGTATGGCCGAAGCCAAGGACCAGCTGCCGAGCCCACACGACCTCGCAAGTGGGACCCGCGAATCCCGAGAGCAGGGAGACCAACGGGATGGCCTGCTGGCCCGCGGGGGAGTCACGCTCTGCTCGCTGGTTGACCACCCCTACTGGTCCTCCCTTATGCAGCTCCCGCGTCCCGCCCAGCCGGCCCGGACCCCGGAGCGTCGCGGAAGGCCCCAGGAAACGACTGACTTCGC
>PMIQ01000088.1 GCA_003157175.1 Chloroflexota bacterium
CGGGCTGTTCTGCTTGACCAGATAGGCGCGATACAGGTCGCCGAGCTTGGCCGGGACGATGCAGTTGACGAACCACGAGAGAAACAGGATCTCCGTCGCGTCGCCCGTCTTGACCTTGTAGCCGGCACCGCGCAAGAGCTTCGTCCAGCGAAAGCCCCGCAGTGGGAAGCCCGCGTAGTAGATCAGGAAGGCAACCACGATGAAGCGCGGATCGGCGCCTCCAATAGCCCCCGGCACCTGGCTCATCATGTCCCGGTTGAGGGCCACCGCGATGGCGATGATGGCGATCGGGACGGCGATCGACAGGATGGTGCGCGGCTGGCGGAGGCGCCTGACGAGCGACATCTGCTCGGCCGGCGGAACCTCGACCGCCGCCTCCGGATGAAGGAGCGCGTCGGCCTCCTGCTCGAGTGGTTCTCCGATGGGATGGCGGTGGCGATCGCCCTGCTCGGTCACCGCATCTCTCCCGTGGGGTCCTGAGCCCGGCGCCGGCCGTTGCCCCTCAGCGACTGGACGATCTTGGCGAGCGGCGTCCAGGCCCGCACGTAGAAGCTGGCGCGCCCGGGCACGAAGTCCACACCCAGCAGGGACGCCAGCAGGCCTTCCGGAGTTCCGGGGTCACCGTTCACGATGTTGTAGGTGACGCCGACCTCCATGACGGTGTGCGAATCGGAGGCGCTGACTCCGGGCAGCCCCTGCTCGCGGGCGAACTTTGCCGCCTTCTCGTTGGCCGAGCCGCCTATGACCCGGGCGTTGTACGCCTCCACCCAGTCGACGAGATGGGCGACCGACTCGAGGCTGGTGCCGCTCTTGCGACCGAAGCCGCGCATACGGTCGAATGGATGCGGAACGCCCACCAGGCCGCCCTGCTCCCGAACGGCCGCGATGGTCTCGACCGCCGACATGCCCGGTGGGACGACTTCGCGCAGGAAGACGGCGATCAGGTCGCCGTCGGCCGTCTTGACCTCTTCGCCGATGATGATCGTCAGCTCGGGCGGGGCGGCGTCGCGAAGGCGAAGGGCGGCGTCGATGCGGTCGTGGTCGGTGATCGCAAGATGAGTCAGGCCACGGCTGGCCGCGGCCTGAGCCACGGCCAGGGGGTTGGCCAGCGAGTCGAAGCTGGCGCTCGTGTGACAGTGCAGTTCGATGAATGCCCGCCGGGCGGGGGTGGCAACGAGTTCCTCGGGAACGCCCATTACATCTGCGGGCCGAGGTATTTCTTGTAGAAGTCGAAGTGCTCCAGGGCGAGGCCGGTGCCACGGGCGACGCAGTTGAGGGCGTCGTCGGCCACGTGACAGGGCACGCCGGTAACCTGGGTCAGCAGCTTGTCGATGTTGCGCAGCAGAGAGCCGCCGCCGGACATGACCATGCCCTTGTCGATGATGTCGCTCGAGAGCTCCGGTGGGGTCTGCTCCAGAACAAGGCGGACAGCGCCGATGATCTGCTGGAGCGGGGGCTCCATCGCCTCCATGACTTCCGAACTCGTCATCGGGATCGTGCGCGGCAGGCCGGCGATCAGGTCGCGGCCGCGGACATCCATCGTCAGCTCGCGCTCGAGAGGCAGCGCCGTCCCGATCTGGATCTTGATTTCCTCGGCCGTTCGGTCGCCGATCATCAGGTTGTACTTCTTGCGAACGTAGCTGCCGATGGCTTCGTCGATCTTGTTGCCGCCGACGCGGAGGCTGGTCGAGACGACGATCGAGCCGAGCGATATGACGGCGATTTCGCTCGTGCCACCGCCGATGTCGATAATCATGGCGCCAGACGGGCCGCTGATCGGCACGGCCGCGCCGATCGCGGCGGCCATCGGCTCCTCGATCAGATATGCCTCGCCCGCGCCCGCCTTCAGGGCCGCGTCGCGGACGGCCCGCTTTTCGACGCTGGTGACGCCGGCCGGCACGCTGATCATGACTTCGGGCTTGCCCCACCCCAGCCGCCGGTCCAGCTGGACCTTCTGGATGAAGTGGCGCAGCAGCGCCTCGGTGATGACGTAGTCGGCGATGACGCCTGCCCGCATCGGCCGAATGGCCTGGATGTTGGCGGGAGTGCGGCCGATCATTTCGCGGGCTTCCGCGCCAACCGCGACGATCACGTTGTTGTCGTCGACGGCCACTACCGAGGGCTCCTGCATGACGATGCCCTTGCCCTTGACGTAGACCATCACGTTGGCGGTGCCCAGGTCGATGCCGATCTTCATGCCGTCGCGCTATGTCCCTTCCGCAGTCCGTTCGATCCTGGCGCCTAATTCCAGGAATTTCGTGTCGATCTTCTCATAGCCGCGGTGTACGTGGTGCGCGCCGCGAATCGTGGTCACGCCGTCGGCGGCCAGAGCCGCCAGGATAAGGGACGCGCCGGCCCGGAGATCGCCGATCTCGACATCCACGCCGTGGAGGCGTGTCGGGCCGTGGATGGTGGCGTGGTTCTTGTCCAGGATCTCGATCTGGGCGCCCATCCGGCGGAGCTCGCCGAGCCACTCGAGGCGGTCCTCGAAAATCGTCTCGGTGACGTGGCTGTCGCCTTCCGCCTGGGTGAGGAGAACGCACGTGGGTGGCTGAAGATCGGTCGCCAGGCCCGGGTAGGGCTGCGTCTCGATGTCGGCGCACCTGAACGGACGGAGATCGGTGGCGGTCGCGTCCACCTCGACGGTGTCGGTGCCGCAGCTTACCGAGACGCCCATCTCCGCCGTGACCGCCAGGAGCGCGTCGAAGTGGCCGACCGGGGCATTCCGGAGCGTGACTCGGCCGCGCGTGACGGCGGCGGCGATGACGAAGGTCCCGGCCTCGATGCGATCCGAGACCACAGCGTGCTGGGCGCCTCGCAGCCGGCGACGACCCTCGACCTCGATGCGATTGGGCGCGGTCCGCTCGACCTCAGCGCCCATGTCCACCAGGAAGGCGATCAGGTCATCGACCTCGGGCTCTCGGGCGGCCGGCTCGATGATGGTGTGCCCGACCGCGAGAGTCGCCGCCAGCATGGCGTTCTCAGTCCCCATCACCGTGATCTGCGGGAAGTTCACACGGCCACCGCGCAGCCGGCCGGGGGACTTCGCGAAGTAGTAGCCGTTGCGGTACTCGATCTCGGCGCCCAGGGCCCGCATCGCGTCGACGTGCAGGTTCACGGGCCGGCGGCCGATCCGGTCCCCGCCGGGGTTGCTGATGATGACGCGCCCGAAACGTGTCAGCAGCGGGCCGAGCAGGATGAAGCTGGCCCGCATCTTGGCCGCCGCCTCGAGGGGCACGAACAGCCACTCGGCGTCGCCGCCGGCAACTTCGTAGACGTTGGGTTCCGGATGATCGACGGTCACGCCGATGTCCTGTAGGACTTCGGCCAGAACCCGCACGTCCTCGATCTCGGGCACGTTGGTGAAGCGGCAGCGCTCGCCCGTCAGTGTGGCGGCGGCCATNNCGCCGCCCGGCGGTTCCTCGCGATGCGCCTCGGGACGTCGGCGCGCCGCCTCGTGCGGTCCTCGCGGCCTGCGCTCCCCGCTCTCGGCGACGCGGATTCGGATGAGCGCTCGCTGAAGGGCGGCCCGCGCGGCCGCCAGATCCGCCGGTTCCACGAAGCCGCCTTCGAGGACATGCTCTGCCTCGCGGCGGGCGCGCTCGGCGCGCTCGAGATCGATTTCGGCGGCCATGTCGGCCGTCTCGGCCAGGACGACGACGCGGTCGGGCCGGACCTGCAGGAAGCCGCCGAAAATGGCGAACTCCTGCTCCTCCCCGCCGCTCTTGAGGCGCAGCACGCCCTGCCCGAGCGTCGAGATCAGCGGGGCGTGGTGCGGCAGGATGCCCAGCTCGCCTTCGCTGCCCGGGACGATGACCTCGTCCACGTCCCCGGTGAAGGCCCGTTTCTCAGGGGTCACGATTTCAAGATGGAGTGGCATCGCTATTCCCCGTTCCCGCCCGGCGGAGCAGCCGGCACGCTCGTGGCGTCGCGCCTCACTTCGCCAGCTTCGCCGCGTTGGCCCGGACATCGTCCAGAGTACCGGCCAGGAAGAAGGCCTGCNNTCGAGGATCTCCTTGAACGAGGCGACGGTGTCGCGGATGGCCACGTAGGCTCCAGGCCGGCCGGTGAAGACTTCGGCAACGTGGAACGGTTGGCTGTTGAAGATCTGCAGCCGGCGAGCGCGAGCCACGGTGGCTTTATCCTCTTCGGACAGTTCGTCGACGCCCAGGATCGAGATGATGTCCTGCAGGTCGGTGTAGCGCTGCAGGACGCGCTGGACCTCGCGCGCCGTGTCGTAGTGCTCNNGGCCGACGATGTTCGGATCGAGGACTCGCGAAGTCGAGGTCAGCGGGTCGACGGCCGGGTAGATGCCGAGCTCGGTGATGGCGCGCTCCAGGCGAATGGTCGAGTCGAGGTGGCCGAAGGTCGTCGCCGGAGCCGGGTCGGTGTAGTCGTCCGCGGGAACGTAGACGGCTTGCAGCGACGTGATGGAACCCTTCTTCGTGGAAGTGATGCGCTCCTGCAGGGCCGCCATCTCGGTCGCCAGGTTCGGCTGGTAGCCGACTGCCGAAGGCATCCGGCCGAGCAGCGCCGATACCTCGGAGCCGGCCTGGGTGAANNGAAGGCCGTCTTGGCGATGACGCCGGATTCGGTCATCTCGTGGATGAGGTCGTTTCCTTCGCGCGACCGCTCGCCCACTCCGCTGAAGACTGAGTAGCCGGCGTGCTCCTGGGCCACGTTCCGGATCAGTTCCTGGATGATCACCGTCTTGCCGACGCCGGCACCGCCGAAGACGCCGATCTTGCCGCCTTTGGCGAAGGGGCAGATCAGGTCGATGACCTTGATGCCGGTCTCGAAGATCTCGGTTTCGGTTGTCTGCTGGTCGAACGCGGGAGCCGGGCGATGGATCGGCAGGCGCTCGGTAACCGCCACCGGGCCCTTCTCGTCGATCGGCTCTCCCAGGACGTTGAAGACGCGGCCGAGCGTGACATCGCCGACCGGCACCATGATCGGTCCGCCCGTGTCGAGCACCTCGACGCCGCGGGCGAGGCCGTCGGTCGTGGTCATGGCCACGGTGCGGACCCAGTTGTTGCCGAGGTGCTGTTGGACCTCGCAAACGATCTTGACACCGTCGCCGCGCATGACCTCGACGGCGTTGTAGATCCCCGGCAATTGGCCGGCGGGGAACTCGATGTCGACGACCGCACCGGTGATCTGAACCACCCGGCCGGTAGCTGTTGGGGCGGCGGTCGCCATCGTCGTGTCGTGCCTCCTGGGTTCGTCGCCTGCTGTCCTAGCGCTCCTGGGCGCCGGAAGCAATCTCGATTAGCTCACTGGTGATGTTCGCCTGGCGGGCTTTGTTATAGCGAAGGGTGTAGTCCTCGATCAGGTCGTCGGCGTTTTCGGTGGCATTCTTCATGGCCACCATCTGGCTGGAGAAGAAGCTGGCCGTGCTCTCGAGGGCGGCCTGGTAGAGCCGGGTGCCAAGATAGCGGGGCAGCAACTCGTCCAGGACCACGTCCGGAGCGGGCTCGAAGATGAACTGCGATCCGGGGATGCCGCGAGTGTCGGAAGTGGGCTTGATAGGGAGAAGCCCGACCATCTCGGCCCTCTGGACCAGCGTCGACACGAAACGCGTGAAGATGATGTCGACCTGGTTGTAGGTGCCGGCCTCGTACTCGTCGGAAACCAGCCGGACCAGCGGCAAGACGTCCTCGAAGCTCGGCCGATCCCGGAAGCCGGCGAAATGGGCGACGATCGGCACACGGTTGCGCCGCATGGCATCGCGGCCTTTGCGGCCGATGCTCACCAGTTCCAGATCGCCCGTGGTATCCACGATTTCCTTGGANNATTATCAGGCGCTTGCCTTCCGCGCGTCGGCTCAGCAACGGGTGCTCGTCGCCGTCCAACACGGCCGCGAGGTCGGCGAGGATCTCGTCGAGCAGCTCCGAGTAGGGTCGAGCGGCCAGCGTCGACTCCTGGGCGCGCCGCAGTTTCGACGCGGCCACGAACTGCATGGCGCGGGTGATCTGCCTGATGTTCCGCGACGCGGTGATGCGTCTGCGGAGGTCTTGCTGGCTGGGCACGCTGCTTCTTTCGCCTTGCTACGCCAGGAATGTCTGGCGGAAATCTTTCGCCGCGGCTTCGAGGGCCGCGGCCGTTTCGTCGTCGAGAACCTTGGTCGTGGCGAGCTTCTTCATGACGCCGGCGTGCTCCGTGTCGAGGAAGCGGTCGAATTGCGTCTCGAAGTCGCGGACGCGCCGCGCCGGTATGTCGTCGAGGAGGCCCTTGGTGGCCACGTAGAGGATCGCCACCTGGCGCTCGAGCGGCACGGGTTCGTATTGCGGCTGCTTGATGACCTCGGACAGCTTTTCGCCGCGTGTCAGCTGGTCCTGCGTGGCCTTGTCCAGGTCCGAGGCGAACTGAGCGAACGCCGCGAGAGAGCGGTACTGGGCCAGATCCAGCTTGAGCGGCGCCGCGACCTTCTTCATGGCCTTGGTCTGGGCCGCGGAGCCGACTCTCGACACCGAGATGCCGATGTTGAGGGCGGGGCGCTGGCCGGCGTTGAAGAGGTCCGTCTCGAGGAAGATCTGACCATCCGTAATCGAGATCACATTGGTCGGGATGTAAGCCGAGATATCTCCGGCCTGGGTCTCGATGAGCGGCAATGCGGTCAGGGAACCGCCGCCGTTTTCGTCACTCATTCGAGCGGCGCGCTCGAGCAGACGGCTGTGGAGATAGAACACGTCGCCGGGATAGGCCTCGCGGCCTGGCGGACGGCGCAGCAGCAGGGACATCTCGCGGTATGCCCAGGCGTGCTTGGAGAGGTCGTCGTACACGCACAGGGCGTCCTTGACGAGCACCCCGTCGATCTCGACGCCGACTTCCATGACTTCTTCGCCCATGGCGCAGCCGGCGTAAGGGGCGAGGTACTGGAGGGCGGCGGAGAACTCGGCGCCGGCGCAGACGACGATGGTGTGGCCCATGGCCCCGTGCTGCTCCAGGACCGCCACGGTCTTGGCGACGGTCGAGAGCTTCTGGCCGATGGCTACATAGATGCAGACGAGGCCTTTGCCCTTCTGGTTGATGATCGTGTCTATGGCGATGGCGGTCTTGCCGGTCTGGCGGTCGCCGATGATCAGCTCGCGCTGGCCGCGCCCGATCGGAATCAGGGCGTCGATCGCCTTGATGCCGGTCTGGACCGGCGTGTCGACCGACTGGCGGGTGATGACGCCGGGGGCGATGCGCTCGACGGGGCGGGTCCGCGCGGCGGCGATCGGGCCCTTGTCGTCCAGCGGCCGGCCCAGCGGGTCGACCACGCGGCCGAGTAGGGCCACTCCGACCGGGACTTCGACCACGCGCCCCGTCGTCTTGACGGTGTCGCCTTCCTTGATTTCGGTCGGGTCGCCCAGGATGACCGCGCCGACGGTCTCCTCTTCGAGGTTGAGGGCCATGCCCATGACCGAGCCCGGGAACTCGAGCAACTCGGACGAAAGGGCGCCCGAGAGGCCGTAGATCTGGGCGATGCCGTCGCCGACCTCGACCACGGTGCCGACGCTGCGCGACTCGGCGCCCTGATCGAAGTTCTCGATCGTGTTCTTGATGATGCTGACGATCTCGTCCGATCTGATGGCCATGCGTTCTCCGTTCGGCCTGGAGGCCCCGGGGCGTCGCCCGGCGCCGAAGCGCCGCTCGACGGGCCGGNNGTCTAGCTCGTTCCCTGGACCAGCCGCCCGCGGAGCCGCTCGAGGCGGCCGCGAACGCTGGCATCGATTAGTCGATCGCCGATCCTGACGGTGAGCCCGCCCACGAGAGACGGATCGGTGTCCGTGCCCAGCTCCACCTTGCTCCCGGCGAGCTGCTCCACGCGAGTCCGCACCGCCGTCAGCTCCACGGCGGAGAGCGCTCCGGGCGTCGTGACCGTTGCGGCGACGATGCCCCGCGACTTGCGGACCAGGGCATCGTACTCGGCGCCGACCGACGGCAGGATCGCGAAGCGGCCCCGTTTCGTAAGGAGCAGGGCGAGGTTCAAGGCCTGCGGCGAAACGTGGCCGCCAAGCAGTTCCTCGACCGCCTTGCGGCGGTGCTCGAAGGCCACGGCGGGGCTGTCCACGTCCCGGGCCACCCGCTCGTCGCGGGCCAGCCCGGCGGCGAAGGCCAGGTCGCGCTGCCACGCGTCGACCGTCCCGTCGCGAGTGGCGAGCTCGAAGGCCGCTTCGGCGTAGCGCCGCCCGGCGCCGATGCGCAGCATCAGTTGCTCCGGCCGTCGGTGTTGGCGGCGGGATCGGCGAGGAACTTGTCGACGAGGCGTCGCTGACGGGCGCCGGTCATCGTCTCGCCCACGAGCTTGCCGGCCGCGGCGAGTGCCAGGTCGGCGACCTGGGCCCGGAGATCCGCGAGAGCGCGGTCCCGTTCGGCCTGAATGTCGGCCGTGGCCCGGTCGCGCAGCCGGCCCAGCTCGTCGCGGGTGGCGGCAATGTCCGCGTCCCGGAGCTCCTGGGCGGACTTCTGGGCCGCGGCGATCACAGCGTTGGCCTCGCGGCGCGCCTCCAGCATCGCCTTTTCGCGCTCGGCCACGCTGGCGTCGCGATCTTTACGAGCCTGCGCGGCGTCGGCCAGCCCCTGGTCGATGCGGGCTTTGCGCTGGGCCAGGATATTGGCTATCGGATCGAACCCAAACCGCCAGATCAGCGCCAGGAACACCAGGAAGTTGAGCGCCGCGACGATGACCCAGAAGAAGTTGATCGACAGGCCGGGCGTGTCGGACGCCGTCGTCGTCGGAGCCGCGGCCGTCGCGGCCGCTATCGCGGCGGCTGTTGCCAGGGGGTTCACTCGACTCGCTCCGTGACCTTCCCAGGTCCTACTTGATGAAGATGGTCAGCAGGCCAACCACGATCGCCAGCACGCCGAGGCCTTCGGCGAAGCCGGCCAGGATGATCGCCAGGCCGCGGATCTGGCCGGCTGCATCCGGGTTGCGCCCGATGGCGTTGCTGGACATTCCGGCCAGGATGCCGATGCCGATGCCGGGGCCGATGACGCCCATGGCTGCGAGTCCGGCTCCGATGTGCTCGAGCATGAAGATGTCCTCCTTGTCCCGGACCGACGGCCGGGCAGTCGCATTGCTGGCGGTCAGGCCGCCACGGGCTGGGATTGGTCGGCGCCACCCGGCGCCCGGTGGTCTGGTGCGGTTTCGCCGGCTGCCGCCGGATGGTGCTCCTCGGGTTCGTGACCTTCGATGGCGATCAGGATGAACATCAGGGTCAGGACCGAGAAGATGAGAGCCTGGATCAAGTTCAGAAGCGCCTCGAGCCCGTAAAGAGCTACAGGGACGACCGCCAGGGTCAGCGCCGAGATGACGGCCAGGGCGACCTCGCCGCCATAGATGTTGCCGAAGAGTCGCATCGCCAGCGTGACCGGCTTCACGAACTCCAGGAAGAGCTCGATGATCCCGACGTACATGGCCAGCACTCCTGCGCCGATGCCGTGGCGGAACTCGCCGATCGGAAAGAACTTGGTGAGGTAGGCGCGCACNNACGTCGCTGGTGGGCGCCCGGAGCTGTGGGATCTTGCCGATCGGCGGAACCAGGCCGCTCCAATTGGAGACCAGGATCAGCACGAAGAACGCGGCAAAGACCGGATAGTAGCGGCGCGCACCTTCACCGCCGATGCCCACCGCGAAGTCCCGTCCGAACTCGTAGGCCCACTCGATCATATTCTGGACGCGGCCCGGAACCACCTTCAGGCGGCGAGTCGACCCGATCGCAATGAGCAGGATCAGGGCCATGACGATCCACATCGTCAGGATCGTCGAGCTGATGCTGGGGTGGAAGTAGATCATCGGCAGCGGTGAGGGCGCCGTGGCCGGCGAAAGGTCAAAAACGATTTCGGGCGGCGGCAGCTCGATCGCGCTCTGGACGAAGCAGGAAGGGAAGTCGCAGGCCTGGCCCGGAGCTCCGCCTTTGGGGAAGGGCGGCACCAGCATGACGGCCAGGATGTCGAGGGCGACGACGGCGGGGATCAGGACCTTGAACGGAAGGCCGTGGGCGCGCTTCTTCGGCGCGGCAGAGACCTGCGCGGTTCCTGCTTCGCTGTCTTGTGTCGTCGCGGGCGGACCGCCCGGATCGATTGTCACTCTCGCTCCGCGTTAGCCTGCGGCCCGCGAGGGAGCCGCGTCATTCCTTGTCGTCTTCGTCCATTTGGGCCAGGAACTTGGTGATGAACCGCCAACAGGCGACGGCTGCACCGACGCACCCGAGCGCGAACCCAATGAGCGCGAAGATTGGGACAGTGCCCAGACGCTGGTCCAGCCAGTACCCACCGAGCACCCCGGCCAGCACTGCGATCAGCAGTACGAACGCGATTTCCGAGAAGAGGGCGACGTACGCGGACGCCTTCCCGACATCGTTCATCGGTCTCCCTGGCAGGGCGCCGTGAGTGTAGCAGCGGACCTCCGGCAGCGTTCAACCCCCCGAAAGCCCACCGCAAGAGGGCCAGACCGCCGTTTCGCACCCGGGACAGTTGGCCCCTGCGGTGACCTGTAGGTCCATTTCGGCGTGCTCGCCCGTCCGGCTCAGCCGTCGGCCAGGCCCGGCACCGGGAAGCGAGCGCACATGTCGTGGACCAGGGCAGAAAGCTTGGCCTGCTCGGAAGGATCGTCGCGCGCGACGATGGCGGTGACGATGATCTCGCCGATCTGGCACATCTCCGGCTCGCGGAAGCCGCGGCTCGTGGTGGCCGGCGTGCCGACGCGGATCCCGGAAGCGGTGTTCGGTGGGTTCTTGTCGAACGGGATGGCATTCTTGTTGACCGTGATGCCGATCTCGTCGAGGAGGCGCTCCGCCTCCTTGCCGGTCACGCCAAGGGGCGTGACGTCGACCAGCATCAGGTGGTTGTCCGTGCCGCCGGACACAACGCGGGCGCCCTTCTCGGTGAGAGTGGCCGCCAGAAGCTTGGCATTGGCGATGGTCTGGCGCTGGTCGGCGCGGTATTCGTCCGTGTTGGCGAGCAAGAGCGCGACCGCCTTGGCGGCGATGACGTGCATCAGCGGGCCGCCCTGGGTGCCGGGGAAGACGCTCTTGTCGACCGCCTTGCCCAGGTCCTCGCGGCAGAAGATAAGGCCGCCGCGCGGGCCGCGCAGGGTCTTGTGAGTGGTGGTCGTGACGATGTCCGCGTGGCCGAACGGGGTTGGGTGGAGCCCGGCCGAGATGAGCCCGGCGATGTGGGCCATGTCGACCATGAGCAGCGCGTCGACGCCATGGGCGATCCGGCCGAATCGCTCGAAGTCGATGATGCGGGGGTAGGCGCTGGCGCCGGCGACGATCAGCTTGGGCCGAACTTCGGTCGCCAGCTTCTCGAGCGCGTCGTAGTCGATCTGCTCGGTCACCGGATCGACGCCGTAGGCGTGGAC
>PMIQ01000186.1 GCA_003157175.1 Chloroflexota bacterium
ATCGTCCCGCTCGAACGATTCCACGAGGCCCGTCGCGTCCTCGACGGACGCATCGATCGCACGCCCATTCTGGCCTCGTCGACCGCCGCCCGGGTGCTCGCCGCGCGCGGCATTCGCGTGGCCGATGGACGCGTTTACGCCAAGGCGGAGCACCTCCAGAAGACCGGCGCCTTCAAGATCCGCGGCGCGCTCAACAAGATGGCGGCCCTCTCGCGCCAGGAGCGGGCGGCCGGCGTCATCACACTCTCCGCCGGCAACCACGCCCAGGGAGTGGCACTGGCGGCTCACGAGGCCGGCGTCCACGCCGTGGTCATGATGCCGGCCGGCGCGGTTCGCTCGAAGGTCGACGCGTGCCGTGGCTACGGCGCCGAGGTGATTCTCTTTGGCGAGCACGTCGGCGAGACGTGGACGCGGATGGAGGAGGTCCAGGCCCAGCGCGGGCTCACTTTCGTGCCCCCGTTCGACGACCCGCTGATCATCGCGGGGCAGGGGACGATCGGCCTGGAGATCCTGGACGACCTGCATGACGTGGACGTCGTCGTGGCCGGGATCGGCGGCGGGGCGCTCTGCACCGGGATCGCCGCGGCGATCAAGGAGACGCGGCCCGGCGTGCGTGTCTACGGGGTGGAACCGCTGAAATCCAACGCCCTGTCGCTCGCTCTCGAGCGCGGCGAGATCGTGCCGATCCAGCCCGTGTCGGTGGCCGATGGCCTGGGCGCTCCGTTCGCAGGCGAGTGGACGATGGCGATGGGCCGGCGCTACCTGGACGCGATCGCGCTCCTGGACGACGCTACGATCCTGGCAGGGATGCGCTTCGCGCTGGAGCGGATGAAGCAGCTCGTTGAGCCGGCCGGGGCGGCGGCGCTGGCGGCGGTGCTCTTCGGCCACATCCCGATCCACGACGGCGAGCGGGTCTGCGTGGTGTTCAGTGGCGGCAACGTGGAGATGGGGCGGCTGGGCGAGCTGCTGGCGGGCGCCGCGCCCCTCGAGATTCCGTCCGGGGGCTGAGCGGTCAGTACGCGCCCAGCTCGTGCAGGCGGTCGTCGTCGATGCCGAGGTAGTGGCCGAGCTCGTGCAGGACGGTGACTCGGACCTCGCGCTCGAGCTCGGCGGGATCCGGGAAGTCTTCCTCGAGAGCGAAGCGGAAGAGCGTGATCTTGTTCGGGATCATGGCCCAGTCGGCGGCCCACTCGGTCCGCGGCACTCCCTCGAAGAGACCGTACAGGTCGTCGTTCGGGCCCAGACCCGACTCGCGGCGCTGCGCCGCTGAGGGCTCGTCCTCCGCCACCACGACAACTTCGTCGAGAGCGCGGGCGAACGGCTGCGGAACCGAATCGAGGGCCCGTTCCACCAGATCCAGGAACTGGGTCGCGCTTAGGGCGCCGCCGGCCGGGCGCCGTCTGCGCGGGTAACGCCTGGGTAGTTTGGGCATGGCCCATATGCTACGGCCGTCGTCTGCGACGCGGTTGGCCGCGCGGCGTACGATGGGGAAGAAGGAGTCAGCTCATGCCACCCGACCAGCCAGACGCGACCGACCGAGGCGACCTGGAAGCGCGTATGCGCCAGCTCGTCGATGAGATCGAGGCGGGCGAGGACGGCGAGGCGACCACCGCGGCGGCCGAATCGGCGGCCGGCGGAGCGCGGGCGGCCCGGACGACAGACGGCGGCATTGAGCAGGCCGTTCGCCAGATTCTGCTCGAGATCGGCGAGGATCCCGAGCGCGAGGGGCTCCTCCGCACCCCGGAGCGGATGCACAAGATGTGGCTCGAGCTGACGTGCGGCTACCGCGTCGACCCGGATCGGCTGATAAACGGCGCCGTTTTCGACGTCGGCTACAGCGAGATGGTCGTGGTCAAGGGGATTCCTTTCTACTCGCTGTGCGAGCACCACATGCTGCCGTTCCTCGGCAGCGCCTCCGTGGGGTACCTGCCTCGCGGTCGCGTCATCGGGCTGTCCAAGATCCCGCGCATCGTGGAGATGTACGCCCGGCGGCTGCAGGTCCAGGAGCGCATGACCCAGCAGATCGCGGACTTCCTGCAGCAACGCTTGAACCCGTACGGCGTGGGCGTGGTCATAGAAGCAGAACACTTGTGTCTGGCCATGCGCGGCGTTCAGAAGGGCGGCGCGACGATGGTCACGAGCAGTGTTCTCGGGACGTTCAGAACCACCAAGGAAACCCGAGACGAGTTCATGGCCCACCTGGAACGGGCCGTGCCGCGGGTCTGACCGAGCGCCGCCCAACCTCCGGCAAGTCGCCGGCATGAGGGGCCGGGGCAAAAGAAGTTGGAGAGCGCGTCATGATGAACGACCCCAACGAGTCCAAACGCCACGAAGAGCCCTGCCTCAAATGCGGCGAGGAAACGGCCGTCGGAAGCTTCTTCTACTCGGACCGGCGCGCGGCCCAGTTGCCGGACGGGCCGCCTGGCTTTCTCTGCTCAGAGTGCGCCAGGCGGATCCGCGCGGCCGGACACCACGAGGCCATGACCGACGAGCGAGGCGTCGAGGCCTCGGTGATAACCCTGGCCCAGGGGTGGTTCTAGCCTCCAACAGCCGCTGGAAGGGCTGGGACACTGCCCCGGGCTGTGTCTGAGCTCATTGTTGGCGGGCGCGTTGGCGGGTCCGGCGCCGCTATCATTCGGGCATGACTGATCGACCGCTCAAGGTTCTCATCGCCAAGCCCGGGCTCGACGGGCACGACCGCGGCGCCAAAGTGCTCGCGCGCGGATTGCGCGACGAGGGCTTCGAGGTCGTCTACACGGGCATCCGCCAGACACCAGAGATGATCGTCACGGCCGCTCTTCAGGAGGACGTCGACGTCGTCGGCCTCTCCATCCTGTCCGGGGCGCACATGACGTTGCTGCCGCGGATCTGCACCCTCTTGCGCGAGCGTGGCATGGACGACGTCCTCGTGGCCGCCGGCGGCATCATCCCCGACGACGACGTTCCCGCACTCAAGGAGGCGGGCGTCGCCGCCGTCTTCGGGCCCGGTACCACGATCGCCCAGGTGGCCGATTTCCTGCGCGCCAACGCCCGGGCGCGGGAGTAGGGCGACCGCGATGGCCGGCTCGCGGGGGTCGAAGGCGGCCGGAGGGTCGGTCGCCGAGCGGGCGGATCTGCTCTGTGAGGCGGCGCTCGCCGGAGACCGCCGGGCCCTGGCCCGGCTGCTGACCGCGGTCGAGAACAGAACGCCCCTCGCCGAGGCGGCGCTGCGGCGGCTGTATCCGCTGGCCGGGCTTGCCCAGCTGATCGGCGTGACCGGGCCCCCCGGCGCCGGCAAGAGCACGCTCGTGGCGGCGCTGATCGCGGAGCTTCGCCGCGCGGGCCGGCCCGTCGCCGTCGTGGCAGTGGATCCGTCCAGTCCGATCACCGGCGGCGCCGTTCTGGGCGATCGGGTTCGGATGCAGGCCTACGCCGCGGACGCCGATGTCTTCATTCGGTCGATGGCGTCGCGCGGTCATTCGGGCGGGCTCTCCGCCGCCACGACCGCCGCCGCCGCGGTCTTCGACGCCGTCGGCTTCGACGTGGTGCTGATCGAGACCGTGGGCACGGGGCAGAGCGAGGTCGAAGTCGCCGCCGCCGCGGATACCACGGTCGTCGTCGAGGCGCCGGAGATGGGCGACGAGATACAGGCCATCAAGGCGGGCCTGCTAGAGGTTGCCGACATCATCGTCGTCAACAAGGGCGACCGACCGGGCGCGCACCGAACGGCGGGCCAGCTCCACGCCATGCTCGCCGACGCTCCCCGCGAGGCACGGCCCGGCCGACCCGCGCCCAAGCATCCGGAGGTGCTGGTGACCACCGCCGCCACCGGCGAGGGAGTGGCCGAGCTCCTCGCCGCGATCGACCGGCACCGGTCCGCGGCGCGTGGCTCCGACGGCGAGGCCGCGCGCCTNNCGAGGCCCAGGTCTGGGCCGTGCTCGTGGATCGGCTGCACGCGCGCGTGCGCGCGCTCGAAGATACCGGGTCGGAAGTTGCCGCGGCGGAAGTTGCCGCGGGGCCCCGCACCCTCGTGGGCGCCCAGCCCGAGCCGCCGACGCCGGCGGCCGGGGCGCTGCTCCGCGCGGTGGCCGCTCATGAGCTCGATCCCTATGCCGCCGCCGATGCCATCCTGGATCGTCTCGTCGGCGACGCCTCCGGATCCGGCGAGGCGCGCGCGAGGTAGCCGCGCAGGCGGACGAGCGGCGGGGCGGGCGATGTGGCCCGGCGGGCGGGTGGCCGAGAGCCCGGCGCTAGCGGCCCTGCCGCTCGTCCGCCTGCGCGGCTGAGATCGCTTCGCGCACGACCCGGATGACCGCGTCGATGTCGAACGGCTTGGCGAGCAGCCTGATGCCGCGTTGGGTGGCGAAGCCCCGCAGGTCCGGGTTCAGCACGTCGCCGCTCATGAACACGGCGCGTTTGGCCAGCTCCGGCCGGAACTCGATCGCGGCGTCGTAGAACTCGGTGCCGCTCATTCCGGCCATGCGGTGATCGATCAGCATCACGTCGTAGGTCGTGTCGCGGAGACCCTCGAGAGCCTGGGCGCCGTCCTGGTACGGGTCGCAGTCCATGCCGGACGCGGCGAGGACCTTCTTGAGGAAGGCCCGGATCGAAGGCTCGTCGTCGAGCGCCAGAATTCGCAGCCGAGCGACCGGTACAGCAGCGGTCTCGCCGGCCGGCGCCAGTGGCGCAGACGAGGCAGCCGGGGCCGCGGGCGCTCGGGCGGGAGCGGCCGGTGCCGCGGGCGGCGCGTCAGGAGAGGCGGTCGGCATTCCGGACGCGGTTGCTGGCGCGATCTGGTCCGGCTGTGTCGCAGCCGGATCGGCGGCGCGATGGACGCGGGTCGTTGCCGCGGACAGGCGAGCGCCCCCGGGCGACGAGCCTTCAGACGCTGGCGCGCCATGTCCGCGCCTGGCCGCTTTCGGCTGGCGCTCCGGGTCGGCTCCCGCCGGCTCGACCCCTGCCGATTCTCCGCTCGCCGGCGCCTCATCCCCGGTTTGGGCGGCGCGTCCGGTGCCCGCGTCAAGCGCCGCCGGCTGCCGTTCATTGATCGTCTTGGCCCGAACGGGCAGCTCGATCATGAAGCAGGCGCCCAGATTGCCCGGGCCCGGCTCGTACCAGAGACGACCGTCGTGCGCGGCGACGATGCCGAACGAAACGGACAATCCCAGCCCGGTCCCTTCGCCCGGCTGTTTGGTGGTGAAGAACGGATCGAACAGCCTCCCGCGAGCAGCTTCGGGGACGCCCGGTCCGTCGTCGCGAATGGTCATTCGGACACGCTGCTGGTCGTCGGCCAGCTTCTCGGCCTTGGGGCCGCCCGGGCTCCGGCTGGTTTCGACGGCGGCGGCGGTCACCCACAGATGTGCCTGGGCGGCCCGCTCGGGAGTCCGGAAAGCCTGAATGGCGTTGATCGTGAGGTTCAGGAGGACCTGCTGCATCTGCGCGCGGTCGAGATCCACCTCGGGCAGATCCTCGGGTATGTCGACCTCTACCTGAACCCGATTCGTGCTCAGGGCGTAGGACTGCAGCTCGAGGACGCTCCGAACCAGAATGGCGATGCTCGTTTGCCGGCGTTCTGGCGGGCGCTGGCGGGCGAAGTCCAGCAACCCCTGGACGATGCGCCGGGTCCGGTCCGCCTCCTGGACCAGCAGGCCGGCATCGTGTTTCATGTCGTCGGGAAGCCGCGGGTCGCCGCGCATCAGCTGGCTGAACGCGATGATCGCCGCCAGGGGGTTGTTGAGCTCATGGGCCACGCCGGATACGAGCTGGCCAATCGCCTCCATCTTCTGGGCCTGCAGGAGTTCGCTGGTGAGGCGCTCCTGGTCCGAAAGATCGCGCACGAGCGAGAGGAAGCGCCGCTGGCCGCCCAGCTCGACAACCCGAACCTCCACTTCGACGGGGAACTCGGAGCCGTCGGGCCGGTGTCCGTGGTCGCCGAACGTGCCCCTGCCCTGGGCCCAGACGATCTGGCGGCGGCGAGCCATCTCTCGCTCGTCGGCTGAGATAAATTGGCCGAAGTAGCGGCCCAGGACGGCGCCGCGGTTGACGCGGTACAGCCGAACCGCGGCCTCGTTGGTGTCGAGCACCGTGCCGTCGAGCGCGGTCACGAAGAGCGCGTCGGGCGACTCCTCGAAGAGGGTCCTATATCGCTCCTCGGACGAAACGAGGCGTTCGCGCAGGCGGAAGTTGGCCAGGGCGATGCCGCCGATCCGCGCCACCGAATCCAGGGCCGCCTCGTCGACGGGCAGGGCATCGGTAGTCTGCTCGAAGAAGCACAGCAGCGCCCCGGCCAGCTCCTCACCGGTGCGGATCGGGATCGCGCCGAACGACTTGAAGCCCGCCGCCCGCGCCAGCGGCAGGACTCGCTCGTTGACCTGAGCGGTGACGAAGTCCCCCAGGACACTGCCTCCGCCGGAAAGCAGGGTGGTTCCGCCCGGGGCCTCCTTCGCGGGCACGCCCTTGAGCCACTGCCGGAGGGCGCCGGTTTCGCCGGCCACGGCATGTATATCGAAGTGGTGCCCGGGCTCGATGAGCAGGTAGCAGACGCCGACCGCGCCGAGTGCCTCGCGGACCAGGCTCACGGTTCGGTGGGCCAGCTCCTCGAAGGAGCTGGCCTCCTCGCCGATCCGGGTCAGCTCGTCGAGGGTGTCGAGGCGATGACCCAGGGCTCGCTGCGCCGCGGCGCGGTGGAGCAGCTCGGAGCGCAGCCGGAAGTTGGCCAGCCCGATGCTGCAGATGCGGGCGATCGGCTCGAGGAAGTGGTCGTCAAACTGCTCCACCCGCGGCGAAGCCGACCACTCCAGATGCAGCACGCCGGCGAGCCGCTCGTCGACCCGCAGGGGCAGCACGGCCTGGGCACCGGCGACCCCTCCGCCGCCCTCGGCGCCGAGGGCGGTCTGCCCGCCTCTCGAAAGCCAGACGCCTTCCTCGGACCCGAGGCGATCGAGCGGGGGCCAGTCGGCGGGAATCGTCGGCGATTCGCTCAGGGCCGCCCAGCTGCGACTCGATTGCCCGACCCAGATGATCGGGTCCACCTTGGATGTCGAAGGGTCGACCAGGATGTACCCGCCGCCGGCGGCTCCGGTGGAGACGACGACCGCCTCGATCGTTTCCTGGGCCAGGCGGGCGAGGTCGTCCGTAGAGGCCCCGAGCAATGTCAGCTCCTGGAGGGCCCGTAGCTCGGCCGTCAGGCGGCGCTCGTGCTCGGCCGCCTCGTTGAGGCCTTCGCTCATTCGGACGTTCGCATAGGCGATGGAGATGATCCGACCGACGGCGTCGATGGTCCGCTCATCGGCCGCGGTTACCGTCTCGCCCGATCGGCCGAAATAGCAGAGGAATGCCGCGATGACGCGGTCGCCTTCTCGGGCCGAGAAGACCGCGTACGAGGTCACGCCCGCGGCGACCATCCCCGGGACCAGCCCATCTTCCTTGGCAACATCGGACAGAATCTGATAGAAGGCGCCGCCGCCGGGTTGACTCATCAGGCGCCGCCAGAAGTGGAACTGGTCCGCGGGTCGGGCTTCCAGATCCGCTGCGATGGCGGGCGATATCTTGTGCGAGGCGACGACTCGGAAGCCTTCGCCGCTGGTCCTGACGGCCACACCGCCGTCCGCCCCGAGCGCCCCGACCACGCGCTCCAGCAGGAACAAGGCCAGGGTGTTCTCGTCGATCTCTCCCTGCGGCAGCAGCGTCAGGCCCATCAGCGTCTCGAGCTGGGCCGTCAGGCGCCGCTCCTGGTCCAGCCCTTCTTCCAGCCGCTCCATCAGCCGGGCATTCTCGAGCGCGCTGATAACCTGGGCGGCGGCCTGCAGGATGACCTCGTCGCCTGGTCGGCCCCAGGCAGGGTGGCGGGCCCCAAGAGCCAGGAAGCCGACCGATTCGTCGCGGCTGCGGAGATCGACCATGAAGCCGGTCGTAAGCCCCTCTTTGGCGAGGACCGCGGCCACCTCCGTCCCCTTTAGGAACGGCCCAACGCTCTCCAGGGCGATGACCGCACCCGGTGCCTGGAGTGCGGAGCCGAGCGCCGGGATGTCCGTGTGGCGAACGACTTCCAGCAGCTCCTCGCTGAGTCCACGACTTGCTTCGACCACCATGGGGGCGTGGCTATCGCTCCAGGTCGCGATGATCCCGACGTCGGCCATCGTGGCCTCGCAGAGGCGCTCCAGCGCCGCTTCGGCCACCTCGTGCCGGCTCCGCGCGCGCCCCGTCGCCATGGCCAGAGAGCCGAGAGCGGCCGCCTCCGCCTCCAGGTGGGCGGAGGTCGCGACCTCGCGGCTCATGGCGATAAGGCCGGCCGGTCTGTGCTGGTCGTCTCGGAACGAGGTCAGTGACAGGTCAACGACGATGGGCCTGCCGGCGAAGCTGCCGATCCGTGGTCGATGGACGACGCGACCGTGCCAGTAGCCCATCGAAGCCGTCTCCGCCGTTGCCTCGGGGCCCATCGGCGAGCCGTCCAGGCGAAGCTGCTCGACGACCTCGTCCCTGTGGCGCCCGACGGCGTCTTCCTCCGCCAGGCCGTAGAGACGCTCGCCCGCCGGGTTGACGGCCGTGATCCGATCGTTCGCATCCGTCGTCACGATCGCGTCGGTCATCTGCTCGACGACCACGCCGCCGATGCGGGCCGATCCGGCCAGGCTCTCCCGCAGCTCGGCGTCGCGTCGCATCTTCGTGCGGGCCGAGGCGCTGCCGATCGCCATGCCCACGTGACGGCCCGTGTGTTCGAGGCGAGAGGTGTCGAGAGCGGGCGGCGGATCGCCGTCCCAGAGCAGGACCATCGCCCCGATGCGGCGATTGTCGTACCAGAGTGGAGTCGCGCGCAGGGCGCACAGTCCGAGGGCCCTGGCGCGCGCGGTCCATGGGGGCGAATGAGGGTCACCCAGATCCATCTCGAGCGGAGCCTTCATGTCCTTGACGAGCAGAGCCAGCGGCGATCGAGCCGGATCAACGCCGCCAAGAGTGGCCCGGATCGCCTCGGGCGTGCTCGTCCCGGCGACTATGGAGAATCTGTCTGCGCTGTCGAGGATCGCAATTGACGCGTCCGCGCCCCAGCTTGCGGCGATGATCTCGAGCGCCTGTTGCGCGACATCCTCGGCCCCGATCAGCTCGTCGCCCGGCCGCGCGAGAGCGGCCAGGTTGCGAAGCATGCCCTCCAGCTTCTCTTCGTCAGTCCTGTCGCGCAGTCTGGCCAGGGCATACCCGTATCCACCGGCGACCGACGTTGCGAGCGAAACGACGATCTCGGCCGGGAAGGGATCGCCCGACGCGGGCTGCACCGGAACATGGCGGACTATCGAACCAGATGCCAGCAACTCGCTGTGAGCGGCCTCGGTGTCGGCATCCGTTCGCCCGACCAGGAAGGCCACGATCGTCTTGCCAATCAGGTCCTTCGGCGAAGTGCGAAGAATGGCCGCGCCCAGTTCGTTGGCGTCGACGATGACGCTGTCGAGGTTCACCAGGAAGAGCGCCTCGGGGGAGTTGAGGAAGAGGTCGCGGTACGGCAGCTGCGCCGCCTCCGGACCCGATACCGCCCGATCGGGACCCTGGCCGTCCCAGAACAAGGCGGCCACGCCCGGCTTGCCTTCGAACTCCGGCAGACCGATGGGCTGGATGTGGGCACGGAGCCATTTCGAGTGGCCATCGCGGGTTCGCACGTTGATCTGACCCTGCCAGCCGCCCAGCTGGAGAATCTCCACGGGGAGCGTGGCCCCGCCAGAGTCATCGCCGCGAATGAGGGTCAGACAGTCGACCCAGGGTGTTCCCAGGGCGTCGGCGGCGGGGACGCCGAGGATCCGCACGGCGTCGTCGTTCCAGAGCACGACCAGACCGCCCGGATCGACGATCGCCAACCCTGCGCCGAGGTGCTCCAGGAGCCTGAGGTCATGTCCGGCCAAAGCCTGTGCCACGTTCTGTCGTCCCGGGCGCGACTGTCCCTCCGAACTTACGTCGGGGCCTGCATCGTCCTCCTATCGTAGCCCCGCCGACGTCCTGTCTGTAGGCATCGAGGGTCCCGATAGGAAGTAGTCAGTTCTGATGATGCCGGTGCAGGCGCGCCAGCCTTACCCGCTCCCGGCCCGACGGCACGCTGTCCTGAGGCACGAGCGGTACCCGAGGCGCCGGTTGCTGTATCCTTCGCGGCCGTGGGCCCGTAGCTCAACGGTAGAGCATCTGACTCTTAATCAGAGGGTTCTGGGTTCGAATCCCAGCGGGCTCACCAGATCCTGAGCGTCAAGTGACCCCTTCCGGATTTTCGGGAGGGGTCGCCTTTATTCCGCGATGGCGATGCGGTCGCGGCCGTCGCGCTTGGCCGAGTAGAGGGCGCCGTCGGCGCGCTCGAAGAGGCTTTCAGGCGTGTCGTCGCGGGAGGCCAGCGAGCCACCGGCCGAGACCTGGACCTTCAGCCGCAGAGGGCTCGCTTCGCCGGCCTCATCCGGGCTCTGGACCCTTAGTGCCGCGACGACACGGCCCAGCTCATCGACGGCGTGCAGGCATCGGCTCGTGCCTGGCTGAAGACCCGCCGGCGCGCACCGTGGCAGCCCGCGATCGGCGTCGGAGACCTGGCGCCCGCGGTCGAGGAAGGGCCCCGTCAGCTCTGGCCGCGGACCAGCGTCTTCTGGGGCGCCATCCTCGACGAGACCGATCGCCGCGAGCTCACACTGACCCGCCAGATCCACTGATCCTCGATCAGCCGGCGTCCGCCGCGGAGGTGGCGTATCCGGGCTGGGCGCGTCCGATTGGTCGGGCATGGGAGCCCTGCTAGAGAAGTTTGATTGCAGAAAAGTAAGCAGCGCAGGCATCCTCGTCTGCCACGTACCTGGCAGAAGTCACTTGGCAGTTGACTTTCGCCACCCGTCCGGACATGCCGGCCCGAAGGCGCCGACGATGCGCCGCGGCACCCTTTCGGCCGGAGCCCTCGCGCCGGACGGCGGCAAGGTTGTAGGCTCTCGGCCATGCGCGATTTCTATGAGGTTCTGCAGGTCCATCCGCGCGCCGAGGCGGAGGTCATTCGGGCGGCCTACCGCACTCTGGCGCGGAAGTACCACCCCGACCACGGTGGCGATGCCCTTCGGATGATCGCCCTGAACGATGCCTGGGATGTGCTCGGCGACCCGGATCGGCGGGCGGCCTATGACGCCACCCGCACTGGCGCAGGCAGCCGCACGGCATCTACCTCG
>PMIQ01000029.1 GCA_003157175.1 Chloroflexota bacterium
TGCAGGAGGAACCAACCCTCCCCGCGACGACCGAGGTCGGGAAGCCGTATCCCAGCCACTACGCGGGGCTGCCGGCCGGCTGCGGTCTTGCCAGACTGTCTGGGTCGGCCCCGGGTCCGCTGACCATGACCTCGCCCTCGATGGGGGCTGCGCCGTCCGGCCCGACGATGCGGTAGCGGTGATGGATCTCCACCGTTCCGGCCGATAACATCGCCGCGACCGAGCAGTATTTGGTCGCGGAAAGCTCGATGGCGCGGCGCACTGCCGCCTCGTCTACCGCCGGCCCCTCGACGATGTGCACCACATCTGCCCGGGTGTAGATGGCGGGCTGACTATCACGTTGCTCGGCAGAGACGGAGACTTCGTAGCTCGTGACGACCTGCCGCTTCTTCTGCAGGATGGACATGACGTCCATTCCGGTGCAGCCGGCCTGACCGACCAGGAGCATCTCGACGGGACGCGGACCGGCGTTGCCGCCGGAGTCGTCGAGCACGATTTCGTGGCCGGAGCCTGTCCTGGCGATGAAACGGAGGCCGGACCCGTCGTAGCGGGCGGTAGTTGTCTTGACGGTCACTGATGTTTGCTCCTTGGGAAGGTCATGGTCTGCGTAGGACAACAAGCGCGTCGATTGGGCCGGCGCCTGGCAGTGGCACGCGGCGCACGACATCGGCCCGCTCCACGATTAACTCGGGGTCGCTGGCCTGAAGGGCCGCGGCGATCTCATTCGCCGTGAACAAGCGAGCGGGATCCGGCCCGGGCTGGCCTTCGGCTCCGTGGCTGCGGTCGTGGCCAACGATCAGCAGCCGGCCACCAGGTGCCACGGCCGCGGCGGCATGGGCGTAGACGGGACCGCGCTCGTCGGGCGGCAAATGCAGATAGGCAATTACGACCAGGTCGAACGACCGGGCCGGAGGCGACCACTCGAAGAGGTCTCGCTCCTGCCAATCGACTGCAACGCCCGCGGCATCGGCCTTGGCCTTGCCGTTGGCGAGGCCAACCGGCGACCAGTCGACCGCCGTCGTCTGCCAGCCTTGCTGCGCCAGCCAGACGGCGTTTGTTCCGCTGCCTGAAGCCAGCTCGAGCGCTGAACCGGGCACAAGACCTGCCGCGCCCGCTACGAGCGTCGGGTTCGGGCCATCGCCTTCGAAATCCCCGCCCTTGTGCCGCTCGTCCCAGTCGAGTCGACGCTGATCTGCTGCCATGACTACGCCCTCACGAGAGGTCGGTTCGCGCGCGCCCATGCGCTCGTGCCGCCTTTGACCGAGACGGCCCCCTCGAAGCCTTGGCCGAGGAGAAAGTCGGTGGCGCCACGGCTGCGACTGCTACTCTCGCAGATCACGGCATACGGCTTGTCTCGCTTCAGTTGCCCTGCCCTCTCGGGGAGTCTCTGGAGCGGCACGTTCACCGCTCCGGGCACACGGCCGCGGCTGAACTCCCACTCCTCGCGAACGTCCAGGACGCGGACGTTTCCGCTCCGGATGAGGGCGTCGAGCTCGTCGACGCTGATCTCCGGGGTGTTAGAACGTGAGAAGAGGTGCATTTCTACTCCAGTGGTGAACTTGGTTGTACCGCAGCGAACGCGCCTCTCGCTGCCGGCATGCTCTCATCGACGACTCCGGCCCTGACGTCTCCGCTCGATCGAAGCGCAAGTCGGCGACCGACGATCCGGTGGATCACATCGCACGCTTGGATCAGTTCCGGTTCGGCCAGGCTGTAGAGGATGGTCGTGCCAGACCGGCGGGTGTCTACCAGGCCAGCTGACCGCAGCACCGCCAGGTGCTGGCTCGCGTTCGCGAGGCTGCTGCCCAGCTCCTCGGCCAGCTCGCCGACGGAGTGCTCACCTTCGCGAAGGACGTCGAGGAGCATGAGTCGCTTGGGATCGGTCAACACACGGCAGACTTCCGCATGGAGCCGATACCGCTCCGGATCTCGATAGCCCTTATCTTTCACTGGTGCCCTCTTCGCCATTTCCAGCTTCCGGCCGACGTGTGAGAAGATAACAGCACTTGCATTATTGCGCAAATAGCGGAGTAATGGACAGGCGCCTATGACCTCACCCCAATGACACCCCAGGCCGATCTCGGCATATTCGCAATCAGCGTCGCGGCTGGCCTGATCGGCGCCCTTGCGGGCGTCGGCGGCGGCATCCTCGTGATCCCCGCCCTGACCATCGGGTTCGGCGTGGACATCCACCTGGCGATCGGGGCAAGCATCGTGTCGGTCATCGCCACGAGTTCCGGGGCCGCAGCCGCCTACGTCCGCGATCGCATGACCGACATGCGCGTCGGCATGTTCCTAGAGCTCGCGACCACGACCGGAGCGGTGTGCGGTGCTCTGCTGGCAGCCGTGGTGGCGCCGGCATTCCTCTACGTTCTCCTTGGCGTCATCCTCCTCGGCTCCGCCGGGATGCAGGTGTCGCGCATGGGTGAGGAGACACCGCCCACGGCCTCGGCCTCGGCCTCGGGACTGGCCACGCGCCTGCGCCTGGCGTCCTCGTATCCGGATCGCAAGCTCGGGAGCGAGGTCGCATATTCGGCGCAGCGCATCCCGCTCGGCTTCGTCCTCATGTGGATCGCCGGCCTGGTATCGGGGCTGTTGGGTATCGGCTCGGGCGTGCTCAAGGTTCTTGCTATGGACGGAGCCATGAGACTGCCGATGAAGGTGAGCTCGGCGACGAGCAATTTCATGATCGGCGTGACAGCGGCCGCGTCCGCCGGCATATACCTGGGTCGCGGCGATGTGGATCCGCAGATTGCAGCTCCGGTCGCCCTCGGTGTTCTGACGGGAGCCCTTATCGGCGCGCGCCTGCTGCAGCACATCTCGAACCGGTCCGTGCGGCTGATATTTCTGCCGGTGCTGATCGCGGTAGGGCTCGAGACGATCGCCCGCGGCCTGGGGTTCGGAATATGACTCCCGAGCGGTTCCGAGAGATGGTGAGTGGCGTCCTCATCGTCGGCGTGGTGGTAAGCGCGGCGTTCATCGCGGTTGGGTTTGTCGCGGCGTTGGCGGTCGGCTGGCAAGGATCGCTCCTCGGCGCCGCAGCGGCGACGTCTGCGAACACTGACTTCTCGAACCTGCCCCGTCGTCTTGCCACGCTCGAGCCTGCCGCGATCGCGCAACTCGGGCTGGCCACGCTGCTCGCGACGCCGGTCGCGCGTGTCGCCGCGTCTGTGGTCGGCTTCGCTTTGGAAGGCGACCGCCTCTACGCGGCGATCACGACGGCGGTGCTGCTGATCCTCCTCACCAGCATCCTCGTTCTGCGCTGACCTTCGGGGCGAACGAAGCGCTCGCGGGGCCTTGGGACCCGAGTTGTATCCATTTCTGTCGCGATCTCGTCCTTGGAGTGAAGGCGGTAGAACAGCCCGTCTCAACCAAGGAGAACCAACCCGTGAAGCTTCAGATCAACGAACGCCCGATCGACCGCGGTATCCGCATCGTCGTCGGGATCGCACTGCTCGCCGCCGCCGCAGCCGGGCTTCTCGCCGCACCGATCGTGTACGTGACGTCGTTCGTCGGCGCCATCGCACTCGTTACGGGCATCGTCGGCTTCTGCCCGCTCTATGCCATCCTTCGGCTCAGCACCGTCTCCGCTCGAAGGTAGGCCCGTGACCCAACAAACCGAGTCGGCAGGTCAGGCCGGCGAGACCGAGGCGGATTCGTTCGCCGGACTTCTTGCCGCCGAGCTGCCGCGCCTGGTGGGGCTCGCGACTCGCCTTCTGTCCGACCCGGACCAAGCCGAAGACTGCGCCCAAGAAACGATCGTCGGCGCGTGGCGTCGACGCGACCAACTTCGCGACGCGTCCGCATTGCCGGCCTGGCTTCGGCGCAGCCTTGTCAACCGGATCATCGACCGCTCCAGGCGGAGACGTGACGAACTCGACATCGATGACATCGAGTCGGATTGGAAAGACGATTCCTATTCGGTCCAGCCTGAGCTCGTCCTCGAAAGGGCAGAGCTTCGTGACGAACTCGAGGACGCGCTGGCGCGCCTGCCGGTCATCTATCGACTGCCGGTTGTCCTCCACGATGCGCTCGGATGGACCAGCGCCGAAATCGCCGGGTCGATGGACGTGAGCCTGCCGGCGGCGAAACAGCGGCTACGCCGCGGCCGGATGATGCTGGTCAGCGCACTCGCTTCATCCGACGGGCGTCGGGAGGCGAGCCTGGCTCAGCCGATGCGATGCTGGCAGGCGCGTCGACACGTCTCGTCCTATCTCGATGGCGAACTCGACGAAGCCACGAAGTCGATGGTCGAGGAACACCTGGCCGGCTGCCCGACCTGTCCGCCGCTCTACACGAGCCTGGTGGGGATACGTGCCACGATGGGTAACCTGCGCGACGCCGACGCGGTCGTCGAGGACGGCATCGCCCGCCGCATCCGCGAACGTCTGAGCCAGGAGCGTCCCTGACAGGACCGGCAGAGGCCCCACCAATCGCGGTTGGACAAGAGGCCCCAGGTCGCGTCTCGCCGCCGCCGGCTAGATGAAGAGCGTCGAGTCCGCCTCAGTTGCCAGCATCAGCATCGTCGCGGCGCCAACCGGCTCCTCAAGACCATCGATCAGGTCTTCCTTGTTGAGCCCGAAGAGATCCATGGTCATCTGGCACGGATAGATCTTGACCCCAAGCTCCTGGCACATCCCGAGCAGGTCCTTGGGCTTTGAGACGTTGTACTTCTTGGCCAGCGAGAACATCATCCACGGCCCC
>PMIQ01000199.1 GCA_003157175.1 Chloroflexota bacterium
CGAGCCCGACCTGCTCGTCTGGGCGATCGTCCTCTGGCTGCTCGTGAAGCTGCTCGCGGGCGGCGACCGGCGTCTCTGGCTGGCTGTTGGCGCGGTGGCCGGGATCGGCCTGGAGAACAAGGACACGATCCTATTCCTGGGAGCGGGTCTGGCAGTCGGACTGGTCCTCGCCCGCCGCTGGGACGTCGTGCGCTCGCGCTGGGCGTGGGCGGCCATCGGGATCGCGCTGCTGATCTGGGCTCCGAACCTCGCCTGGCAGGCGGCGAACGGCTGGCCGCAACTCACGATGGCGCAAGCCATCTCCCAATACGCCGCCGACAACCGCGGTCAGATCGTGCCGCTGCTCTGGCTCTTTACCGGCCCATTCCTCTTCCCAGTCAGCGTCGCGGGTCTGGTCTGGGTTCTGAGGACGAAGGCAGCCGCTCCGTGGCGCGCGATCGGGATCGCCGCCTTGATCGGACTCGCCCTCGTCGTGATCAGTGGCGGCAAGGCCTACTACGCGATCGGCACCGCGCCGCTGTTCATGGCGGCCGGGGCGATCCTCCTCGACCGCTGGCTGGCCCGCGGCCACTTCCGAATCAAGGCTGCGAGCTTCACGACGGCGGCCGTGCTATCTGGTGCCCTCATAGCCTATCTGACCCTGCCGATCCTGCCGCTCGCCACCTACGCCAAGACGACGCTCCCGGCCACCGTGCCCGATGTTGCGAACACGGTCGGCTGGCCGCAGTTCGTCTCCACGGTGGAGGGCGTGGTGGCTGGCCTGCCCGCGGACGAGCGAGCCCACGCGGTGATCCTGACCAACGACTACAGCGAGGCGAGCCCGCTAGAGTTGCTCGGCACTGGGCTGCCCCCGATCTACTCGGGCCACAACTCGTTCTGGGACTGGGGACCCCCACCGGCCGACCGCACGGTGGTGGTGCACGTGGGCGACTGGAGACCGGCCGACTGGAGTCAGTTCTTTGTCGGCTGTCACGTTGTCGCGACGATCGACAACGGGTTAGGCATCACGAATGGCGAGCAGGGAGAGGCCGTCTCGGTATGCACCGGCCTGCGAGCGCCGTGGTCCACGATGTGGTCGATGCTCCGGACCGTCAGCTAGAAGCGCGACCCGCAGGTTTGTCCGAGTTGCTTGCGGCCGAGCGGCTGTGCTCGACCGATAGTACGCAGCCATCGTGGCGGGGTACTGGGTGATGAAGACGGCCCGGGCGCGACAGGCCGCGAGGGTGCCGTTTCCAACCCTGCGACCTACCAGGCGAGCCGTTTTCGCCGCCAATTGATGAGTCCGGACGTTTACTTTTCGCGTTCGGAAAGCGCCCGTGTCCCCAGAGATTGCCGCAGTTGGTGTAGGAACGGGGTCCGCCGGGCCCGCCAGATCGAGCGTTGCGAAAGACTGACTCGTGCGGCCGGATGTCTTCTTGCAGCGCGCGGTACGCCTCAGGCTACTCGGTCAGCGCGCGCCCCGCGGCTTACCATCGCACGATTGCCAAATCGACGCCTGGAAAGCAAGCACTAGCGCGGCATCGCGAGGCGGTTGAAAGGCGCCGACGCAGGCGGGATCAGGGGCGCTCGAGGGGACTCGGGTGCGAAGGCTGGTAGATCGACAGCTGCGTTCCGCCGGAGATGGTCATGACCGTCACGCGCCCCCAGCGCTCTTCGTGGACCGGCCCGAAGCTGGCCCCGGCGCCAGCGAGATTAGCCATCGTGGCCGCCAGGTCGTCGCACATCAGATAGAGCTCGTGGCTCGGCTGTTCGGCCGGGTGGACGGCGACTTCGGCGGGCGGCAGGGCGAAGATGAGCTAGCCGCCGCCGGCATCAACCGACGAGAGCCCGAGCGCATCGCGCATGAAGTCGCGAGTGGCCTCCGCTGCAGGCGTGAACAGGATGACGTGCGCGCCGCTTATCAACTTGGCTCTCCCGTGTGGCGCTGTCAGGACGAGGCGAGTGTATGCCCCGTAGTTACCGAGGTGTTACGGCGGTTCAACGAGCTCCGACAGCACCTGACCACCGCGACTCGCGTCGGAACGGGGACTGGTTCCGTTCTCGGCCAATGCAAACGCCGCTTATCTCGGCCTTATCTGCGGCTTATCATCGCGGCCCTAGACTGGCGGCCAATCGGCAGCTCTCCCATCCGGAGTGGTCGCCTTTCCCCCAAGCCCCCGCCGCCTACCCCCTCGGGCCGCGGGGGCTCTTCCTGTCAGCTGCCGGGCGCCCGGCGCCCGGATCGGGAATTGGCAGAAGGAGGCGAGGCAGACTGAGCGGTGCTGGGCTCAGCGCGCCGCGGAGCTTTCGGCGTCGAGGAAGGCCTCCAGCTCGGCGACTGCTCTTCGAAGAGCATCGTTGTCGCGACTCCACACTCGCCAGTTGGCGCAGGTTCGCTCCGACCACCCGAAAAGGGGCCCCGGAGCCCGGTCAAACGCCTGGAGAAAGGCGCGCGATTCAGAGTTTCGAGTCGCGACTACCCGAGCAGTGAGACGCTGGAACTCGACGACATCCATGAAACCTCCCGCAGCGGATTGGCAGCCTGCGGACTCACTGTACTCCGGGTGCGGCGACTGGTCCGCCACAAGGGCCCAGGCGCAGAGGACGGGGTGGCGAGCCTCAGCGACGGATCGCCGCTCACGGTCGCGCCCCCGACTGGACCCGGGCGGGGCTGGACGCCTTCGCCCCGGCCATTTCCCTTCTGTCCCCCATCGCGACCTCGGCGGCAAAGACGGCTCCGGTCTTCCGCGCGACCAGGTCAGCCATCGCGTCACGCTCCAGGGGGCGGGCGAAGAGGTAACCCTGGCCGAGCCCGCAACCCAACTCACGCAGCCGCCGGAGCTGGGTTGGCGTCTCTATCCCTTCGGCGACGGTCGTCAGGCCGAGCGCGCGCCCGATCTCGACGATCGCATGGACGACCCCGGCGCCGCGCCCTGGATCGTCGAGCGGAGTCACGAAAGATCGGTCGATCTTGATATGAGTTACGGGGAACTGCTCCAGGTAGGCCAACGACGAGTATCCAGTCCCGAAGTCGTCGATGGCGATTTGAACGCCCAGGGCACGTATGGCGTGCAGTCGTTCGAGGGAGGCGGANNGGCCGCCTGCACGGTCCAGGCGAACTGTGGGTCGGCGAGCTGGTTGGCCGAGAGGTTGATCGACACTCGTGGCACCCGGCCGGGGGAGAGCGCAGCCCATCGGGCGACCTCGGTGCAGGCGGTCCGAAGGACCCACGTTCCGATCTCGTTGATCAATCCCGTCTCCTCGGCGAGAGGGATAAAGACCGTGGGAGCGATCCTTCCGTGGGTCGGATGGTCCCATCGGATGAGGGCCTCCGCCCCGATGAGCTCACCGGTGAACAGGTCGACGATCGGCTGATAGTTCAGCACGAACTCAGCCTGATCGATNNCCGGCCGCATCGGCGTCGTTTGGGCCGGTCGTCGCGACGCCCATGCTCGCGGTCAGATGGACCGGGTTGTCGGCGAAGTCGATCGGCTCTCGGATGGAGGCGAGGATGCGATCGACCGCAGCCAGTGCATCCTCTGGCGTCGAGTGACCGTCGATCAGGACCCCGAAGTCGTCTCCGCCAAGGCGGGCACAGGTGTCTGCGGCGCGGACCGAGGCGCGCAGGCGGCGAGAGACCTCCTGGAGGACCTGATCGCCCGCCGTCTGGCCGAGACTCTCGTTGACGCGCTTGAAGCCGTCCAGATCTAGCGAAAGGACGGTTGTTCGCTGTTGGCCGCGGACGGCGCTCGCAAGCGCCTGCCCCACCCGGTCGTGAAACAGGGTTCGGTTCGGGAGGTCGGTCAGAAGGTCGCGCAGGGCGATCTGCATGAGCTGTCGCTCGAGCGTCTTGCGCTCCCGGACGTCGCGCGTGGTGAGAACGATCTGCCCGACGGAGGGGTCGTCCAGGAGGTTGGCGGCGATGCTCTCGACCTGGCGCCAGACACCGGTGACATCCCATAGCCGCCACTCGATGGGCTGGATGACGGACCGCCCGGCCGCCAAGTCCACTATGAATGCCTGGATTCGCGCGGCGTCGTCGGCGTGAACCAGCCGCAAGATCGAGCGGCCCACCAGCTTGGAGCTATCGACCCCGAGGACGCGCCCGACTACCGGCGTGGCGTCGGTCACGATACCGTCACGATCGACAAGCACGACGGCGTCGGAACTGTTCGCGGTGAGCGCCCTGAATCGTTGCTCCGACTCCCGCCGTGCCTGGTCCGTCATCAGACGGCTGTTTTCGCGCAGCACGAGTTCCTGCCGGATCAGCACCATCGCCGTAAGCAAGAGAGACCCGTAGAGCACCTCGATGAGCTCGTCCGTGACCTGGCCCATGGCGAGCGCGATGAGGACCGAGTAGCCCGCCGCGAGGGCTACATATGGTAGGCCCAGGAGCCAGCGGCTCAAGGATTTCCCGCGGCCCTCCGCCGTTGCTGCGGGGTGCGCCTGGAAGTACCCGGCGAGGGCAATCAAGAGCGTCGAACTGAGATAGATGACGTCGGGCCAGCGCACGAGGTCGAATGAGCCGGCGAGATTCAACTGTCCGTAGCCGACATCGCCCACGAACATGAGCGCGAGACCGGCGACCAATGCCGTGAGCGCCCTGGCATCGATCTCTGGCGGATGGCGCAGGGCTGTTGCGGCGACACCGAACAGGAGCACGAGGTCGCCGATCGGGTAGCCGAGCGCGAGCGCCGCGCTCAGCGGGTTCGGGTCAAGGCTCTCGAGAACGGGTCGAAACAGCGTGTGCCAGACGACGATGCCACCACCGACGACCACGATAAGCGAGTCGATCGTGAGCCTGAGCGTGTCGCGCCGGAATGACGATGCGCCCTGGAACATGAAGAGGGCGGCGACGACGATCGGGTAGTAGGCGACGTAGGCAAGGTCGGCTACCGACGGGGAGGTTGTGCTGCCGCCGCCGAGGTCCAACCAGGCCCATGCCCCGTCCCCCACGGCGTAGACGAGCGTCGCAATGCCCAGCACGGCCCAGGCAAGACGAATCCGCCGGACGTCGGCGCGCAGCGCGGCCCGAAGGACGATCACGCCGGCCAGCAGGTCGATGGCGGCCTCGCCGACGTCGGCGACGGCACGCTGTGCGGCAGGGTCCCCAAAGCCGAATACGAGGCAGGCCGCGGCTACGCTCCAAATGCCGGCGACGACGGCCATCAGGATTCGATCGAGCACGACCATACGACCAAGTCGCGATTCCGAACGGGAACCAGCAGCGGGGGACGGCTTTGGTCGTAACGCCGGGTCTAAGCGCCGGCGATTGTTGCTGTTTAGAACGCGGATCATGCGCGAGGCCGAAGTCTCGGGGAGTGGTCTTTGATGAGACCGCGAGACCCGTCCACGATGTCCTCGCCTCGGAAGCCCGAACAGACGCCATAGGTCCCCTTTGCCCGCGTCTATTCGATAACTGCGCCAATTGGTCGCGGCTGCGTCGAACTCAGGCCATTCATCGAAGAACATCCCGGCCGGAGCCGTCGTACGCTGTCGGTGTAACCGCATGAGGTACCCGCCAAATGACCCAGAAACCGCCACTGGACAGCTCGCCCTTCGTGGCCTCCGCCGATCGATACGAGGCCATGTCCTATCGTCGGTCCGGCCGCAGCGGGCTCAAGCTCCCGGTGCTTTCGCTCGGCTTCTGGCACAACTTCGGCGATGGGTCGCCGCTCAGCACCCAGCGGGCCATCGTCCGGCGGGCGTTCGATCTCGGCATCACCCACTTCGATCTGGCCAACAACTACGGGCCGCCATACGGTTCGGCCGAGGAGAACGCCGGGCGCATCCTCCGTTCCGACTTCGGGCGCTACCGGGACGAGCTCGTCATCTCGACAAAGGCCGGCTGGGACATGTGGCCGGGGCCGTACGGAGACCTGGGCTCGCGCAAGTACCTGCTGGCCAGCCTGGACCAGAGCCTGCGGCGGCTCGGGCTCGAGTACGTCGACATCTTCTACTCTCACCGCCTCGACCCGGACACGCCGCTCGAGGAGACGCTCGGCGCGCTGGACACGGCCGTGCGCCAGGGCAAGGCGCTATACGCCGGCATCTCGTCGTACCCGCCGGCGGAAACGCGCCGAGCCGCGGCGATCCTGCGCAGCCTGGGCACGCCGCTGCTCATCCACCAGCCTTCCTACTCGCTCCTGAACCGCTGGATCGAGGACGGTCTCCTCGACGTGCTCGGCGAGGAACAGGTGGGCTGCATTCCGTTCTCGCCGCTGGCGCAGGGCCAGCTCACCAACCGCTATCTCAAGGGCGTGCCGGCCGGATCGAGGGCGACGCACTCGCCGTTCCTCGGCCTCGACGAGATCGAGAAGAACCTGCCGCGCATTCGCGCCCTCGACGCGATCGCCACGCGCCGCGGCCAGAGCCTGGCCCAGATGGCCCTCGCGTGGGTGCTGCGCGATCCGCGCGTTACCTCGGCGATCGTCGGCGCCAGCTCGGTCGAGCAGCTCGAGGACAACGTCCGGGCGCTCGAGAAGCTCGACTTCGCGCCGGATGAGCTGGCCGAGATCGACGGCGTCGTGGCCGCCGGCGGCAAGGGCGGCAAGTAGGAAGGCGCCGTCGTCCTGGCCGCCGCGGACTCGCCGCCGCGGGCCGCGGGCCAGTTTGGCCGGGCCGCGGCCTCCATTCCGCGATGCCGTGTATGCTTAGGGCCTCGTGAACGAATGGGCGCACCGGTCTGCGCCCCGGTAAAGCACCGTCCGATCTCGATCCACTTCTCGCCCTGACCGGTCCCGCTGGATAAGAAAACGCGGGTGGGCCACGTCAGGAGCATCTCTGTAATGTCTTCATTTCAGCTCGGCCTTGTGTCCGAGCGTCCCTCATCGCCCGGCCGGCCTGGGCCGACCGCCGGCCACGCAGCCCCCACGGCGGCGCCCCAGTCGGTCCAGTCGCCTTCGGCACCTTCCTCGTTCGATCAGCTCGGGCTGACGCCCGACCTTCTTCGAACGGTGGCCACCCAGGGCTATACCGAGCCTACCCCCGTCCAGGCTGAGTCGATCCCGATCGTGCTCGCCGGCCGCGACCTCCTTTCCAGCGCCCAGACGGGCACGGGCAAGACGGCGGCCTTCGTGCTGCCGATCCTCCAGCTGCTCCATGCCAGCCGGGTCGCGCCGCGCGCTCTCGCGCCCGGCCGGAGTCTGCCGCGTGGCGCGACCGGTCAGCCGATCCGCTGCCTGGTGCTCACTCCGACGCGCGAGCTGGCGCTCCAGATCGAGGAAAGCGTTCGAACCTACGGCGCGGGCCGGCCGATCCGCTCGACCACCATCTATGGCGGCGTCGGCTTCCAGCCGCAGGTCAACGCCCTCCGCGGCGGCCCGGAGATCGTGGTCGCCACGCCCGGGCGGCTGCTCGACCATGCCGGTCAGGGGACCATCGATCTAGGGTCGGTCGAGATCCTCGTCCTCGACGAGGCCGACCGCATGCTGGACATGGGCTTCATTCGCGACATTCGCCGGATCCTCGCCCTGCTGCCGGCGCGGCGTCAAAACCTGCTCTTCTCGGCCACGTTCTCGGACGAGATCCGCGAGCTGGCCGACGGCCTGCTTCACGAGCCGGACTATGTTCAGATCGCGCGCCGCAATGCCCCGATCGAGCTCGTTCGCCAGGTTGTCTACCCCGTCGATCGCGAACGCAAGCGCGAGCTGCTGAGCCACCTCGTCAGCAGCGGCCGGATCGACCGGGCGCTCGTCTTCACTCGGACAAAGCACGGTGCCAACCGCCTGGCCGAGCAGCTCGGTCACGACGGCCTCCTGGCCGCGGCGATCCACGGCAACAAGAGCCAGAGCCAGCGAGTCCACGCGCTGGACGACTTCAAGGCTGGACGGGTCGCCATCCTGGTGGCCACGGAAGTCGCGTCGCGCGGCCTCGATATCGAGGGCCTGCCTCACGTTGTGAACTTCGAACTCCCGACGGTAGCCCAGGACTACGTCCACCGGATCGGGCGGACGGGTCGCGCCGGCATGGAGGGCGACGCGGTGTCGCTCGTCTGCATCGACGAGAACCTACTGCTGGCCGACATCGAGACTCTCCTGCGCCAGCCGATCCGCCGCGAAGTCGTGCCGGGCTTCGAGGTCGATCCATCGATCCGACGAGAGCCGATCCGCCAGCGCTCCGGTGACGTTCGACCGAACGCAGGCCGGCGACCAAACGCGCCGCGAGTCGCGGGCCCGTCCGGTTTCCGACAGCCGCACGCGGCGCCGACCAGGCCGAGCCAGGCCGCGCCGGCGGAGTACCGCCAGCCCGCGCCGAGCAGGGCGCGCCCGGCCGCTCCTGCCGAGTACCGCCCGGCCGCACAGCGCGGCTTCAACCAGTCGTCGCCGGTCGAGCCGCGCCGCGCCCCAGCCGGTGGCTTTCGCCGGCCGGTGCCCAGCGACTTCGGCCGGGCCCCGTCGGCCGAGTCGCGTCGGCCGGCCCCGGGCGGCACCTCGATCGGGTATGCGCCGGCTCGCCGGCCGTATACCGGCGGCGGGTCGCCGACCCGGCAAGGCTCGCCATATCGGCCGCAGCGACAGGCGTCCGCGACCAGGCCGGCGAACGGCGGCTACCGATCAGGCGAGCGCAACGCGCCCGCCTCGCTTCCGGGAGAGCGCATCGCGCGACAGGGCAACCGGCCCGGCTGACCGCTCGCGGTGCGCAATGGGCACCCACGAACTCCCCTCAAGCGGCGCCCGGCCGCGCCGGTCACCGCACGCGGAAGGGTGCGCCGTGGCCGGGGATAACGATGTCGACGCCGTCGAGCAGCCGGCGGCGGTTGCGCGTCAGTTCGGCCGGGTCGGTGGAGTACGGATCAACCTCCGGCGTGCGGTCGGAGCGCCACCACAGATGAGTGAAGGCCTGGCGGCCGTCCGCGGTGTCCACGACCAGGCTGGCGTCCTGCGGCGTGTGGCCCGGCGTGACCCAGATCGTGGTGTTTGGCGCGAGCTTGAAGCCTTCGCCCTGATGGGGGTTCACCTGGTCGTCGCGGCGGGCCGAGCGGAAGTCGACGATCTCCGCGTTGCGGAAGAGGGCGATATTGACGGTGTGATCCAGATGGTGGTGCGAGACGAAGACGTGGGTCACCTCGTCCGCCGAGATACCCAGCCGCTCGAGCGGGTCCAGGATCAGCGCGCGGCTCCTGACCATGCCCGGGTCGACGACGATAATGCGATCGCCGTCGCGGACCAGTCCCACGGTGCCGGCGACCGAGGGCGTGTCGGCGTAGCCGATCACCAGGATGTCGACCTGAGCTGGAACGATTGCTGCGGCCAACTGGCATCCTCCTGAGTCTCGGCCCGCGCCGGCGTCCGCGGGTGCGGCAGCGCGCGGCGGCAACGGCGCCGACGGGGACCCCGAGGCGGCGGCCGGCGAAACGCCCGCCCAATTCTCCCCCATTCCGCCCTGCGACACTCTGGCCACGTTCAGGCAGTCGCAAGGTTGCCCGGCTCAAAGTGGGCCAATCCTGGAAGACATGGCCGCCGTCGGAGGGTCGGCGCCCAAGCAGCAGAAATGAGGCAACTCGATGGCGATAGCCGGAATGCACCGCGGCCCGATCTCCGGACTCACCCACGTTCACCTGGTTCGCCGCAGCCCGGCCGCCCGACCGGGCCGATCGGCGGATCTCTCGGATGCCTCCGCCCTCGACGCCCTCGACGCCCACAAGATCGGTTCGTCGACGGCGCGACGGCCCGCCATGACCGAAGAGCCGCGGTCAACCTCAACCGAGTCTGCCGTAAGCCCGGGCGAATGACCGGCTGGTAAGCTCCGATCCGAGCCTCGCGTCGTCGGAGGCTGGCCCTCCTCGAGGTCGGATCCGTTGACCGCCGCCATCTCCGCCGAACGCCTGCTGGAAGACCTCAACCCATCGCAGCGCGAGGCCGTCACCGCGACGGCGGGCCTGCTCGCGATCGTCGCCGGCGCGGGCTCGGGCAAGACGCGGGTCATCAGCCGCCGCGCGGCGTATGCCATCGAGACGGGCGCGGTCCCGTCGGACCAGATCCTGCTTGTGACGTTCACGGACAAAGCCGCGGGCGAGATGGTGGCGCGGCTGGCGACGCTCGGCCACCGCGGCGTGATGGCGCGCACGTTCCACGCCGCCGCGCTCGCCCAGCTGCGCCACTTCTGGCCGGGTCGCCACGACGGCACGCCGCTGCCAGCGATCCTCGACTCGAAGCTGCGCTTGATCGTGCCGCTCATCGGCCGGCTGCCGGGCGGATATCGCTTCACGCCGGCCAAGGACATGGCCGACACGATCGAATGGGCGAAGGTGCGCCGCATCAGGCCGGCGCGGTGGGTCGACGAAGGCGGCGATCGGGCGCCGATACCGGCCGACCTGTTCGCCCGCGTCTACCGCGACTACGAGCGGTCGAAGGCGGATGCGGGCCTGCTCGACTTCGAGGACATGCTCGTCCAGACCGTCGAGCTGCTGGAAGGCGACGCCGAGGCGGCCGCCCTGGTTCGATCGCGCAAGCGCTGGTTCAGCGTCGACGAATACCAGGACACCAACCCGCTGTCCGAACGGCTCCTCGAGCTGTGGCTCGGCGAGTCGCACGATCTGGCGGTGGTCGGCGATCCGGACCAGACGATCTACACCTTCACCGGCGCCACGCCGGAGTTCCTGCTTGGCTTCGCCGATCGCCATCCCGGTGCGCGCACCGTCACGCTCGCCGAGAACTACCGCTCCAGCCCGCAGATCCTCGAGCTGGCCAACCGGCTCGTTGCCGGCGGGCCACGCGGCGCGTTGCGGGCAACTCGGCCCCAGGGGCCTGCGCCCGTCGTTCATCGTTTCGCGGATGCCGAGGCCGAGCTTCGCGAGATCGTCGCCTGGATTCGAGCGGTGGGGGCCGCCGGTGTGGCGGCGGCGGAGACGGCGGTTCTCGTCCGCATCAACGCCCAGCTGCCGGCCATCGAGGATGCGCTGACACGCGCCGGCATCGCGTTCACCGTTCGCGGCCAGCGGTTCTTCGACCGGCGCGAGATCCGCGAGTCGCTGCGTCTGTTGCGGCGGGAGCGGCCGGCCGAGACAGGCGACGCGCTGGTCGCCGCCGTCGAGCGGCTGTTCGTCGAGCGCATGGGGCTGGACGACGTCGCCGCCGACGCGGGCTCCGAAGGCCGCGAACGCGCCGCCTCGCTCGAGCTACTGCTCGGCATCCTGGAGGACCTGGCGGCCGCGGATCCAGCGCTCGCCATCGACGCCGTCCTCGCCGACCTCGATAGCCGCGGGGCGTCGGAGGCCGCCGACTCCGCGGACGGCGTGAACCTGCTGACGTACCACCGCGCCAAGGGCCTCGAATGGGACGCCGTCTACCTGCCGGCACTCGACGAGGGCGTCCTGCCGATCCGCCAGGCGAAGGAGCAAGAGGAGATCGCCGAAGAGCGTCGCCTGCTGTATGTCGGGATCACCCGC
>PMIQ01000084.1 GCA_003157175.1 Chloroflexota bacterium
CATGAAGCCGAAGATCCACCCGAAATACCAGCAGGCGACGGTTCTCTGCGCCTCGTGCAAAACGACCTTCGAGGTCGGCTCCACCCGGCCCGAGTTGCGCGTCGACGTCTGCAACAGCTGCCACCCGTTCTTCACGGGCAAGCAAATGATCCTCGACACCGCGGGTCAGGTCGAGCGCTTCCAGCGCCGCCTCGAGCGCACGCAACGCGCCTGACCGGCGCGGGGCGCATCGCCCGCTGCGCCGGCCTTGCCGATCCGGTTTCAACATGGCCTCGCGCCCTGCTTCGGCCTGTCCGCCGCCGGCGGCTGAGCCCTCTCGGCCGCTCGGCTAGACTTTCCTCATGAAACGCTTCCACTACGGCGGCCAGGCGCTCATTGAAGGCGTCCTGATGCGCGGCCGCTCTGCGCTCGCTGTCGCTCTGCGGCACCCCGATGGTTCGATCGTCTGGGCCACCGAGCGGCTCGACCTCGGCCTGCGTGCCCGTCGGGCGATGCGCCTGCCGTTCCTTCGCGGCCTGGTGGTCCTGTACGACACTCTGGTCACCGGGACGCGCTGGCTCGTTCGCTCCGCCACTCTCCAGGCGCTCGCCGCGGAAGAGGCCAAGAAGAAGGCCGCGGGCGCAGGCGGCGCGGCCGGGGGAGCAAGTGGCGCGGCCGGGACGGTGCTCCATTCGGTATTGAGGCTGCCGCTCGTGCCGATCCTCGGCGCCGCTTCCGACGAAACGCCAGGTTCCGCCGGCTCCGGCTCCGGCTCCGGCTCAGGCTCTGGCTCCGGCTCGAGCTACACCGATCCCGACGCTACTCCGCCGGCGTCCAGTTCGCCCGCCGCCGAAGAAGGTCTGGGCAAGGGCTGGGCCGTCGCGGTCGGCGGCATGCTCGTCGTCGCGCTGGTTTTCGGCGTAGGTATCTTCTTCCTGCTGCCGCTCTTCCTCGCGCAGGCCACCGTCGGTCGCGTGGACCAGGGCTTCGGGCTGCAGCTCTCGGAGGGCCTGATCCGGGTCGTCATCTTCATCGGCTATCTGCTGCTGGTGTCGCGGGCGCCGGACGTGCGCCGCACGTTCCAATACCACGGCGCCGAGCACATGTCGATCCATACCCTCGAGGCCGGCGATCCGCTGACCGTCGCGGCGGCCCGCAAGTATCCGACGGCGCATCCCCGCTGCGGCACCGAGTTCCTCGTCGTCGTCCTGCTCATCTCGATCCTGGCGTTCGCCGTTGTCGGCAAGCTGGCGCCGGTGTGGCTGGTCGTCTCGCGCATCGTCTTGATTCCCGTCATCGCCGCCGTCAGCTATGAACTGCTCCAGCTCGGCGCCCGACACCGCGACCGCGCCCTGGTGCGATGGCTCTGGTCGCCGGGGATCTGGGTCCAGATGATCACCACCAGCCAGCCCAGCGACGACATGATCGAAGTCGCGCTGGTCTCGCTAGAGCGCGCCCTGATCGCAGACGGCAACGAGATCCCGCCCGGCAGCGCCGTGCTGGCGTGCCGCCCGCTTTCGCCGGCCGCGGACCTGGGCGCGGTTGCCGGTGGCGCCGAGGACGCAGGCGGCCCGGAGGCGGCCCCATGATCGACGCCAAGCTCATCGAAATCGCCGCCCAGTACGACGCCATGAACGCCGAGCTGCTGCGGCCCGAAACGGCCGCGGACCCGGCGGCGCTCAAGCGCCTGGGCAAGGAGCTGGCCCAGATCGAGCCGGTGGTCTCCACCTGGCGCGACCTGAGCGGGATCCGCAAGGAGCTCGCCGAAGCGTTGGAGATGCGCGACTCGGGCGACGATGAGATGCACGACATGGCCCAGGAAGAGGTCCGCAAGCTGGAGTCGCGCGAGACCGAGCTCATCGAGCGGCTGCGCGTCCTGCTGCTCCCGCGCGACCCCAACGACGAGAAGAGCGTGATCCTGGAGATCCGCGCCGGCACGGGCGGTGACGAGGCCAAGCTCTTCGCGGCCGAGCTGCTGCGGATGTACCTGCGGTTCGCCGAACGCCACCGCATGCCGGCCGAGGTCCTGCACGCCGAAGAGAACGGCATCGGCGGCATCGGCGAGGCGATCGTCGAGATCGCGTCGCGAGGCGCCTACAGCCGACTCAAGTTCGAGGCGGGCGTCCACCGCGTCCAGCGCATCCCCGTCACGGAGTCGAGCGGCCGCATCCACACCTCGACGGCGACCGTGGCGGTGATGCCCGAGGCCGAGGAAGTCGATATCGAGATCGACGAAAAGGACATCCGCGTCGACGTCTACCGCTCCACCGGTCACGGCGGCCAGTCGGTTAACACGACCGACTCGGCGGTCCGCATCACCCACATGCCGAGCGGCCTCGTCGTCGCCATCCAGGACGAGAAGAGCCAGATCAAGAACAAAGCCAAGGCGATGGCAATCCTGCGCAGCCGCCTTCTCGATCGCGAGCGAGCCAAGGCCGCCGCGACGGAGTCGGCGCTGAGGAAGAGCATGGTCGGCTCGGGCGAGCGGTCCGAGAAGGTCCGGACCTACAACTTCCCGCAGGATCGGCTGACCGA
>PMIQ01000233.1 GCA_003157175.1 Chloroflexota bacterium
CCAGTTCGACAAGACCTTCCCCACTCTCGACTGCGCGGCCTGCATCCTGACCCCCAAGATGGTCACCGCCGGCACGCATCCCAACGTCGAGCTGCTCACCTGGAGCGAGGTCGAGAAGGTCGAGGGCTACGTCGGCAACTTCACCGTCACCGTCCGCAAGAAGGCCCGGTACGTCAACGAGGACCTCTGCAACGGCTGCGGCGTGTGCCAGGAGAAGTGCCCCAAGAAGGTCCTGGACGAAGTCTTCGAGGCCGGGCTCGGCTACCGCAAGGCGATCTACACGCCGTTCGACCAGGCCGTCCCTCGGACGCCGGTCATCGATCGGCCGAACTGCACCTACTTCGAGAAGGGTACCTGCAAGGCCTGCGAGAAGTTCTGCGAGACCAACGCCATCGACTTCCTCCAGGAAGACACGGTGCTGACCCTCGAGGTCGGCAACATCATCATCGCCACCGGCTACGACCTCTTCGACGCCCGCAAGATGCAGCAGTACGGCTACGGCCGACTGCCGAACGTCTTCACCAGCCTCGAGTTCGAACGGCTATCCAACTCCGCCGGCCCCACCAACGGCCATATCGTCCTGCGCGACGGCGTCACGGAGCCCAAGTCGGTGGCGATCGTCCACTGCGTGGGCAGCCGCGACAAGAACCACAACAGCTACTGCTCCGCGATCTGCTGCATGCAGAGCCTCAAGTTCGCCCACCTCGTGAAGGAGCACACCGAGGCGTCGATCTACGAGTTCTACATCGACATGCGGACCGCCGGTAAGGGCTACGACGAGTTCTACCAGCGGATCATGGAAGAGGGTGGCATCTTCGTCCGCGGCAAGCCAGCCGAGATCACGGACGTGGCCCGCACTCCGGAGGAAGAGGGCAAGCTGATCCTCCAGGTGGAAGATACGCTGGTCGGCAAGCAGCGCCGCTTCCCGGTCGACATGGTCATCCTCTCGTCCGGCCTCGAGCCCCGCGCCGACGCCAGGGAACTGGCCGTCCGGTTCGGCATCTCGTGCAGCTTCGACGGCTGGGCTATCGAGAAGCACCCCAAGCTCGATCCGGTCGCGACCATGACCGAGGGCGTGTTCGTCGCCGGCTGCGTGAGCGGCCCCAAGGACATCCCGGCTTCCGTGGCGCAAGGCGCGGCGGCGGCTGCCCGAGTCCTCGGCCGGATCCAGCAGAAGCAGATGAACCTCGAGCCGATCAAGGCCACGGTTCACCCGGAGCATTGCTCCGGCTGCCGGATCTGCAACACCATGTGCCCGTACAACGCCATCAGCTTCGATGACGTCAAGGGCGTGTCGAGCATCAACGCGGCAATGTGCCAGGGCTGCGGCACCTGTGTCGCGGCCTGCCCCGCCGGAGCGATCTCCGGCACCGGCTTCAGCGACGAGCAGGTCCTCGCCCAGATCGAGGGTCTGCTCCGAGTCGGGGCCGACGGGCTGGCGCTCAAGCGGAGCGCCTATCCGGAAGCCCACCACGATCAGATCGAGGAGGCGGTGCGAGCATGAGCGCGCAGGCACCCGTCGCACCGGCCCCTGCGGAAGGGACGGCTCCGGCCGCCACCTTCGAGCCGGTGATAATCGGCTTCACCTGCAACTGGTGCAGCTATCGGGCCGCGGATCTGGCAGGCACGGCGCGGACGAAGTACCCGCCCAACGTCCGCCTGATCAGGCTCATGTGCTCGGGCCGTCTGGATCCGACGTTCGTGCTCAAGGCCTACGCCGAGGGTGCCGACGCGGTAATGGTCAGCGGCTGCCATCCGGGCGAATGCCACTACATCGAGCAGAACTACAAGGCCCTGCGGCGCTTCCAGCTGCTGCAGCGGACGATCGAGGCGCTCGGCATCGAGCCGGCGCGTCTCCAGCTCGTCTGGGCCAGCGCCGCCGAGGGCGTTCGCCTGGCCAACGAGATCGCCCGCGTGACCGAAGAGGTTCGCGCGCTCGGACCGCTCAACTGGCCGGCCGGCAACATGGTCGACCTGGACGCCTTCAACCTGGACACGGCCTGGAAGGCCACCGGCGGCGACGCCGACGGGCCACCCGCGACGCCGGGCGGAACCAACCCCGAGCATGCGGCGGAGGCGGCCCGATGAGCCCGACCGCAAAGTCAAACGGCGCGGCGAAGGCCGGCGCCAAGCCCAAGCTCGCCATCTTCGGCGCCGCCTCGTGCGGCGGCTGCGACATCGCGATTGTGAACATCCACGAGCACATCGTGGAAGTGGCCGCGGCCTTCGACATCGTCCTGTGGCCCACGATAATGGACGGCAAGTACGCCGACATCGAGTCGATGGCCGACGGCGAGATCACGATCACTCTCGTCTCCGGCAGCATGCGAACGGACGAAACGGTCCATCTCGCCAGGATGCTTCGGCGCAAGTCGAAGTTCATGGTGGCCTTCGGCTCGTGCGCGAGTGAGGGCTGTATCCCCGGCCTGGCGAACCTGTCGAGCCGCAAGCAGATCATCGACACCGCCTTCTCCACGACCAGCACTGACAACCCCGACGGCATCCGGCCGATCTGGGAGTACCAGGCGCCCGAAGGCGTCCTTCACCTGCCCGAGTTCGAGCCGATGCTGCGGACCCTCGACCAGGTCGTGGAGGTCGACTACACGATCCCCGGCTGCCCGCCCGAGTCCAAACAGATCTGGGCCGCCCTGCAGGCGGTCGTTGCCGCCCTCAACGGCACCGGGCCGCTCCCGCCCAAGGGCTCGGTCCTGGGCGCCGGCGAGTCCACCGTCTGCGACGAATGCGCCCGCAAGCGCGACGTCAAGAAGATCGACCGCTTCGTCCGCATCCAGCAGGTCGCCCACTTCGACCCGGAGATCTGCCTCCTGGAGCAGGGCTTGCCCTGCAACGGCCCCGCCACCCGCGACGGTTGCGGTGCGCTCTGCCCCGCCGTCGGGGCGCCGTGCATCGGCTGCTACGGAGCGGCCGACGGTGTCATCGACTACGGAGCCCGGCTGATCTCGGCGTACGCGTCAGTGGTCGAGGCGCAGAAGCCGGACGACATTGACAAGGTGCTCGACGGGATCGTGGATCCTGCCGGCCAGTTCTACCGCTTCAGCCTCGCCGGTTCGCTGCTCCGCAGCTCCAAGGCGGCCTGGGACACGGACGGGGAGAATTGAGCATGGAACGAATCACGATCGACCCCGTCACCAGGCTCGAGGGCCACGGCAAGATCGAGATCTTCCTCGATCCCGAAGGTGAGGTAGCCAACGCGTACTTCCAGATCCCGGAGCTGCGTGGCTTCGAGCGGTTTTGCGTCGGTCGCCCCGTGGAGGAGATGCCGACGCTGACCAACCGCATCTGCGGCGTCTGCCCGGAAGCGCACCACATGGCCGCCGCCAAGGCCGCCGACGCCGTCTACCACGTGGATCCGCCGCGAACCGCGAAGCTCCTGCGCGAGTTGCTCTACAGCGCCTTCTACGTGACGGACCACACGACCCACTTCTANNCCTGGGCGGCCCGGACTTCATCGTCGGACCGGACGCCCCCGCGGCCGAGCGCAACATCCTGGGTGTTCTCGCCAAGGTCGGCATGGAGGTCGGCGGCCAGGTGATCCAGGCCCGCAAGCAGGGCCACAACGTCATCGAGATGATCGGCGGCCGCAAGATCCATCCGGCCACGGCCGTGCCCGGCGGCATGACCCACGGCATCACGGAGGAGCAGCGCGCCGAGATCGAGAAGATCGGCCGCTGGTCGATCGAGTTCGCCCAGTTCAGCCTGGGNNTCGTCCTGGCCAACGACGCCTACAAGGAGATGGTCCTCTCCGACGGGTACACCCACCGGACCTATTACATGGGCCTCGTGGACCCGAACAAGAAGGTCAACTTCTACGACGGTCAGGTGAGCATCATGTCGCCCGACGGCGTGCGCGTCGGCACTTACGCCCCGGCCGACTACCGCGACTGGATCGCCGAGCACGTCGAGCCCTGGACCTACCTCAAGTTCCCGTATCTGAAGAAGATCGGCTGGAAGGGTTTCGTCGACGGCGTCGACTCGGGCGTGTACTGCGCCACTCCGCTGTCGCGGCTCAACACCGCCGAGGGCATGGCCACGCCGCTCGCTCAGGCCGCCTACGAGCGTTTCTACGACACGCTGGCCCCCAAGCCGGAGTCGGGCGGGAAGCGCCTGGTTCATCACCGCCTCGCCACACACTGGGCTCGCCTGATCGAGCTCCTGTACGCGGCCGAGCGCATGGTCGAGCTGGCCACGGATCCGGAGGTCACCTCGCCCAACGTCCGCATCCTTCCGACCGAGAAGCCCACCGAGGGCGTCGGCACGGTCGAGGCGCCGCGAGGCACCCTCACCCACCACTACGTGACCGACGACCGCGGCGTTCTCACGGCCGTGAACCTTCTGGTCGGGACCACGAACAACTACGCGCCCATGGCGATGTCGGTCAAGAAGGCCGCCCAGAGCCTGATCCACAAGGGCGTGGTCGTTCATCAGGGGCTGCTGAACCGCGTCGAGATGGCCTTCCGGCTGTACGACCCGTGCTTCGGCTGCGCCACTCACTCGTTGCCCGGAGAGATGCCGCTGTCGGTCGCCATCCGCAACTCGGACGGCGAGGTGATCGAGGTCCTCTCCCAGAACTGCTAGATCGGAGGCCGGCCTTGGCCGACCAGNNGCCTCGCTGGCCTCGCGCGGCGGCGCCGCCGTCACCACCGCCGTTCAGCCGCGGACCATCGTCGTCGGGCTCGGCAACCCCGTGCTCGGCGACGACGGTGTGGGCTGGCGGGTCGCCGACGAGGTCGAAGACCGGCTTTGCGTCTTGCGCGAGACGGCGCGCCAGGCCGGCGGCGGCTGCGCCACGGTGGACGTCGAGCGGCTCGGCGTCGGCGGTCTGCGGCTGATGGAGTTCCTCGACGGGTACGACGAGGCGATCCTTATCGACGCCGCCGAGTTCCCGGATCGGCCGCTCGGCGAGGTTCGGTCGTGCGCGCTCGAGGAGCTGGACTGCTACGCGGCCGGCCATCTCGACTCCGCCCACGACGCTTCGCTAGTTACGGCCCTGGCGTTGGGGCGCCGGCTCGGCGCTAGCCTTCCGACCCGCATTCAGACGGTGACCGTCCAGGTTCGGCGCACGGACGTCTTCAGCGAGCAGCTGACCCCCGAGGTCGAAGCGGCCGTACCGACAGCTGCCGCGGCGGTCGTCGGTCTGCTCACGGCGCCGGAGAATTAGCCGTGCACCAGGTCGCCCTGGCTCAGGCCGCTCTCGACATTGTGGTCGCGCGCGCCGCCGAGCTCGGCGTCACGCGCGTAGCGACCGTCCATCTGCTTCTCGGCGAGGACGACGAGCACACCGAAGAGGCGCTCCGTTTCGCCTGGGCCGAGGTTTCCGCGGGAACGTGCGCCCAGGACGCCCAGCTGGTCTTCGAGACCGTCCCCGGCGACGGGGTGCGCCTGGCGGCGATGGATGTCGAACGGGACCCTGCAGATTCTGACAAACGGCCCACCGTAGAGGGGGGCGCGATCGGATAAGGTGAAGCGACCGCAGGCGCTCCGGCGCCGTCATGTTCGCCCGTCGGACCGGGACCGTTGGACGTCCCTACAGCCGATGTCAATCCAAGACGCGACACTCCCGGGAGGGAGACCATGGCTCAACCGTTCGTAGTCCAGCTTCCCAACCGACCAGGTGAGCTAGCTCACCTGGCCAAAGGTCTGTGCGCTCGCGGCATCAACCTCACCCAGATCCAGGGCAGCTCGGCAGGCGACATGGCCTGCGCGCTGATCTACACGGACGACGACGGGGCCACGGCCGAAGTGCTCCGCAGCATGGGCTACTCGTTCGTCACCGGCTCAACGCTCATCGTCGAGATCGAGGACACGCCCTGCGCCCTGGGCGACCTGACCGCGCAGCTCGAGCACGGCGGAGTCGTTCTGAAGGGCTGCTGTGTTATCGGCCGCCGCGAAGGACGGGCCGAGTGGTCCATCTCCGTGGACAACGAGCCGCGGGCCCGCCAGCTCCTGGGGATGCCCGAGGTCGTGAACCTCGTGTCGACGCGCCGATAGCAGCTCGCCGAAACTGGCCGCGTCCGACTTCGGCCGAGGACTCCGAACCCGCAGGGTCGGCGCCTGCGGCGACACCGAACGGTGAAGGCGCGCTCAGCGGGAGGCGCGAAGAGTCAACTCCATGGTTCCGTCGGGCGCGGAGGGCGTCACGAGGCTGCCCTCTGCCGTGGCCTCGACGGTTCCGCCGCTCGCCGATTCGACGGTCTCTCCCAGCAGGAGCAGGCGCCAGCCCGGGGCTGCCTCACTTGGCGTCACCGTTACACGCTTGCCCCTGCGGCGAAGCTCAAACGTCAAACCGGGTTCCCCAGCCTGCGAAGGAACGGCGACCCTGACCTGGGCCCCGTCCTCAATGGCGTACGCCTGCAGAGTGACGCCGGCTCGGAAGTCGTAGTCCGCCCTGGTCTCGCACTCGCCCATGGGGAGGACCGTGTTTGGGCGAACGAGAAGGGGCAGGCTCGAACACGGGTGCTGCTCCTCGCGCCAGCCCGGCCCTTCGACCACGGCGCCGCTGAGCAGGTTCGTCCACCTCCCCGCCGGGACGTAGTAGGAAACGGTGCCGTCTTCCGAAAACACGGGCGCGACGAGGAGGCGTTCCCCGAGCATGTACTGACGATCGAGGTAGGCGCAGCCGGGGTCGTCCGGGAACTCCAGGCACATCGCCCGCATCGTCGGGATGCCGCGCTCGTGCGCCTCTACCGCCGCCCCGTACAGGTACGGCATCAGGCGGTTCTTGAGCTCGGTGAACGTGCGCATCACCTCGACTGCCTCCTCGTCGAACAGCCACGGCACCCGGTACGACTCGTTGGCATGGAGCCGGCTGTGCGAGGAGAGCAGGCCGAACGCGATCCAGCGCTTGAAGACCGACGCCGGGGGGGTTCCTTCGAATCCGCCGATGTCGTGGCTCCAGAAGCCGAAGCCCGACAGGCCGAGCGAGAGCCCGCCACGGAGACTTTCGGCCATCGACTCGAAGGTCGATGAGCAATCCCCGCCCCAGTGGACCGGGAACTGCTGGGTCCCGGCGGTCGCCGAGCGGGCGAACACCACGGCCTCTCCCTTGCCCCGCCGCTTCTCGAGCAGTTCGAAGACCGTCCGGTTGTACAGATACGGGTAGTAGTTGTGCATTCGCTCCGGATCGGAGCCGTCGAAGTAAGCCACGTCGGTCGGGATTCGTTCGCCGAAATCGGTCTTGAAACAGTCGACGCCCATGTCGAGGAGGGCGTCGAGCTTGCTCGCATACCAGCGCCGCGCCTCCGGGTTGGTGAAGTCCACGAGACCCATACCGGGCTGCCAGAGATCCCACTGCCAGACGTCGCCGTTGGGTCGCTTCAGGAGGTAGCCCGCGGCACGCCCTTCTTCGAAGAGCGGCGAACGCTGGGCGATGTACGGATTGATCCACAGGCTGACCCTCAGCCCATCGGCCTTCAGCCGGGCGAGCATGCCCTTTGGATCCGGAAACGTGCGCGGATCCCAGGCGAAGTCGCACCAGTTGAACTCGCGCATCCAGAACGAATCGAAGTGGAAGACGCTCATCGGGAGATGGCGCTCGGCCATGCCCCGAATGAAGCTCATCACCGTCGCCTCGTCGTATGCGGTCGTAAAGGACGTGCTGAGCCATAGCCCGAACGACCAGGCCGGCGGCAGGGCGGGCCTGCCGGTGAGGGAGGTGTATTTCTCGAGAATCTCTTTCGGAGTCGGACCGTAGATGACGTAGTACTCGAGGGCGTGGCCCTCGACACTGAACTGGACGCGGGAGACGGCTTCCGAGCCGACCTCGAAAGAGACCCGGCCGGGATCGCTCACGAAGACGCCGTATCCGCCGTCGGTCAGGTAGAACGGGATGTTCTTGTAGGCTTGCTCGCTGCTCGTTCCACCGTCCCGATTCCAGATGTCGACCGACTGGCCATTCTTGACCAGCGGTCCGAACCGTTCGCCGAGCCCGTAGACGCATTCCCCGACGCCGAGGCCAAGTTGCTCGACCATGTAGTGGTGGCCCTCGGTCTCGACGATGCCGATGCCCTTGGGTTCGCTCGAGGTGAGGACCCGACCGTCGGCCTCAAAGGAGATCCGCCACTCGCCATTGCGATCCACCCGGGCCGTCAGACCGCCCGCGGTGAGCTCGGCGGCCTCGTCGGACGTCGACACCACGACAGGCCCCGGTGCCGACGCGATCGCAAACTCGGGCTTCTTCGGCACCTCGCCCTCGAAGTGCGAAAGGCGGACGCAGACGACGTCCGGCAGCGGCGAAGTCAGCCGGATGGTCACGAGAGGGCCGCCCAGGGTGTGGCCGCGGTGCTCGATCTTCCTGGTCGGCGCGTAGACCGTGAGCGCGTCCAGCGACTCACAGATGTCGTACGCCTCGGCCGGATGCCAGGCCGTGACGCCGGGGCGCATCCGCCAGAAGCCATCGGAGAACTTCATCGCCTGTTGCTCACCTTTCGCGAGTCGCGTCGCTGCCATGTCGCCGGGGATCCACTGCAGGGTACCCGAGAACGTGCATCGCCGAGTCGGGCGGCAGCCCGGCATCGGCGTGAGCGCTGGCGTGTCTCTCCGACCGCATGCCCTGCCTCTAATGCCGCCTCAGTCGTCATCGTAGTCAGATGGTCCGTGGAACCCACGATCTGTGAATCACCCTCAGCCGGGGAGCCTGATCTCGATCCGTTGCGAGCCGGCTGCGGCTGTGACGAGCATGCCTTCGGGAGTGCTCTCGGCGGTGCCGCCCGTCACGCTCAACGCAGTCCCGATGTTGGCCAACATGAGCCGCCACGACTTTGACCCCCGCACGCGCTCCGCGACCACGACCTCAGCGGCCCGGGTCACCTCGAATGCGGAATCCGCTCCGCCGCGCACGTCGGGCACCGCGACGGCCACCTTCAGCCCGTCCGCGAGCTCATAGGCGCGAAGAGTCACGCCGTCCGCGAAGTCATAGTCGGCCCTGTCATCTCGGGCGCCCATGGCGATCACCGAGCCGGGCCGGACCAGCAGAGGCAGGCTGGAGAACACGTGGCATTCCTGGATCCAACCCGGCCCGCACAGCGTGGCGCCGGTGACGAGGTTGGTCCAGCGCCCCGCTGGGACGTAGTACGTGACCTGACCATCCGCGGCAAAGATCGGCGCCACCAGCAGCGACTCGCCGAGCATGTACTGGCGGTCGAGAAAAGCGGCGGTCTGGTCCTGCGGAAACTCCAGCAACATGGCCCGCATCATCGGCACGCCGCTCCGCGAAGCCTCCACGGCCGCCTGATACAGGTAGGGCATGAGCCGGCATTTGAGGCGCGCGAAGGCCCTGACAACCTCGACGGACTCATCGTCGACGAGCCACGGAACGCGGTATGAGTTGCTGCCGTGCAGGCGGCTGTGCGAGCTCAACAGGCCGAACTGGGCCCAGCGCTGGTAGACGGCCGCCGGAGGCGTGCCTTCGAAGCCGCCGATGTCGTGGCTCCAGAAGCCGAATCCTGATAGGCCCAGGGACAACCCGCCGCGCAGGGTGTCGGCCATGGAAGGGAACGTGCTCTCGCAGTCGCCGCCCCAGTGGACCGGGAACAGCCAGCTGCACGCCGTCGCCGACCGGGCGAAGACGACCGCCTCGCCGGGGCCGCGGCGATCGCGGAGCAGCTCGAAGACCGTCTGGTTGTACAGATACGGATAGAAGTTGTGCATCCGTTCTGGGTCTGAACCGTCGTGCCAGACGACGTCGGTCGGAATGCGCTCACCGAAATCGGTTTTGAAGCAGTCGACGCCCTGGTCGAGCAGGACGGCGAGCTTCGAGCGGTACCAGGCCCGGACGTCGGGGTTCGTGAAGTCCACGATGCCCATGCCCGGCTGCCACTGGTCGCTCTGCCAGATGTCGCCGTTTGGGCGGCGGAGCAGGTATCCCGCCGCGGCCGCCTCGGCGAAGAGCGGCGAAGCCTGGGCTACGTAGGGATTGATCCAGACGCAGATCCGCAGACCGCGCTCGTGGAGCCGGGCGAGCATGCCGGCCGGGTCGGGGAAGGTCCGCTCGTCCCAGCTGAANNGTCACCGTCGCCTCGTCGTAGTCGGTGGTGAACGAGGTCGAGAGCCACAGCCCGAACGACCAGGCCGGTGGCAGGGCCGGCCGGCCGACGAGGCCCGTGAACCGCTCCAGGACTTCCTTGGGGCTCGGGCCATATATGACGAGGTACTCGAGCGTCTGGCCCGCGACACTGAAGCCGACTCGATCGACGTGCTCGGTTGCGACCTCGAATTCGACTCTTCCCGGCTCGTTGACGAAGACGCCGTAGCCGCCGTCGGTCAAGTAGAAGGGCACGTTCTTGTAGGCCTGCTCCGAGCCAGTGCCGCCATCCCGGTTCCAGATGTCGATCGACTGGCCATTCTTGATGAACGGGCCGAAGCGT
>PMIQ01000101.1:0-6280 GCA_003157175.1 Chloroflexota bacterium
GCAATCGGGTACGACGCCGGCGTGCAGGCCGCTGGCACAAGCGACAAGCAGATCAGCGGACTGGGCGACAAGGCGAACTCCTCCTTGCTGGGATTGGACGCCCTCTTCGGCAACGTCCGCATCACCGTGACGAACCTGCAGTCAGATGCTGCCGCCGAAACGCTCATCCGAACCCTGCAGCCAAAGCTCTGATCGAATTCGCGGCAGTAATGCCGTCGGTTTGTACGAGGTCATCGACATGGCATATCACACGTTCCGGGGACGAACCGGATCCAAACGGGTCAAGGGAGTCGTTGGCGACTTCGCCATGGTCGCGATGGCCACCGTTCTGTTGGCCGGATGTTCGGCCGGCTCGTCGAGCCCGACGAGTCTCGGCGGCGCGACCGGCGCGACCGGAGCGACAAACGCCACCGTTGCATCCAACGCCCCCGCCGACACATCGGCTGGACTGAGCGCCGGCGACTCGTCTTCGGACCACGCCCGGTACTGCGACGCCATCAAGCTGTCCGATGCCCAGGCGCTCGTAAAGGGCACCCTCACCAAGGTCGAGTTCGATGCAGCCGTGAGGCCTCCAACTGAGCCTTTCGACTGCACTTTCCCTGCCGTCAGCGGAGGAGGCGACAACCTCGACGTCACCCTTACCAAGGCCGACACCTTCACCCAATCGGTCGCCGACCAGAACGCAGGCGCCGGCACGTCGCTGACCGGCGTAGGCGACAAGGCTGTCTGGGTTCAGGACGCGACGATGGCCAACGCGCCGATCGTGGTGGCCATCAAGGGCTCGCTGACCTGCCGTGTCCTCGCTCCGCCGACCGAGAACACGACCATCGAGTACACCGCGCCGAGCGGAGTCGACCAGATCACCTCGGCTGCTGCGGCCACGTTCGCGCAGAAGATGGCCGTTCTCTGCAAGGACGTCTTCGATGCCACTAGCTAGTCGAACTAACCAGCCGGTTGTCGAGCCTTCTGACCCGGCCGTCCCCGAGATTCCTGTGTCCGATCGACCCCGGGGCAGGCGCCGGCCTCGCCGCCGCTGGCTCGTGGCCCTAGTCGCCTTGCTGGCGATCGTGGCTCTCGTCGCCGTGGCGGTGCCGCAGTTTCTCTCTCCCGCAGCCTCGAGCAAGCGTCCCGAGACGATCTGGCAGACGATCACCGACGGCGTCACCGACGGTACCGTCCCCACGCAAACCGCGCTCGAGGCCTTCGCCTACCTCTACAAGGCCGACATCCCCGGAGTGACGGTTCCCAAGGGCATCGAGGGCGGCGACGAACCAAGCGACGGCAGCGGCCCGATGAGCTGGGTCCACGCGGACTGGGATCAGCTGACATCCGACCAGCAGGCCGTCGTCAACCGCTTCCTGCAGACCGGGCCAAACGACCGAATCGTTGGGCCGAACTCCACCGCTGCCAGGGCGGGGGTTTACGCCGACTTCATACGGCCAGTTCGCGTGAGTGGGACCGCCGCTCAGCCGACGGACACCGACTTCTGGCCGATCTACACCGACCTTGCCCCGGACGTGCCCCTACCGCTCGCCCATGCCATGGCCGAGGAACTCCTGTCAGACATCGCCCGTATCGGCCCCAAACTTGGGATGTCCGTCATCACGCCGGGAACCGCAATCGCCCCCGACATCTCGCTGATCATGAGTGACGCAAACGCCGGCTCCGTGCTCATGGAGACCTTCGCCTACTCCGACTTTCACAACCCCTACGAGCCGTGCCAGGTCACGGTCTACCAGAACGCCTGGCTGAACGAACAGGTCACCAGCAGCGGCGGAGTCTCCGACCAGCTCCATGTGCTCTTGACCCATGAGGTCGTTCACTGCTACCAGAACGTCGTCGCGGGCAGCGTCGGAGCCTCGAGGGCAATACCGAAATGGATCGCAGAAGGCAGCGCGATGTGGCTCGCGGCCGACGACACAGGCATTGCCGAGCCGTCGCTCGCCAACATGTGGCGAAACAGCTACTTCATCGCCGAAACGGCACTCACCAATCGCATCTACAGCTCTGACGGCTACTTCGCTCTCCTCGATCACCTGGGCCGAAACCTGTGGCAACTGATGTTGCCGGCGTGGCAGGCCGCTGTCAGCTCGCCGCAGGCCTCCGACGCGTTTATTGCCGTACTCCACGGCGATGACCCCGACGTTCGGAACAACTGGGCGGAGTCGTACCTGCGCGAAGACGGCTGGGGGAATCCCTGGATCGCGTATGGCTTCGGCCTGCCCGCCGATGCCCAGGTCTTCCAGTTCCCCGCCGAGGCCACGGCCGATCCGGGCTGGCAGGGGTCGCTGCTCAGCCGGTCGAACACCGTCCTCAACGTCGGCTCTAGCTCAGGCGAAGTCGTGACGATCTCGACCGACGGGCTGGCGAGCGTCCACGACGAGGGCAACGACAGTGCCATCGCGTTCCAGAACGAGAGCTTCTGCACGAAAGACGGCGGTTGCGTGTGCCCGCCCGGCACAGCGCTCGCCGGCCAGGACATGGCCCAGCAGAACCTGACCATTCCGTTCGTGGCGGCATTCAACGCTCCCGAAGGCGGGTCCAAGTACAGCATCGTCGCGTCCAAACTGGACGACCTCTGCAGCGGCAAGTCCACGCCGGAACCGATTCTCCCGGGCGGGGGCGCAGCGCCGAGCGGCGGCGGCGGAGGGACCGGCGCGGCGGCCGGTCCGTGCGGGCCGAGCTGCAGCCACTCCAACGGCGATCCCCACATGCTGACGGTCAACGGGGAGCGCTACGATTTCCAGGCCGCCGGCGAGTTCACCTTGCTGCGCTCTACAGACGGCAGAGTCGATATCCAGGCCCGCCAGGAACCACGCGACACCGACGGCCGCATGTCGATCGACACGGCTATCGCCGCGAAGGTGGGCAGCCATAGAGTCGGCGTGTACGTCACCGGGTCGGGTCTCGAGGCACACCTCGAGGCACACGTTGACGGCAGCACGGTGGATCTGTCCGCTGGCAGGGAGGATCTCGGCGACGGGGGGAGTATCTCTTCCTACCAGAACGGCTTCGAAATCGACTTCCCGGACGGCACGAAGATGTGGACGCTCTCGGTCGGTCAGTGGGGCATCAACACCCAGATCAGCCCATCATCTGGCCTTCGCACCGGCGGCTCCGGTCTGCTCGGTCCGGTGATCCCAGGCTACCTCGGAGTGCCGAGCCTTCCCGACGGCACGCGCCTGCCGGCCGCGACGGACGACCAGCAGCGCTCGACCGTCGTCTACGGCCAGTTCGCCGACGCGTGGCGTGTGACCGACGCCACGAGCCTCTTCGACTACGATGCCGGCAAGTCCACCGCGTCTTACACCATCAAGCCGTACCCCACAGACCCCAAGTACGCTGGCCTGACCGACCTGTCCTCCGATCAGCGCTCGGCGGGTGAAACGGCATGCTCCGCAATCACGGACTCGGACCTCCACGACGACTGCGTTTTCGATGTCGGCGTCAGCGGTGAAAACGGGTTCGCGGATGGCTATGCGGCAACGCAGTCCTTCCAGGAAGCCCCGGCCGTGGCGCCGACCGCCTCGCCGGCGGCCTCGCCCAACGCGGGGCTCGGCGCTGCTAACGGGGCCATGACCATGACCCAGGGCCTTGCTATCGGCGGCGACGCCGTCGGCCCGAACGACACCGTGTACGCCTCAGTTCAGACTGCAGCCAACTCCTACAGCCTGATCGCGTTCGACCCGAAGGCCGGCAGCATCATCGAGCAGGTCGCGGTCCCGGCCCTGACCCCGGTCCACTTCGCCGCCGGTTCCGTCTGGCTGCCCGGCCAGGAGCCCGCCACCACGGGCGCGGCCTGCAGCGTCACCAGATTCGATGCCGTGACGTTGGCGGAGCAGGCCACGGTTTCCATTTCGTGTGGGCCCGATGGGGCGCCGGAGATCGCCAGCGACGGCGACGCCGTCTGGTTTGTCGATGCCTCCAGGTACGACTCGGGCAAGGACTCGGGTCTGGTTCTGACGAGAATCGATCCTGCGACAAATGCACCGGGGACGACCGTGTCGCTGCCGACAGGCCACGAAACACTCATGGATTCCACGGGTGCGCTGTTCTACGGCGACGATTCGGACGGCTACTACCGGCTGACCACCGGCTCGACCACGCTTGATTCGCTCGGCACACTCGGCACCTACTCGGGCAAACCCTTTGCTGGCGGGACCGGTCTCTGGGTGCTGAGCGGCGATCTGGCATCGGCCAAGTACTTCACCGCCGCCGGTGGCAATCCTTCGGCAACCGTCACGATCGCCGGCGCGGTCGTTGCCGGCGACGCCACAGCCGTCTATGTCGCAATTCCCGGCGAAGACGCACAGGGATTGTGGCAGGCGCAGCTCTGGCGTTACCCGATTGATGGCTCGACGCCGACCCGACTGGCCGTCCCTCCTATCTTCGGCGGCTCCTACCTCAGCTACTCCAGCGATCCTCCAACCATTTCCGTCAGCGACGGCGTCCTGAAGCTCTGGTCGACAGCAGGCGGCTCCAGCTCGATTCCCTCCCCGATCCTGCTCCAGTGGGTCTCGCTGCACTGATGGTGGTTCAGGCCCAAACAACACCGGAGCCTTCACGCCATGGGGTCAGAACGGATCAACGAATGACTTGACTTTGGGATGCGCCGATGCTGTCCCTCCTCGTCAAGCGCCTAGCGGATGGAAGGAACGCCCTCAAGCCGTCTTCGGGACCCGACCAACGTAGCTCGGTATGTTGGCGACCGGGATCAGCAAAGATGGCGACGGTGTGTCGGCTCTAATCCTCTCGCCCCGACCATTCGGGTAGGTGGCCATTGACGTGCCTTTCTCTGTAATCGCTCAGAGCCTGATGCCGGACTCCAGAAGCGCCATGCCAGTGTCCATGCGCTCGAGGAAGCGGGCAGTCCTGTCTTCCCCGTCGCTGGCGAACCACGCCGCAATGGACACACCGATCACGGCGCCTGCGAGGGCCAGCACGGCGTCGTCATCGGCCGCTCGGCCGGTGCGCTCCGCGACGAGTTCGGCGATCACCCGCACCGTTCGGGCGAACTCCCCGAGCATGGCCTCTCGCAGTTCTGGCACGTCCCGCATCAGCAGCTCGCGTTGGCGTTGCAGGGCAAGCTCCTCGCCGGCCAGTTCACCAAAGCTGGAAAGGAACGCAGCGCGCAAGGCCTGGACAGCGGTCAGATCGGGGGGCTGCGCGCGGAAGGCCTCGATCATGCGATCGTCGAGATCGTCGTAGATCACGAGGTCCGGTTTGGTGGGGAAGTAGCGGAAGACGGTGGAGGGCGAGACCTCCGCCGCCTCGGCGATCTGCTCTACGGAGGTCTCATCGTAGCCCTGCTCCAGAAAGAGCCGTAGAGCCTGTTCCTGAATCGCGGCACGAGTCTTGGCCTTCTTGCGCTCGCGCAGACCTAACCTCGGTGGGTCGTCGGTACCTATCGCGTCCATCATTGACCTCCAGTTTCGTAGCACCCACTGGTGCGTTCACTTCGAGCTTTCGCTCACCGCCCTGTCTGGACCCGAGGTGCCTCGGCTGTCTCTGCGACCCGTGTGCGTCCCGGCAGGAAAGCTAGGGCGAGCACCACGGCCGCCAGCGCAACGACCGCGGCGACCCGCACCGCGCCGTCCATACCGGCGACGAAGGCGGTGCGGACCGACCCCAGCAGGTCTGGTGAGTTGAGCTGCTTTGCAACGGTGAGACCGCCGAAGACGCTGCCCTTGACGGTGGCGGCTGCCTGGGCTGGCAGGCCCGCCAGGGAGACTCGGCTCCCGTATGTGGAGTTGAGGACACTGCCGAGAATCGAGGCGCCGAAGGCCGGGCCAAGCTTGATGACCGCTTGCAGGAGCGCAGACCCAACGCCGCTGCGCTCGGCCGACAACTCGACGAGCGCCGCCGACGCAGCGGTGGCAAAGCCCAGACCCGCACCGGCGCCAACCACGAACGTCCACAGAGCCATGAACCGATCGCCGCTCGCGACGGTCATCGTCGTGCCGAGGGCCAGGCCGGCAACCACCAGGGCGAAGCCGGCGGCAACCGTGACCTTCGCGCCAGCATGGGCCGCGACGCGGTCGGCGCCGACGGCACCGATGATCAGGCCCCCCACGACAGGCAGCAGGCGCAACCCCGAACCCTGTGGGTCGAGACCCATGATCGCCTGGAAGTACTGCGGCAGGGCGAACATGACGCCAAATAGCCCGAATACGCCGAAGGCACTGAGAACGATGCCCCAGGTGAAGCTACGCGAGGAAAAGAGCGACAGATCGACGAGCGGCTGCCCGTCTGGCTCCTCGGTCAGGTTGCGCTCCCAGAG
>PMIQ01000101.1:6336-8182 GCA_003157175.1 Chloroflexota bacterium
ACGTTCATCAGGAAGATCCAGCCCCACCAGGCGTTGGACAAGATCCAGCCGCCCAGAATCGGTCCCAGTGGCAGGCCGATGAAGTTGGCGGCACCCCAGATGCCCACCGCACGCGGGCGCTCCGCCTCGTCGAACATCACGGTGACGATGGAGAGCGCCAGGACGATCATTGCGGCCCCGGCGAGACCGAGCACGACGCGGGCGGCGATGAACGCCTCTGCGTTCGGCGCAAACGCGCACCCGGCCGAACCCGCGGCGAACAGGACCAGTGCCCCGACCATGACTGCCTTGCGACCATAGCGGTCGCCCAGGAGACCAGCCGGCAGCATACCTGCCACCAGGGCCAGGGTGTAGGCGGTAACGAACCACTGCAGCTGTGACTCGGACGCCTTCAAGGTACCCGCCAGCGTCGGCAGTGCCACGGTGAGGACGGTCACATCGAGAGTGATCGCGAGGACGGCGAGGCTGATGGCGCCGAGTGCCCACCAGCGGCGAGCTCCGGGGGCGGTCATTGGCACTGACCTCCTATTCACTGTGACAGGCGTGTGCCGCTGACCATATGCTCAGCGTCGCATGCAAGTGCGAGCCTATGTCAGATACTAGTATGTGTCAATCCTGTCGCGCCTATAAAGGCAGAGCCATTTGACAGATACTACGGTTTCCGTATTATCTGCCCAGATGCACGTGTGTCGGTCCCTGGAGAACCAAGGCGTGACGAGGGTTCCCGGTACTCGCGACATCGCACCTATATAGCACCGCCCAGAGAGGGCTCCAGCATGACGGCAGATATCACGAGTGGAGGGCACATGCTGCTCACCACTTTTCGTCGGAACGGGATCGGTGTCTCGACGCCCGTGTGGACCGTTCCGGTCAGCGACGGCCGGGTCGGGATGTGGACAGGTGCCGGTACGGGAAAGTGGAAGCGCATGCGCAACAACCCGCGCGTCACCATTCAGGCATGCACCGCCCGAGGAAAGACCCGGTCCACCGATCCCGTCCTCGAAGGCAACGCCGAGGTCGTCGACTCGGGCCCGCTGTTCGATGAGGTCCAAGCCAAGATCCGCGCGAAGTACGGCGGCTGGCAGATCCACATCATCCCCTGGATCAGCCGTCTCCAAGGACGCCTCAAAGCCGGCCAGACCTTCGGAGACACCGTCGTCTTGATCGCGGTCACGGAAAGCTCCAGGCGGAGCGGGTAATGCCACATGGAGCCCCGCCGCCGCATCAACCTGCCCGAGCCACGAACTGCCGGTTCCCGCCGCTAGCCAGCACGAGCAGTGCGCGGGTCGATCCCGTAGCCCGATCGTGGCCATCATGAACCGCATCGCGGAGTCAGCGGCCTCACGGAGCGTGAGTTTGGTCCCCAAGCAAGGCGTCTCCACCGAACTACGAACGGCGCTGCGGGACCTGCGGATCGAGTTGTCGATCAATACCCACCGGGTCGCGAGCATTGCCGGTCTCAACGACTCCGATCTGGCAGTACTTGATGTCCTGGCCAGAGATGGAACCCTCTCCCCTACGGACCTCATCCGTCGGACCGGCATTCGGGCCGCCACGATGACTGGGGTATTGGTCCGCCTGGAGGGCGCCGGTTGGATAATCCGCCGCCCCAATGCCATCGATGGGCGGGGGGTGCGGATCGAAGCCTCTGGGTTCGAGCGCTTGACTGATATCTATCGGGACGGCAACCGGCGCCTTGACGAGATAGACGCCTGCCTCACCGCAGAACAGGCCAGCATTGTCCTTGACTACTTGCAGACGGTGACAACCGCCGTCCGGGCAGCATCGCTCGGCCTAGTGTCGCGTTGCGAAAGCGACTGGCCGGTTCGTCCGCCCATCGAATGCC
>PMIQ01000152.1 GCA_003157175.1 Chloroflexota bacterium
CCTGTCCTTCAGGCCGAAGCGATCCAGCCAGCGCAGGGCTGAGACTCGGGCTTCCGGGCCAGCCATGCCGTGAAGCTCGCCGAGGTATGCCAGCTGCTCGGCCAGTCGCATCTTCGGGTACAGCCCGCGCTCCTCGGGCATATACCCGATCCGCCTGCGCGCCGCAAGGTCGAGCGGCGCGCCATCCCATCGCACCTCGCCCTTGTCCGGGCTGAGGACGCCGAGCACGATCCGCATCGTGGTGGTCTTGCCCGCGCCGTTGCGGCCGACGAAGCCGAACAACTCGCCGGCATGGACGTCGAAGCTCAGGTCTTGTACCGCGACGGTCTCCCCGTATCGCTTCGAGATCCCTCTGATCTCGAGACTGCGCTCAGTGCTCATCTGTCCTCCGGTGCAATCGCCGCGCGTTCGCGTGTCGACGAGTTCGCGTTTGTTTGCTCGGGGCTATCGGACCGCCCAGGACGCGTCCCTCTCGCCTCAGGCAGGCGACCCGCGTCCCGCAATGCGCGGCGAAGAGGATGAATGTCGCCAGCCGGTACGCGGCATCCAGATGCGTCTCGGCTAGGCGGCCGAACGCGGCCTCGCGGTCGACACGAGCGACTGCGACGTCCCCGGTTCGCATCACGTTCGACTCCAACAATGCACCAGCCATTGCAGACCGACAAGACTGCTGAGCGGCTCGCCAGGTTCAATTCGCGTTCGCAACGATCGGCCGGCCGCTCGCACTTGGTCCACACCCGAGAACAATGGCAGCTCCGAGACGGACTGGCTTTGGAGGACTCGATTTCGGGACTCGCCGCGATCACGTGCTCCGCGAAGGGCCACGAGTACGCCGCCTTGCGCGCGTTACCGCGTCGCGGCTCTGCTTGCGTGCGAGAATCGATCGGCACTGGGCGCAGTGCCGCTGGACCGGCGAGCGGCGTGGCACGACGTGATGGCACGTCTCACATTCGAGGAGGGAAATGGCCAGCCATTCGCGTGAGCGAGTAGGCTGAGGGAGTACGAGCTCGTCACGGCCGGCCGCCGATTTCAGTAGGCGCCCGGGGCCCGTCCGCCGGATCCACTCATTCGGGTGGTTCGCTCGTATCCGTTGGAGTGGTTCTCGGCGGACGGGCTGCCAAGTCTATCCAGATGTGTCGCCGCGACGCCCGTGAACCGAGCCACATAGGCATAGGGCGCTGCAAAGTATCCATCTTTCGTTATACTTCGCAGTATGTCAAGCCCAATGTCACGCATAGGCGACATCGCCGAGGGGCAGTGGGGCCTCGTCACCCTGCAGCAAGCTCGCGCCGCGGGCGTGACGTGGCCATCGCTCGCCCGCCAGGTGGAGGGCGGGCTGCTGGAGCGCGTCGCCCATGGGGTCTACCGGCTCCGCGGCGCCCCCGAGCCCGATCACCTCGCACTTCGTGCGGCCTGGCTCCAGCTCGACCCGGGGCATCCGGCGTGGCAGCGTCTCGACGATCCCGATGTCGCGGTCGTCTCCCACGCGTCGGCGGCGGCTATGTACGGTGTCGGCGATCTGCGAGCCGACGTTCACGAGTTCACCGTGCCCCGGCGGCGTCAGACCCGGCGGCCGGACGTCCGGATCCATCGCGGTCGTGTCCTGGCCGACCGACGGCTGATCCTCGGTGGACTTCCGGTTACGCGGGCTGGCTGGGTCGTCGGCGAGCTGCTCGAGGACCGAGTCGATCCGGACGCGGTCGCTCAGATCGCCTCGGAGGTTCTCGACCGCGTGCTCGACTACCCGCGCGTAGTCGCCGAAAGCCTCGCGCCATACGCGGCGAGATACGGTCTGGCACTAGGTGACGGACTCGGGCTGCTCGACGACTTCCTCGTTCGAGCCGGTAATCGCGATCGTGACCGGCTGCTGGCCGAGGCATCAAGCCTGTGACAGAGCATGGGTATGCTGATCCAGCCGCGCTTCGTCAGGCGATCAACGAGCGCCTTCGTGCCCTCGTTCGTGAGGACTCGCGATTGCAGCTCGCCGATCTGCAGCGCCAGTTCGCCTACGATCGCTTCCTGACGCGTGTCTTCCTCGCCGTCGATCGCGATCGGTGGGTGCTCAAGGGCGCAGCGGCCCTCCTCGCCCGACTGCACGGGCGAACACGCCACACGGTCGATGTCGATCTCTATCGTGAGGAGTCGGGCCCGGAGGAAGCCGAGGCTGCGCTGCGAGACGCTGCGGCTCGCGACCTTGGCGATTTCTTTCGGTTCACGCTCAGCCCGGGACGACCGGTCGCCCAGGCGGGCGCGGCGCGCCGCGTCCCTGTCGTCGCATACCTCGGCGCGACCGAGTTTGCCAGCTTCCACGTGGACCTCGTCACCGGGATCGCGATGACCGGCGAGCCGGATGAGGTGCCATCGCTCGTGCCAATCGAACTCTCGGGCCTCGAGACCGTTCGATACCGGATCTACCCAATCGCCGATCACGTGGCCGACAAGGTCTGTGCGCTCCTCGAACTTCATCCGCGCGCCGCCGGTCCCAGTCAGGTGAGCACCCGATATCGCGATCTTGCCGACCTCGCCGTCATCGCCCACGCCGAGGTGGTCGCCGCCGAGGATCTGCGGGTTGCCCTGGCGTCCGAGGCCAATCGGCGGGGCCTGTCTCTTCCGGCCACACTCCCGACGCCCACAATTGGCGCCTGGCGGTCCGGCTACGCAAGGGTCGCGCGGGATGTCCCGAGCCTGGCGGAACGCGACCTCGAAGTTGCGCTCTCGACGGTTCGCGCATTCCTCGACCCTGTGTTCGAAGGCACCGCCGCCGGCGTTTGGGATCCGGCGACGATGAGGTGGTCGGACAGATGAGCGAAGGCCATTTCGACGCCGCCTCGTCCCTCCGTTCATCGGCGCGGGCTTGACTTGTCAAAGGTCGTTCACCCTGCGGACGTGAACTTGCTCCGGTATTTGCAATCGCCGATCACCCGTTCTGCCTCGCTCATTCCTCGGATAGGCAGGAGGGGCGAAGGGTTAGGTGGCGATGGCAATCGGCAGCGGGGCATTGGCAGTGATCGATCGCGAACGCACTGACGACGAGGTGCTCGAGCGGCTCGACGGGCTGAGGTCCGATCTCCTCGCTGTCGCCCTCTCGATCGTGTTCGACCTGGACGAGGCGGAAGACCTCGTCCAGATGACGATCGAGATCGCTTTGCGCAGATCCAGGGATCTGCGGGCGACACAATCCTTGCTGCCGTGGCTGCTGCGAATCGAGACTCGCGAGGCCTTCCGGCTTAAGCGAAGACTCCGCCGAGTGGTCCGACTCGGCTGGCAGCGGCCGCCAGAAAGGGCTAATGCTGAGGACACCCCGGGGTCTCTCGAGGTGAGAGACGCGCTCCGGCGGCTCCCGCCCCGTATTCGAGCCGCGGTGGTGCTTCACCACATGACGGGCCTATCCGTGGCCCAGAGTGCAGAAGCGCTCGGAGTCAGCGAGAACACAGTGAAGACACAGCTCAAGCGCGGGCTCGCGCTGCTTCGGGAGGATCTCGGCCATGGCCGGTAAGGGGCAGGACGAAGAGGTCATCGGCCGTCTTCAACAGCATCACGCTCAGGTGCTCGGCTGGTCGCGACAGCACATCGCGGCGGAGAAGCAGGATCTGCGACTCAGGCCGTCTCGCACCCAAGTCCGCTCCAGAAGCGGACGGGAGCTCGCGGCTTCGATGGCCGTTGCCGGCATGGTCCTCGTTGCCGTAGGGCTCGCGGCGACATCCTTGGTACCCAACCAAGTCGCCGGACCGGGCGCCACGCTGTCACACCCGCCATCTGGCGCATCGTCTCCCGTCGCGACCGCGGTCGGCAGCCGCCCCCTCTCGATCAGTGGTGGGGGCAACGTCGGATGCCAATCCGTGGGCGGATGCGCAGCCTTCTTCCGGATTCAGGGTCTCTACGAGTCGCCGCAGCCGGAGTTGCGTTTTGGGATGTCGGCAACGGGCTTGACGGTGCCCGCGGACGCGCCGCACTCGATCGTGCCCGGCCGGTACACGGTCTCCGCGCATCTCAACTGGGTATCCGACGTGATCGTCAACGGCCAATCGCCGCAGGTCGGCGGCGTGGTTGGCTCGTGCACACGCGATGTTGTCATCGAGTCGTCAGTCGCGTCGGTGGCGGTAGAGGTTACGTTCCGAGGGCTCAACCCGTGCGATATCGCCGTCGAGACGAGCGTGAGAGCGCCGTCGCCGTCCGTCACGGGATCGCGCGCCGGGATGGCAATCACGCAGGCCAAGACCACTCTCTCGACCGGATCGAATCGCTCAATCCGAATTTACGCGACGATTACCAACGCTACAGGCGCCGACGATCGGCTCCTCGGCGCCTCTTCGCCGGTCGCGGCCTCTGGTGGCCTCTACGCCTGGCCTGGGTGCACAGCCGCCCCCGGTGCACTCCCGTGCGGGACCCGTGCCCCGATGCCGTGGTGGCTGATCCAGGCCGGCGAGACAATGAGTCTCAATGGCTACCTCGTTCTCGACGGGGTTGACCAGTCAGTGGCAAATGGCCAGACCATTCAGGTGACATTCCGGTTCGAGACGTCAGCGCCGGTGACGATTCAGATCCCAGTGGTCGGACCCTAGGGACCGGGTGCCTCGAGTCCCTGCCTGGCGCGTCGCATGGCCGCCCGGCTCCGATCGCGTCGCAACTCGGCGGCGCACGGCGGACAGTGCCTCTGAGCGGGTGATCGACGCTCGACGACCTGCCCGCAGCGACCGCATTCGAGCAAGCTCTCGGCAAGCCAGGCCGGTGCCGGAGTGGGCGAGCGCTTGAGAACGAGGACCTCCGGAGCGGCACGCGAATTCAGTAGGCGCCCGGGTCCCGCCCGCCGGAGCCAACTTCCTCGGGTACGTCGGTCAAACCGACTCTGGTGCGGCAGAGGCCGCCGTCACGGCAAGAGGCGCGGCGATCGGCCGGAGGAAACGAGACTGCGCCCTGACGGTCGCTCAGACGTGCCGAGGATCGGCGGGCGCCTGATCGCGAGAGTGGGCGCGCTCGATGTAGGCCTGCGACTTCTGGACCTGGGTCGTGAGAGCATCCACGGTCTTGGACATGTTGTCGAGCGCCTTGAGCTTGAACGTGTCAATCTCGTCCATCGTGGCGTAGATGTTGTCGAACGCTGTCTGCAGCTTGGCGAGGTCGACCGTTGACGACGCGGCCTGCTCGTTGATCGCACCCGACTGCTGGCGGAGCAGAACCGACGTGCTCTCGATGAGATTCGAGGTCGTCGTATTCAGCGCTGTGATCTGGTCGAGCACGAGCTTCTGGTCGGACAGGGCCTGCGCCACGATGACGGCCGTCCGAAGTGCGGAGACGGTTGTGGTCGTCGCGCGATCGACTCCCCTGATGAGCTCGAGGTTGTTGCGGCGGATGACGTCCAGGGCCAGGTAGCCCTGAACACTCACGGCGAGCTGGGTGAGCAGGTCCTGCACCTTCTGGCGGACCGGGAAGAGCATGTCCTCCCTGAGGATTCTGGCGCGGTCGGGATCAGTCGCCTCGACCTCGCGGAGCTTCGCCTCCAGCGCGGCATCGAGCTTCTGGCTCAGGTAGACGTACTGGCGGAGGCGCTCCATGACCGCCCAGAGGTTCGCCTTCTCCTGCTCGATGTCGGTGTTGTCCTTCTGGAGTTCGGATTGGCCGTGGTAGAGCGCGGTCATGATGGCGTTGATGTGGCTCTGGCTCGACCGGTACTTGTCGAAGTAGGCGCGGAGCCTGTCGCCGAAGGGCAGGATCCCGAGCAGCTTGTGAGGCGAGAGCAGGTCGCCCTGATGAGACGGATCGAGTTCCTCGACCTGCCGCCGGAGCTGGAGGAGTGAGTGCGAGACCGCCGAGGCCTCCGCGAGGCCGCCCTTGCTCATTGACGCGATCGGCTTGTTGAGGAGGCGCGAGGAGACCGAGGCGGACGCCTTGATGTCCTCGTCCCCGAGCTTGCGGATGTCGTCCACTCGCGCTATGAAGGCTGGATCGTGAGGATCGAGCGAGGAGATCTTGTCGACGTATCCGGCAACCATTCCGTCGAGCTTGGCCACGGTCGCCGGATCCAGCTTGATCGCCGCCGCGGCCTGGTCCGTCGCGATTGCAGTCACGGGAGCAGGCGCCGTCAGGGCCAGCGTGCCCGTCTCGGGGGCCTGGGTGGTGGTATCCGTGGCGCCGACCAAAGTCGTTTCGGCCGCCGCGGGAGCGGATGCTTCGTCGATGCTGAGAGAGTCGCTCACGTGGTTCTCCTATCCTCGCCGCCGCGGCAGCGGCGTTGCGGCGCGCTCTTCCTGGTCGGCCGTAACGTGGACCACAACCATACCGCCTCCCGCATGCGGCCGGATGCTCGCTTCATGGTCGGGACGGCACGTAACGCCCCATTATCGGAGGGTGCGTGCGACGGCGAGCCCCTTGCCTTCGCGGCCCGGTCCTGTGCCGCATCCCCGCCGGAGAATCGCACCCAGACGACTCTCTCCGCACCGGCGCTCAGCTGTCGATCTCGTAGTCGCCGAAGAGAGTCCTGATGCGATCGGGATGTCCTGGCTGGCGCACCTGGTTCGACAAGAGCGACCCAAGACTTTCTTCTCATGAAGTAGGCGGTTTCCCGATCCGGTGCCACAGGCTACACTGTGCCGCACCAATGAACAGGAATCCCTTCGACAGCAGCCTGCTCCTTACCTGAGGCGAGCCCCGTTGTGGGTGCTCGCCGATCGCCTCCTGCGCCATCGCAGGAGGTTTTTGTTTCCCTCGAAACCCCAGCCAGACCGCGGCGACGAACGCGTACCGACAGAGTCAGAAGGAACCCGAGATGCCTCCCGTACCCGCTCACCCCAAGAAAATGCCGGTCGAGAAGTACATACCCTTCCGTCCCCTGCCGCTCCGCGTCCCGGATCGCGAGTGGCCCAACCGCCAGATCGAGCACGCTCCGATCTGGTGCTCGGTGGACCTGCGCGACGGCAACCAGGCCCTCATCGACCCGATGGACCCGGCTCGCAAGATGCAGATGTTCAACGCCCTCGTCGGCATGGGCTTCAAGGAGATCGAGGTCGGGTTCCCGTCCGCGTCGCAGCCGGACTACGACTTCATCCGCCAGCTGATCGAAGAAGACCTGATCCCCAACGACGTTACGATCCAGGTTCTGACGCAGTGTCGCCGCGAGCTGATCGAGCGGACGTACGAGTGCCTGCGGGGGGCCAAGCGGGCAATCGTCCACTTCTACAACTCGACCTCCGTGCTTCAGCGGCGCGTCGTCTTCCGACTGGACAAGGAAGGCGTGCGCAAGATCGCCGTCGACGCCGCCCGCATCTGCCTGGAGCAGGAGGCCCGGCTGCCCGGAACCGAGATCCGATACGAGTATTCGCCCGAGAGCTTCACGGGCACGGAGCTTGACTACGCGCTCGACATTTGCGCCGCTGTGATGGACGTCATCGCGCCGACGCCGCAGCGGCCGATCATCTTGAACCTGCCGGCTACCGTCGAGATGTACACGCCGAACATCTATGGCGACGCCATCGAATGGTTCCACCGCAACGTCCCGCGCCGCGACTCGATCGTCCTCTCGCTGCATCCGCACAACGACCGCGGCACAGCCGTGGCCGCGGCCGAGTTCGGCTTGATGGCCGGCGCGGACCGAATCGAGGGCACTCTCTTCGGCAACGGCGAGCGGACAGGCAACGTGGACGTCGTCAACCTGGCCGGGAACATGTTCAGCCAGGGCGTGGACCCGAAGCTGGACATCAGCGACATCGATGCCCTGCGCCGTGTGGCGGAGCACTGCAACCGCCTGCCCGTGGAGCCGCGCCATCCCTATGTCGGTGACCTTGTCTACACGTCCTTCTCAGGCTCTCACCAGGACGCGATCAAGAAGGGCATGGAGGCGCTCCCGCCCGGCTACGACATCTGGGAGGTGCCCTATCTGCCGATCGATCCCAAGCACGTCGGCCGCAGCTACGAGGCCGTCATCCGGGTCAACAGCCAGTCCGGCAAGGGCGGCGTGGCCTACATCATGAAGGCCGAGCATGGCATGGACCTGCCGCGCCGGCTCCAGATCGAGTTCAGCCGCTGCATCAAGGTGATCACCGAAGGCAGCGGCACCGAGATCACACCTGAGGAGATGTGGGACGCGTTCGCGGCTGAGTACCTGCCGGCGGAAACTCGAACGAAACTGGCGGGCTACGAAACCTCCTCGGACGCCGGCGGCGTCGTGGTTAGCGCCAGGCTTGGCTCCGGGTCGGTGACGCGCTCCATCTCAGGTCGGGGCAACGGCCCGATTTCGGCGCTGGTCCACGCTCTCCGGCAGGATCTCGGCGTGGAGGTCGAGGTGCTCGACTACGCCGAGCATGCCCTGGGCGGCGGCGAGGAAGCCACGGCCGTCGCGTACGTCGAGGTCCGCTCCCACAAGGACGTTCGTTGGGGCGTGGGCATGGATCCGAACATCACCACGGCCTCGATGAAGGCGGTGGTGGGCGCGCTCGAACGGCTGGGCGTCGATCTGGCGCCATCCGGCGAGGTCGCGGTCGCCGGCAGCGTGTCCGGCGCGTCCGGCACAGGAGACGGTTCGAAGCGCTGACGGTCGATCGGTCCCGACCGCTGCCCCGCCGGGGCGGCGAGAGCGCCATGTCTCGGAGGACCGCCTACACTCGGGCCATGAGTCTCTGGTCAGGCCTCGAGCGGCGCTACATGCGGTTCCACGAGGCGCTCTACGTCTTCACCGACGGCCGCGTGGGTCACCGCCTGATCGGTGTGCCCACGCTCCTGCTGCGCACCAAGGGCAAGCGCACCGGGCTGCCCAGGACGGCCGCGCTCGTCTACGCGCGGGACGGCGACGGGTACGTCCTGGTCGCATCTAACCACGGCTACGACCGACCGCCCGGCTGGTTCGTCAACCTGGAGGCCGAGGCGCGGGTCAGTGTCCAGGTTGGGAGGGTTCGGACCGACGGCATCGCCGCCGTCGTGTCCGCCGGGGACCCCGACTACGGGCGCCTCTGGAAGCTCGTGAACCGGACCAACCACGACCGTTACGACGGCTATCAGTCGAAGACGGCTCGTCCCATACCGCTCGTCGTCATCCGGCCGGCATGAGCGTGGCGGGCGGCCGATGCGGTGGGCAGCGGCTCCTGAACCACGAGTCCCGCGCCAGAGGTTTACGGCGGATTGCGTTCGCGGCCCGAGTGGCCCGCCGGCCGCGGCGCACGATCCGGTAAGGTTCAGCTATGAGCGTCACCGACAGCCTCCGAACCATCGGCGGTGCGATCCGTTCCCCGACCATCGGGCGCTGGCTCCGCATCGTTGGGCCGGCCTGGATCGTGATGCTCGCCGACGTGGACGCTCCCAGCGTGATCACGGCGGGTCAGGGCGGGACGGTCTCCGGTTACGCCCTGCTGCTCCCACTCTTCGCGCTCGTCCCGATCCTCTTTCTCGTGCAGGAGATGACCGCCCGTCTGGCTCTCGCGACCGGCAAGGGCCACGCCGAGCTGGTCCGGGCCCGCTACGGTCCGCGCTGGGCCGCGGTCACGGTCGCCGGCATGACCGTCATCAACTTCGTGGCGTATGTCTCAGAGTTCGCCGGGATCGCGCTGGGGGCGGCGATCCTCGGCATCCCGGCGCCCGTGGCGATAGTCGGTGCGCTGGTCCTGCACGCCGGCGCGGTGCTTACCGGCGGCTACTCGGTCTTCGAGCGGGGAGCGCTGTTGCTCTCTCTGGCGCTGTTCAGTTTCGTGGTCCTGGCGGTCGTGGGTCACCCGAACCTGAGCCACCTGGCCGCCGACCTCAGCCCGATTCCCAGNNAAGGGATCGCGGATCGAGACGCTGTTGGGCGCCATCGCCAGCCAGGCGCTGATGGCCGCCATCGTGATCGCGGCCGCGGCGGCAATGGAATCCGCGCCGGCGCTGAGCTCCGCGACGGTCGCCCATCTGCCCGAAGGGCTGGCACGCCTGGCGGCGGGCGGTTCCGGCTGGCTCATAGCCATCGGTCTCATGGGCTCCGGCCTGCTCGCGCTGGTGGTGGTCTCGCTTTCGGCGGCGTGGGGGATCGGGGAGCTGATGGGCTGGCCGCACAGCCTCAATCTCAAGCCGAGCCAGGCCCGCCGTTTCTACGCCGTCTACTTCGCCGAAGTTCTGCCGGCCGCGGTCGTGGCTCTTGCGTCCGCCGACCTCGTGCGGTTGTGCATCGAGGCCATGGTCTTCAACGTGATCGTTCTCGCGCTGCCGCTTGCCTTCATCGTTCGACTCAGTGGCGACCGCGAGCTGCTCGGCGATCTGGCCAACTCACGGGTCCACAGTGCCGTGCTCTGGCTGCTGACCGCCGCCGTGCTGGTGGCGGGTTTGTTCGGCATGTTCCAGTACCTGACCTAGCCCGAGTACCTGACCCGGCCCGAGGGACCGCCTGATGGGCTCCGGTCCGGCCGGGCGACTCGGGTCTTGCGCGCGCAGGCTGCGCCGGACACACTACCCATCGCTGCACGACCGCTGGACCAGAAGCGGAACCGGCTCGTCGGCTCCAGGTTCGCTGCCGGGGTCTGCCCTACGGCGCGACTGCGGAAGGGCCGGATAGCTATGGATCGCACGAGAGTCGTGATCATGGGAGCCGCTGGTCGCGACTTCCACGACTTCAACACCGCCTACCGGAACGACCCGAGCGTCGAGGTTGTGGCCTTCACGGCCGCCACCCAGATCCCGGGGATCGCCGGGCGCAGCTATCCGCCGGAACTGGCAGGGCCGCTGTATCCCGGCGGCATTCCGATCGTGGCCGAGGTGGAGCTCGAGCGCCTGCTGGCCGAGAAGTCGGTCGATCTCGTCGTCTTCGCGTACAGCGACGTCACCCACGAGCACGTCATGCACATGGCCAGTCGGGCCCTCGCCTCCGGCGCCGACTTCGAGCTACTCGGCCCGGCACGTACGATGCTGCCGAGCACCAAGCCGGTCGTCGCGACCGGAGCCACCCGCACCGGAGCCGGCAAGAGCCAGACGACGCGCTACATCGCCGCCCTGCTCGAGCAGCTCGGGCTGCGCGTCGTGGTCGTTCGCCATCCGATGCCGTACGGCGATCTGATTGCCCAGCGTGTCCAGCGCTACGCCACGTACGCGGACCTGGACCGCTACGAGACCACGATCGAAGAGCGCGAGGAATACGAGCCGCACCTCGACGCCGGCCGAGTCCTGTACGCCGGCGTGGACTACGAGGCGATCCTGCGCCAGGCCGANNCGAGGCCGACGTCGTGATGTGGGATGGCGGAAACAACGACTTCCCATTCTTCAAGCCGGACCTGTTCGTGGTCGTTGCGGATCCGCTACGGCCGGGCCACGAGCTCCACTACCACCCGGGCGAGACGAACATCCGCATGGCCGACGTCGTCGTGATCAACAAGGTCGACTCGGCCACGCCCGAGCAGGTCGCGGAAGTCAAGGCCGACATCGCGGAGATGAACCCGCGCGCCAGGGTGATCCTGGCTCGGTCGGCGCTGACGCTGCAAGGTGGCGAGATCAAGGGCAAGAAGGTCGCGGTCGTCGAAGACGGGCCGACCCTCACGCACGGCGGCATGACATTTGGGGCCGGAGTCGTGGCGGCGCGGCGATTCGGCGCCGCCGAACTCGTCGATCCGGTGCCGTACGCAACGGGTGAGCTGGCCGCGACGCTTCACAAGTACCCGGCCCTCGAGCATCTCATCCCGGCCATGGGCTACGGCCAGGGCCAGATGCACGAGTTGGAGACCACGTTGAACGCCATGCCGGCGGACCTGGTCCTCTCGGCCACGCCAATCGATCTCACCCGCGTCCTCAAGCTCGAAAAGCCGGTCGTTCGGGTTCGATACGAGCTGGAGGAGATGACGGCCGAGCCGGGGCAGGCGGCCCAGCCGAAGCTGGCCGATCTCCTGCGCGGTATCGTGGAGAAGGCTCGCGCCGGCTCGACGCCGGCGGCTCATCGCTGAGGGAGGAACCTCGATGGCGCGGCATCTGCTGACTCTGGATTCCCTGGGGCGGGACGGGATCCGCCACACCCTGGACCTGGCCGTCCGAATCAAGGCCCGCGGGGGCGAGACTGGCGATGCCCTGGCCGGCGGTCGGGTCGGGCTCCTCTTCGACAAGCCGTCGACGCGGACCCGCGTCAGCTTCGAGGCGGCGATCTGGGGCCTCGGAATGCTGCCGATCGCGCTTCGCTCGGACGAGCTTCAGATCGGCCGCGGCGAGACGATCGCCGACACGGCGCGCGTCCTGTCGCGCTACCTCTCGGCCTTCGTGATCCGGACCTTCGAGCAGGCCCGAGTCGACGAGCTGGCCCGCTACGCCACCATCCCGATCATCAACGCCCTGACCGACGAACACCATCCGTGCCAGGCCCTGGCCGACGTCATGACTCTCGAAGAGGAGTTCGGGTCGGTCGAAGGGCTGCGGGTCGCCTTCGTCGGGGACGGCAACAACGTCTGCCACTCGCTGATCCAGGCAGCGGGGCACCTGGGCTTCACGCTTGCCATCTCCACGCCGGCCGGTTTCGAGCCCAACGCGGAGATCGTGGCCGCCGCGCAGGCCAACTGCCGCACCAACGGCGGCGGCATAGAGCTTGGCCACGACCTCAAGGCCGCCGTCCGCGGCGCCGACGCGGTCTACACCGACGTGTGGGCCAGCATGGGCCAGGAAAAGGAGCGCGAGGAGCGAGCCCGCATCTTCGCCGGGTACTGCGTCGACGCCGCCCTGATGGCGCTTGCCTCGCCGCGCGCCATCTTCCTGCACTGCCTCCCGGCGCACCGCGGCGACGAGGTCACCGACGAAGTCATGGACGGACCACAGTCGCGCGTCTTCGACGAGGCCGAGGACCGCTGGTACACCGAGCAGGCGCTCCTGTACCTGCTGATCACCGGCGACGAGCGAGGGGAGCGTCTAGGGTGACTCGACTCGCCATCGCCCTGGGCGGCAACGCCCTGATCAGGCGAGGCGAACCCGGCTCGACCGAGGTCCAGCGCCACAACCTGGTGGCCGCGGCGCGTGGCATCGTCACGCTCGCCGAAGGCAGTCGGGCCGAGATGGTGATCACTCACGGCAACGGCCCGCAGGTCGGCTTCCTCGCGATCGGAGCGGAGATGGCCGCCTCCGTGGTCCCGGCCCCGCCGCTCGACGTCCTGGGCGCGGAGACCCAGGGCCAGATCGGCTATCTGCTGGCCAACGCCCTCAACGACGCATTTCTCGAGCGCGGCAAGCGACGCGAGATAGCCGTGATCGTGACCCGGACGGTCGTCCCGGCCGACGATCCGGCATTCGCCAACCCCACCAAGCCGGTCGGCCCGATCTACGACGAGGAAACGGCCCGCGAGCACGCCCGCACACGCGGCTGGAGCATCGCTCCCGACGGCAAGAGCTGGCGCCGGGTGGTTCCCTCGCCGCCTCCGATCCGCATCGTGGAGGCGGCCGCGATTCGCGCTCTCGTGGAGGCGGGCGTGCTCGTCGTGGCGTCGGGCGGTGGGGGAGTGCCGGTGGTGGAGCAGGCCAATGGCCAGTATGTGGGCGTCGAGGCGGTGATCGACAAGGACCTCGCGGCGGTCGTGCTGGCGCGCTCGGTGGATGCCGACGGCCTGCTGCTCCTCAGCGACGTCGACGCCGTGTATCGCCGCTGGGGCACGCCCCGCCAGGAGGCGATCCTGCGCCTCTCCGTGGACGAGGCGATGGAGGGCCTGGCCAGCGGCGCGTGGCCGGCGGGCTCGATGGCGCCCAAGGTCCGCGCCTGCGCCCAGTTCGTCAAGGGCGGCGGCCGGTTCGCCGCCATCGGCGCCCTCGAGAACGCCGTGGCGATCGTCAAAGGCGCGTCGGGGACCTGGTTCGGCACCGACGCGGTCGGCCTTCCGAGGCGCGCGGCGTAAGGTCTCGACCAACTTCCGGCAGGAGTACATGACCTTCGGCTAGACTTGGGGCGGTACTATAGTCATGCCAGGAGGCCATAAGCTCAGTGCCGCGATCAGCCGTCGCCATCTACCTGCCCGGAGACGAAATCCCGGCAGTGAATGCCGAGCTGGCTGAAGCCGGGTACGAAGCCATCGCGGTCTCCAGCCCCGACGAGCTCGAAGCTCTGCTCGAATGCCGGCCCGACGTGGGCCTGGCGATCCTGGATGGCGAGGGCGACTTCGACGCGACCATCGAGATGTACGCCCTCCTGCACGAGGGGGAGCGCAACGTGCCGTCGCTGATGATCGTTTCGGCCACGGCCTCCGATCGGCTCAGCCTCGCCGGCCGCGCCCGCGTCAATGGCGAGTTCGTGACCCGCCCCTATTCGGCCGCCTCGTTGCGCTGGCGCGTCGAGGCGATGCTCATTCGGGCCGAGACGATGCTCATTCGGACCGAGGCCCTCGGCGACGATGCCCGCGCCGCCATCCTCGAAGGCGAGGTGGGTGTCGCGTCTCCGGCCGTGGCTCAGCGCGGCCAGATCGTCGTGATCTTCAACCCCAAGGGTGGCGTCGGCAAGACCACGATCGCCATCAACACCGCGGCAGTCCTCCAGATGCGCCGGAACCAGCGCGTGCTGCTGATCGACTGCGACACCGTGACGGGCCATATCGTCACCTCGTTGGGCATGGCCGAGATCCCCACCGTCGTGGACGTCTGGAACGCGGATCTGGGGAGGCATGCCAGCCACTCGCTGCCGGAGATCGCCTCGGCCCACAGCAGCGGCGTCGCGGTGCTGACGATGTCCCGGTCGCCGCTCCACACCGAGGTTCTCGAGCCCAAGCGCGTTGCCCAGGCCATAAGCGCCGCCCGCGACGCCTATGACTGGATCATCATCGACATGCACCCGGACTACGGGCCGCTCAACCAGGGCATCTTCGCCCTGGCCGACCAGATCCTCGTGCCCGTCACTCCGGAGGTCCCGACCATTCGGGCGGCGGTGCAGTTCCGCGAGGTTGCGGTCGATCTCGAGATTCGCGATCGCCTGGCCCTAGTCGTAAACCGTTCGAACAGCGGCGTCTCCGCGAGCGACGTCGAGAAGGTCGTCGGGTTTGGGGCCATCGCCAGGATCCGGTCCGCCGGCATGCTTTTCGTCCACGCGGCCAACAGTCATCGCTCCGCGGTCGAGGCGTTCCCCAAGGCAAGGGTGGTCGGCGATATCGAAGCCCTGGCGGACAGGCTGATCTCCATGAGGGACGATCCGGGCGGAACGCAGCGCTCGATGCTGTGGTTCGTGCGCCCCGTCCGGGACCTGCTCGACAGGCTAACCTCACAGGCCGTCGGCAGGTCGCTCTCCCTCCGCCGGTCAAGTGAGCCGGTCCATACGCGCTAGAGCAGCCGAGCCGGCGACCACGCCCGCGCCGGGCGTGCGGGCCCGAACCGAGACGGCGCCCCGGCCGGACGGGCGTCCGCGCCGACCGCGCCGCTACTGCTTCGGTTGGTAGTTCAGGCGGGCGGTGAACAGGTCCGCGTACTGCGCCCTGACCGCGGTTGCCTGCCCGCGTTCGATGTCGAGCTCGTTGGCGATCTCATCGAGGGTGGCGCTCTCTTCGGCGGTGATCGCGCCGTCCGCAGCCGCGACCTGGAAGCAGGCTCGCAGGAGGATGAGTCGCTGGTCGGGGTTCGAAGCCTCGCGGAACTCGCGTGTCACCAGGTAGTCGCTCGTCTCGCCGGCCTTGCGCTCCTGGAGCTTGGCCATCTCGGCGACCAGGACGGCCTCCGATTCATCGAGTCCGTATTCGGCGAGCACGCTCTCGATAGCCTGCGTCTCGACGTCGGTGATCTCCAGGTCGGCGTTGGCGGCCCTGGCCAGCACATAGGCCATGCTGGCCAGAAGCCGTGCCTTTTCGGGCGGCAGCGACTCCAGGCGGGCGACGATGTTGCGCACCGCCTCGGTCTCGGCGTCGATCTGCAAGGGCTCGGAGGCCGGCGCGCCGGCAGCCGCATGGCCGCCCAGGAACCGCATGAAGGACATTGGCTCTTCCTTCCCTGCCTGGCTAAGGGGTGAGTGAACGTCAGGCGTGAGTGAACAGTAGATGCAGTTCCATGATCCCGTTGTTGTCGACAGAGAGGACCGAGAAGCTGTTGGGCCCCTGGAACCCGTAGTCGGCGAACACGACCGGCATTGTCCCCGTGACGGCGATGATGCCGCCCTGACGCAGCGCCGTCAGAGTGATGGCGACGTTCTTCGCAACGCCATGAAGAGTGAGGGTGCCGTTCGCGACCACCGACACCGTCTGGCCCTCGGTGGGCAGCGTTCCGAGGTCGATCGGCCCGGCTGTGGTGAAGGCGGCGGTCGGGAACTGATCGGTGTCGATCGCCTGGCGGCGCAGCTGATTGTCGCGGTTCGGATCGCTGCTCTTGAGGGCCGTCAGGTCGGCCGTGATCGAGACGTTGTCGATGACGGCCCCGGTCAGGGTCATCGAGCCGCTCACCAGAGGCGTGCGCCCGACGGCGGTGTTCGCTCCGACGCCGACGAGCTGCTCCTGCACCCGATAGCCCGCCCACGAGGCGGAGAAGTCGGCCATGGATCCCAGGCTGGTGGTGACGTTCCACGTGCCGTCCAGCGAGGCTGGCGCGGCAACGCCGGCACCCGGCGGGATCATGGGTGCGCTGGAGGCCACGGCCGCGGGCCCGGCCGGGCTCAGGAACAGGTAATACAAGCCGTAGCCGCCGATGGCAACGCCGCCGACCACGACCACAGCAATGGCTGCGAGCAGGAGATTGCGAGTGTTGTGAGATCGCCTCGCCGATGCCGGCGGGGTGGGGGAGCTGGGAGCGGTCATCTGAGCCTCCGGGCGCTGGGCGCGCCGTCGGTCCGCGAGAGTGGACCGTCTGTGACCGTAGGCTCGCTTGCTGAGAAGTTGCTGAACCGGGGCTGTATGGTGCGCCTGCCACGACGACCGGCCGAACGTCGACGTGCGCCGGGCCGAACGTCGGGTTGCGCGTCGGGGATCGCGCGTCCCAACCGCGGCTCAATCCTCTCTCCTATGCGAATGGGCAGTTACCAAAGTGAAGGCCAGGCCGACCCATGGTTCGGTTTCCTTCACGCTTGAGGCGATGTCAGAATCGAACGTCCGGACGATGCACTCGTAATCGAGACCATCGACGGCAGGTCGGGCCGCTTGATACCGCTCGAACGGGTGGTGTCGCCCGAACCGAGAATGGGCCCTCCGGCTCCAGCCTCATCGTGGGGCCCGAACTACTGTCGCAAGGCGTTCGACGTGTCCGCCTCTACCGTCTGGAGGAGACCATCTTGCGGAACCACCGTCAGCCGCGCTATTCCATCGTTCTCGGGGCCGTGGCCATCAGCGCGTTCACCCTCGCGTTGTCTCTGGTCTGGTCAGTGCCGGCCACCCTGGCGTCCGGCCCGGCCAACGCCGAGGCGAACGAGCTGGTTCGTCTGATCAACGGCGAGCGGGCCTACCTGGGCAAGGCGGCCCTCCGCACCGATACCTTCCTGGCCTCCAAGGCCCGGGATGGCGCGGTCGCCTGTCCCAACGATGCCAGCGAGGTGATGTACGGGCGGGCCAAGGACTTCGCCGTGTATGGCTTCCCCGCGAACGCGCACCAGCTTCGACTCTGCCCCACATACACGTCCATGGATGCGATGGCGTCCTGGGGCTACAGGGGCTCTCGCGGCGAGATCACGGCTCTCAACGGTGGCTACGGGACCGGTAAGGTCGACTACACGTTTGGCTGCACGCCTTCGCTGCGCACCTGCCCGGGCTCCGCGACGTCCACCTACCACACGACCGACATAGCCATGTGGGATTGGACATCGAGCTCGACTCACTACGCCATCATCATCGGCAGCTACGACAGGGTCGGCTGTGGGGCGTGGATTGGATCGAACGGGGCCTACTTCTACGACTGCATGTTCAGCCGCGGAGGACCATCGGCGCCAAAGGCCGCGCCACGACCGACCGGGGCCGCCAGGGCGCCGGCCGCCGGCACGGTCGCGCCCACGTCCGCGGTCTCTACGGCCGCGCCAAGCGCGACCGAATCGCCCACTGAGCCGACGCCCGACCCCACCGCTATCGTCGAGGGCGTCCAGTCCGCAGCCACCCAGTCGCCCGACTCGGAATTAGCTCTGGGCGGAACCGCGCAAGGCGGGCCCGCGGGAGGGCCGCCGAGTGGGAGCGTCGGCGCGTCGGCCACGTCCCGCAACCTGAGCGTCGCCGGAGGCGCGATCGCGGCCATCTTCAGCCTTCTGTACGGGCTGCTGATGTCGCTCAAACGGCGCCGGCCGCGCAATCAGCTCGCCACTTGAGGCTGTCTGCGGAGGTCGAGCCCCCGCAGACCATCGATCCGTCGAGTTCCGGGAGGTGTCACGCGCCTCCGCGGCGCTCGATCGAGGAGATCACCAGGAACACCCCGAAGGCGACGATGGCGACCGCCCACGCGAGGTTCAGGTCCAGCCCAGGGTCGATCGTATGCCAGGCGAGGACGGCGCCCACCACGATCAGGAGCGCCCCGAAGACGACGCCGCCCGAACCGCGATGCTCTGCCCGGCGTTCCCAGCGTTCGGCGCGCCTCTGCCAGCGATCCTGACGAGCCTGCCAGCGCCAGTCCCATCCGGGCACCGGGCCGGGCATGGGAGCGCCCTGCGGGGCGCCCGGGGCAGCTCCTGCCGGTGGAGCGTCTGGGGCGCCGGGCGCGGCCGGTGGAGTGCCGGCGGCGCCGTATCCGACCGGCGCGCCGCCCGGCTGCCAGGGCGAGGGTTGGGACCACTCCTGGGGTCCAAGCGGTACGACGATCATCATGATGAAGTAGGCCACCGCAGAGACGAAACCAGTCAGCGGGACCGAGATGAGCCAGATGATGCGGACCAGGATTGGGTCGACGTCGAAGTAGTCGGCGACACCGGCCGCGACACCCGCGATCCAGCGGTCGTCGACGGATCGGTAGAGACGACGAGGGTTCATTTGCAACCTCCTGCGGGGTTGAGCGTCAGGCTTCCGACGCTGGTGCTGACGGTGAAATCGGCCTTGTTGGCGGCGGTGTCGTAGCCGGGCGTCTGCCAGTCATCGCCGACTCGAACCAGGCCGGCGCTCGACAAGTTGCTCGAAGCCAGGCTCTCGCTCGACTTCAGGCGGAGTCCGAGCTGACTCGGCGCACACAGGTCGAGCGACCCGACGTTCGTCGAGATCGTGCCCGAGACGCTCGAGCTGCCGTCGAGGATCAGTGACGACGCCCCGACGTTCGTCGAGATCGTGACGCTTCCGACTCGGGCCCCGGTCAGATCGGCATGGAGCGCGCCGGCGTTCAGTGAGAAGCTCGCCGACGAAAGACTCGCGCCGCCGAGGCCGACGTGGGCGTCGCCGGCGGCGACGGAGACATTGAGTCCGATCGACCGTCCCGAGGGCAGCGCGACGTCCCAATCTTCCTGGGCGCGCTGCGGCCACCAGCCGTCCTGGGAGCCCGAACTGATTGCCAGGGAGCCGGCGGAGGAAGTCACGTTTGGGCTGGGGCCGCCGGTGTCGGATGCGGTTACATGCCACTGGCTGTCGGACGAGGTGGTGACGCTGGCGCGACCGCATTGGAGGTCGAGCTCGACCTGCGCTGGGCCATCGAAAGTGCCGGCACGCGAGGTCGTGCTGGCGTTGCCGCCCTGGTTGCCGCAGCCGAACTGGGGCCCGATGGCGAAGAGGCTGCCCACGACTAGGCCGAGGCAGGCTGCGACCACAAGGCCGCCGACGAAGTAAGCGGGGGTCCGCGACAGCACGATCTTGAGCCCTATACCGACGAGAACCAGCGGCCAGAGTCGCCAGGCATCGCTGAGCGTGGATAGCGGGACTGCGCCCTGGCGGTAGGCCAGGGGCACGGCTCCCAGAACGATGAAGAAGACCCCCCAGTTGAGTCGACCGCGGTTCAGCTTCATAAGCCGTCCTCTCCTGCATTTCGCCCCAGGGCACACCCGGTTGCCACGTGAGGCGACCGGCCGACTCATCCGCTTGCGGCGCCAGGTCGGTGTCAGCGTGAGAATACGCGCCGCAATTCTGCCGGCGCATCATCCGGGAGGCGCCAACCGACTACTCGTTGGGGCGCGTTCGCCTCCTTCGCGGGTAGCGCGACCGTCCTTCCTGAGGTCGATGCTGTCGTCATGGGTCGTATGTCCCGCTTGGCAGGGGCTTCCGGCGTGATAGCCTCATCGGCGACGAGAGAACCGCCGGCGCGGTCGCGCCGGTCGTGATGGGGAGACGAGTCGATGCTATTGAGCGAGTGGAAGAAGACGGCCCCTAACCGCGAGGCCATGAGCAACAAGGTCTTGGCCGTGCTCAAGCCCGTCCTCGCCGACCTTGGGGCGGACGGCGATCCGGCCTGTTGGGTTCTCTGGGGCGAGGATCCGGAATTCCGCTACTCGGTCATGGCGCCGACTCAGGCAGGTTTGGTCACGGTCGCCGTCCGCTTGAACTCAGGTAGCGGCGACGGCCCTCGAGCGACCGGCAAGCTCATCCGATGGGGCAAGCTTCAGGTCAGCGATCTGGGCGTCGAATCGGCCGACGGCCATCGGCTCGTGGCCGTGCAGGTCGAAGGCCAGGTTCTCAAGGGTGTTGACGAGGAGGCCGACCGGATATGCGAGTTCCTCCTCGGGCTGGTGGCCGGGGTCGACGGCCGTGCCTACCGGGTGGCCGCGCCCGTGGTGGTGCAAGCGGTCCCGCCGGACGTGACCATCCCCAAGCCTGCCGTCGACAAGCCCGAGGCGCCAAAGGCCGGCGCAAAGTCGGGCCTCAAGGCAGTGCCGGCGCCGCTCGCCGCGTCGGGCGCGGCCAAGGGACCGGCCAAGGAAGTCGCCGAAGGAGCGCCCGTGGCCGGGGACCAGCCGCCCGCGCGCAAACCTGCGAAGACTCCGGGCGGCAAGACCCGGGCCGCCTGGGTGGCTCCGCATCCGATCGGGCTGCCCGCCCCGCAAACTCCGACGCCCGCCGTTGCGCCGCTGCGCCTGAAGCCGCCCGCGGCGAAGCCAGAGGCGGCCAAGCCACCGGCCTCGCCGGCCGCTCATCCCGCGGCCGCGGCCCGGTCCGCGGAACCGGCCGAGGGCGGGCCGGTCTGGGAAGTCCCGGAGCCGAGTGACCGCGAAGTGAAGCGGCCGCGGACCTGGACTCCCTGACGATCGTTCACCGGCATCCGGCCGTGCTCCAGCGGCCGGG
>PMIQ01000122.1 GCA_003157175.1 Chloroflexota bacterium
TGCAGCCCGTCGCGGTGCTATTGGACGGGGTGACGGGTTTTGTCGTGTAGTGCGTGGTGTCGAGCTCACGCCAGTGGTTGCCGGTGGCGTCCATGTTGTCCGGGTTCACGTTCGCCGGCACCAGGGTGTACGAGGGGCATATCTCCTTGGTCATCGTTACCGTCAGCGGAGTCGCCGCCACTGCGGTGGCCGCGATGGCCGGGACCAGAAGCAGGCCGACGACGATGGATGCAGCGACGCGCCGGAACATGCGCGAACCCAACTGCTTGGACGACACGGTGTTGTACCTCCGAAAAACGGGCGCGCAAGGCGCACCAATAAAGCCACGGCTAGCCACGATCAAACTCCCCGGAAGCCTGCCCAGGGACTACCCACCCCGGCAGGCTGTTGAATGGTCGCAGCATATCCGCGGAATTGTCTAGTACCTTTGGTCGATCTGGCTGCCACCGAGGGAGGATTACGTTGCTGGCCGGCAACGACAATCGGGGTAACAGGCCACGATTGAGGGGCCGGCTCGGAGTCGTGCCGGTTCGGGCCGCACCCGCAGCCGGGTCTCATTGCCGGGGAACTCGCCCCGGGCGGGGCGTTGCTTTCTCCGGCAAGAGGCCGGGCGTGGCGGCCTCCTCAGGTGCGCGAAGAATCATTCGTTCTGGCCGAACGCGCGCCGTACCGTTGGCTGCCACAAGCAATATTGGCTGCCACAAGCAATATATGATCGCGCCCGCGCCGACGAAGGCGATACGAGTTTGGCGCAAGGCGGCCCTGGCATTGTGCCCACGGCTACCCGCCCGCGCCGACTGGGCCCGTGGGCGGCTTGGTTCCCTCCGGCAGCTTGGGCGTGAAGCGGAAGCCGCCGGCAACGCCGGGCTCGGTCAGCTCGTGAGGGGCCAGAAGCTCGTCCAGCTCCTCGGCCGTGAAGATGCCGCGCTCGATGACGATCTCGCGGATGGTCCGGCTCTCGCGGACCGCCTGCTTGGAAATGTCCGCGGCGAGGGCGTAGCCGAGGTACGGGGCGAGCGGCGTGGATAGCGCCGACGAGCGCTCCATCAGATCGCGGGCGCGGTCCCGGTTGGCCTCGATGCCGGTCACGCAGAACTCAGCGAAGGCGCGGCTCATGTTCGTCAGGATCGTGAGTGACTCGAGAGCGGTGTGAGCGATCACCGGCATCATCACGTTGAGCTCGAGCTGGCCGGCAGAGGCGGCCCAGGCGATCGTGGTGTCGTTGCCGATGACCCGGAAGCAGACCATCGACATGCATTCGGCCATGACCGGGTTCACCTTGCCCGGCATGATCGAGCTGCCCGGCTGCACGGCCGGCAGGGTGATCTCGGCGAAGCCGGTCATCGGTCCCGACGACATCAGGCGCAGGTCCTCGCTGATCTTCACGAGGTCGACGGCGATGCCGCGCAGTGCGGCCGACACCTCGAGCATCGGGCGCATCGAATGGGTCGCCTGGACCAGATGCTCGGCGCCGCGAAGCTTGTGGCCGGTCTGCTCGGCTAGATAGCGGACGACCAGCTCGATGTACTCGGGCTCCGCGTTTAAGCCGGTGCCTACGGCCGTGGCGCCGATGTTCTGCTCGCAGATCGATTCGGCCGCGGTCGCCAGGCGATCGACCCCGCGTCGAAGCGTCAGCGCGTAGGCGGCGAACTCCTGGCCGAGCCGAATCGGGACGGCATCCTGCATGTGCGTTCGGCCGGACTTGATGACGTCATCGAACTCGCGGGCCTTGGCCTCGAAGGCGGCGATGAGCTCGCCAGCGGCCGGCATGAAGTCGCGGATCAGGTCCAGCGTGGCGATCCGCATCGCCGTTGGGAAGACGTCGTTGGTGGACTGGNNACCTCGTTGGCGTTCATGTTGTGGCTCGTTCCGGCGCCGGCCTGGAACGGATCGATCCGGAAGTTGTCGATCAGCTCGGCCTGCTTGGCGGCCCGAGCGGCCGCGAAGGCCGCTCGCATCGGATCGGAAGGCCGTCTCGGCTCGAGCTCGTCCGACTCGGCCGCCGGTTCGGCCGGCTGGAGGATCTCGTCGGCTGCGTCGACGATGGCGTTTCCGAGCTGCTTGGGCAGCCGGCCGGTAGCCATGTTGGCCCGCGCCGCGGCCTTCTTGACCTGGACGATGGCTCGCACCAGGGCCCTGTGGGGCAGCGTGCCGGAGATCGGGAAATTGTGGATGCCGCGCGCGGTCTGGACGCCGTAGTAGGCGGCATCGGGGACTTCGAGGTAGCCGAGCGGGTCCTTTTCGATGCGGAACCCGGGGCGGGGAGTCGGGGCAGATGCGGGAGTGGCCGGAGCGGCCGGAGTGGCCGAGCTGGCGGGCGGCTTCGGCCGGCCTGAGTCGGTGGGGGTCATGGCGGTGTCGGCTCCTCGATCGAGGTGCTTTCGGCGGTGCGCGGCACGGGGCGCGGTTGGTACGGGCAGAGTCTATCGCCATCTCGAACCAGGCTTGGCTTGCCCCCGAGCGGGCCGCGGCTGGCGTGGGTCCACTCGGGCGGGCGGTTCGAGTCGGCTAGAATCGGCCAACCGGAGTCGGGCGAATGGTCCCGGCTCGACTCGATCGGAAGGGCATCATCGACGACCAGCCGTTTCTCGTCGGCCCATATGCCGACAAAATCATCGGCTTCTTCGTAGGCGCATTCGCNNTCGTGCTCACGATCTTCCTGGCCCTGGTCGGCGCCGCCGTCTACAACCCTTCGCTCACCCCTTCGGCGCCACCACTGCCCTGACCCGCGGCGGGCTCCGCGGCTGCCTCGATCCGTCGGCGAGCGGTTCCACACCAGGCGACCACGCCCGCGACGCCGGGGCTGAATCCGGTCGACGCGTGAGACACCGGTACATTTCCGGCTGCTCGAACGGGTATATTCCCCGGGGCTGGACCGGCGGCCCGCACGCGCCGGTCCGGAGGCGTCGTCTCGCGTCGGACCGCCCCGTCGCTCGGACGAGAAGTCAGCCGTCGCGGCCAGAGAGAGGGCGATTTTGCGGGCGGTCCGCACCACTGGCGAAGAGTCGTTCCAGGCCGTTTCCGAGGAGGTCCGAGTGACTCAACAGAAGGCATCGCGCGAGGAGCGGATCGAGCAGGACATTCACGACCTGCATCGCTTGGGCTACGCCCAAGAGCTGTTCCGCACCATGGGCGGGTTCTCGAACTTCGCCATCAGCTTCACGATCATCTCGATCCTGACGGGCGCGGTGATCCTTTTCGACTACGGGCTCGCCTGGGGCGGCCCAGCCGCGAGCACCATTGGCTGGCCGCTCGTCTCGATCTTCACCCTGCTGATCGCCGCCTCAATGGCCGAGATCGCGTCCGCGTACCCCACCGCGGGCGGCTTGTACTACTGGTCGAGCCGGATGAAGAACAAGGACTGGGGCTGGTGGACGGCCTGGTTCAACCTGGCTGGCCAGATCGCCATCGTGGCTGGCATCGATTTCGCCGCCGCCAGCTTCGTCAACTCGGCCATCGTCACCCCCATCGTGAGCAACTTCAACATTGTCTACGGCAACGGGTCGATGTTCCTGGGTACGCTGGTGAGCGGCCAGCTTGTGACTATGGCGGCGCTCCTGGCGATCCAGCTCGTTCTCAACATCGCCGGCATCCGGATCGTGGCAAAGCTGAACGACGCCTCGGTGTGGTGGCACATCGGCACCGTCCTGGTCATCGTCGGGGCGCTCTTCTTGATCAGCTCCGGCAAGGCCCACTCCACGCTCAGCCCGTTCGCGATCGCGCCGCAGGACGCCAGCGGTAGCGCCTCGGTCTTCGGTGGCGCCCTCAACCTCGGCCCCGCAGTCGGCTATGCCCTGCCGTTCGCCTTCATGTTCTCCCTCCTGCAGGCCCAATGGACCTTCACCGGGTACGACGCCTCGGCCCACGTCGCCGAAGAGACGATCGGCGCCCGACTCTCGAGCGCCTGGGGCGTCTTCATCTCCGTGGCGGTTTCGGCCGTGGTCGGCTACATCGTCCTCCTTGGCCTGGTGACGCACCTTCCGCCCCTCGACCAGGTCTTCAACCCCAGTTGCGTTGCGTCCCCGGTCGGCCTTTGCAGCCAGTACTACCTCGGTAACGCGGTCGTCTTCTCGACTCTGACATACAACCTGGGCTCATTGGGCGACTGGCTAGGCGCCGCCATCGCCGTGGCCATGAGCTTGTGCGGGCTGGCGTCCGTCGCCGCGGCGGGTCGCATGCTGTTCGCCTTCAGCCGCGACCACGGCGTGCCCGGATCGCCCTGGCTGCGCAAGGTTTCACACCGCTTCCGGACGCCGGCCAACGCCATCATCGGGATCGTCGTCTTCAGCTATCTGCTCACGAACGCCGCTTTCATCTTTGGCGGGGCCACGGCCATTGCCATAGTCACCGCGATCAGCACCATCGCGCTCTACTGGGCCTACGGAGTGCCGATCTTGCTCGGCGTCTTCGGCAAGCAAGAGTGGCGAGAGCACGCCGTGTGGAGGCTCGGCCGCTTCTCCAAGCCGATCGCCCTCGTTGCCGTGGCGTGGATCGTCGTGATATCGGTCCTCTTCCTGTGGCCGACCTCCGGCAACGCGTTCACGTGGCTCGCCTACGTCGTCTTCCTCGGCTTCCTGCTCATCTATTACTTTGCCTGGGCGCGCAAGCGCTTCAAGGGCCCGATCGTCGAGGTCGGGGAAGTCGAGCTGACCGAGATCGAGCGCGAGTTCGAGCATGCTGCCGAGGAGCTCGTCGAGGGGGCGTAGCTCTTCCGCCGACGATCCGGGNNCCGGGCCGCTTCTCTGCGAGTGGCCCCGATCAGCTGGGCATGGCCGCCAGCAGGCTGGCCCTGGTCACCCTGGGTGACTTGGGCCCGAACTTGTGACGGAGCAGGTCGTACTCGGTGTAGGGATGATCGTCCGTCACCATCTGGCCGCTTGCCCCGAATTGCTCGACCTTGGCGTCGGAGATCCAGACGCTGCCCAGGATCAGCTGTTCCCACTGGCTCGCGGTCGTGACGCCTGGCGGGGAGTCCGCCGCATCGGAGAGGTCGGACACAACGCCGGACTTCGAGAGAACGGACTCGATTCCGGCCGGGGTCAGGGTGATCGGGTCGTCCGACCCGAGCATCAGGACGCCATTCGCGCCCGCCATCGGCGAGAAGACGATGGTCACGTGCGGGAACACGCTCTTGAACGTCTTGGCGTGGCTGCGCAGTTCGTCGACGGTCAGGCCCGAGCCCGAATAGACCCATTGCATCATCACGCCGCCCGGATTCAATCGGGACCTGGCGGCGGCGTAGAACTCCTGCGAGAAGAGGACCGCCGTCCCCGAGGTGTTCATCGGCGGCGGGGGATCGACCATCAGCAGGTCGTAGGTGTGGTTCGTCAGTTCGACGTGGTTGCGGCCGTCGGCGATGATGACGTGCCCCTTCGGGTTGGCCATGACCTGCTGCCAGTCGGGGTAGAAGTACTTGAACATGCTCGGGACCGACGGAACGAGCTCCACAGCCTCGACGTTGAGTCCGTCCTGCAAAGCGCTGCGGTAGCTGGAGCCCATGCCGAAGGCGATGATGCACATGGACTGCGCATCGGGCTTGACCATGAGGGGCAGGTCGGGCATGAAACGAGTGATCGCCGACACTCCCGTCATCGAGTTCCCTCCGACGTAGAGCCGCAGATGGAACAGCGCGCCGGGCACGTCCGCCGCCTGGGTTACTGCCACGTCGTCCTCGGCCTGGCCGAGGATCTGCGCGTGGAGGCGCTCCAGGGTGGACGTGGAAGGATCGACGACCAGCGCATTTGGGACGACCATCAGCACCACCGCGACGATGGCCACGGCCCCGCCCAGGGCCGATCCCATCCGCCGCGCGGCCATCGCGAGGGGCCTGGCCTGCGAGAGTAGAACGACGCCGGTGGCGGCGTTGATGGCTGCGATGAGCACGACCGATCGGGGCGAGGTCAGGAACGGCATGAGGAAGAAGGGGACGATGAAGGTCCCGCAGAGCGCCCCGACGGTGTTGGCGCCGAGCAGGAGACCGGTACTGGTTCCGACTCGATCGTCGGACTCGGCGACGAGCATCGAGCTCATCGGGAAGACCACGCCCATGATCAGGGCGGGCGGGGCGACGACGACTATCAGCTCGCGCAGGAAGCTCCAGCTGACGAGGTACTTCGTCTCGACCCCGAGGCTGGCCAGAACCACGAAGGCCAGCGCGATCTCGGCGACGCCGAGGAGGGCAACAGGGTGCCGCGTCTTCGAGAGGAAGCGCGCGAAGACGAACGCTCCCACGGCGATGCCGGTCAGGAAGATGGCCAGGATGCAGGTGAAGACGTAGCTCGAGCTGCCGGTCCCCGACGAAAGGATCCTGGTCCACAGGTTCTGGTACCCGAGCGAGGTGAGGCCCGACACGAAGGCCACGGCGAGGGCCAGCTTGGGGCGCGAGATCGAGGCCACGCCGGTCCCCAGCACGGATCGGGCTGCCGTCGCGACCGAGGAGTCGGGCGTGCCGGCCGTGGCGGCCAGCTCGGCGGCAGGCGCGGCATCCGTGTCCTGGGTCGAGGAGGGCCGCTGCCGGAGGCTGAGGGCGAAGGCGGCCACGCCGGCCGTGGCCGAGCAGGCTACGCCGACGAGCAGTGTCTCCTCCAGGCCGATGAGCTCGATGAGGAAGATGCCGGCCAGCACCGCGCCGAAGATGGCGCCGAAAGTGTTGACCGTGTACAGGCTGCCGAACTCGGTGCCGAGGGTGTTGTGATCGCGGACCAGGTACCGCGAAAGAGTGGGCAGGGTGGCGCCCATCAGGATCGTGGCCGGCCCGAGGGCCAGGAGCGACAGCACGAACCTGACGAGCGTCAGCAGGGCCGGGTTCTCTTCAAGGGTCCCGAAGACGCCGCGGTAGACCTCGTGCATGCCGAGGAACGTTGCCGGGGTGAGGAGCACGGCCACGACAACGAGGAGCTCGAGGATGGCGTACATGCGCAGCGGATTGCGGACACGGTCGGCGATTCGGCCGCCCGCGACGCTCCCGATGGCCATGCCGCCGAAGAATCCGGTGAGGATCGCGGAGATGGCCTGGGTCGTGTTGCCGAAGACCAGCACGAGCTGGCGCGCCCAAACGACTTCGTACACCAGGCCGGCGAAACCCGACAGCACGAAGATCAGCAGGATTATCCGCTTAGCCGCGGCCGGATTGGCCCCCGCTTTCGGTTGCACGTTAGCCACTTACTCCATGTCCTCCTTGGTCGGGGCGAGCCGGGCCGGAATGCCGCCTGGCGAGGAGTCGTCGCGGGCCATGTCGCTGGAGTCCGCACCTGGGCTGGCCCTCGGGGGGACAGGATAGCAACTCAGCCACCTCGAAGACGGGCAGGTGGCGGCGCCACAGGCGCGCCGAGAACGGCCGGGGCGGCGCAATCGCCCCCGGCGCGCGCCCGGCTCGTGGCCGCGCCGGCCTTGCCCTCGTCGGGCCGGCTGTCTGCCGCGCTTGGCCGGCGGATCCGGGCTTAGAGCCCGGTCAGATCACCGTAGAAACCCTCGAGGACTCCGGGCTTGGCCCAGCCCACGACGACGACTCTCTGATGCAGCGAGGCGATCTGGCAGGTGCTGGACCCGCCGAACGAGAATGGGTTGGCCATCGGCTGTTGCCACGTAAGGGCGTCTCGGCTGGCCCACACCCTCCAGCTGGCGGCTGGGCTCGCCGAGCCTGAGGCCGCGGCGCCGGCCGCCGGCGCGGACCCGGCCGAGGGCGGGGAGACCGCCACGAAGCCCGAGTCCAGCGTTCCCCAGCAGCCGCCCATGGTCGTGAGCTTGGAGTCCTGCCAGGCCGTGCCGTCGGCCGACCACCACCAGCTGGTGTTGCCTGTCAGGCCCTGGCTCGTGGTCACCAGTCCCTTGCGGGTGGCGATCACTACCCCGCCGTTCGAAGGCAGCTTCCAGGTCGCTGCGACCCAGCTCAGACCATCGGACGAGGTCCAGACTGCCGCCTTGCCGGTGGCGTCGACGGCGGATGCGATGAACCCGCTGGACCACGACGAAACCGTCAGCGAGTAGGCATTCGCACCGGCGATGGAGGCGTCGACCCAGGTCATGCCGTCTCCGGAGTACAAGAGCCGCGCCCCGTCGTCCGAGCTGGCGGCCGCGACGAAGTCGCCGCCGTGGACCGCCACGGACCCGAGGCTCGACGGGGCGTCGCCGCTGATCGCCGCCGCCGTCCAGGTCGTGCCGGTCAGGTCCCAGATGGCTGCCGCTGAGCCTGATGCCGTGGCGATGCTTCCGACCGCGACGACGTCGCCCTGACTATCGAGTGCGGCCGCCGTCACGACGGGCGTTCCCGCGGCAGGGACCGGGCTGCCCGTCCCCGAGGCCGGCACTACGCTGGCCGAACCCGTGGCAGGCGCCATGCTTGGCGTTGCCGTGTCGGGCACCTGGCTTCCCGTCCCCGAGGACGCCGCTTCCGCTGCGGCCAGCACGGCCGGGCCGGCCTGCGTCGACCAGGTGCTTCCGTCTGCGGAAGAGAAGACGGTCGTCCCGCCCTTGCCGTTCACGAAGGCGAGGAATTGATTCGTCGTGGCGATGACCGGGCCGAGGGTGCTATCGGCGGTGAGCCCGGGAACCATCGGCGTCGCGCCGGCATTCAGCAAGACGGAGAACGCGGGCGTGGGCGTGACCTCTACCACCGGCAGCGGCTCTCCGAGCGTCACGTTGCCGGTCAGGACGGCCAGCGAACCGCTCGCGTCGATCCCCGCCAGGACCAGTCTGTCGCCGAAGGGCGCCAGACGGCCGCGGGTGAGGGCCGAGGCGCCGGTCGTCATCGGCTTCCAGGTCGTGCCGTCGTCGGATGTCCAGAGAGACACCAAGTCCGTCGGGGAAGCGGAAGCTCCCGGAGACGCGGACGCGCCCAGGACGCCGGTCGGCTCTGAGGAAACGGCAACCAGGGAATCGAACACCTGCGTGACCGATTCGAGCGCCTGGGACTCGCGAGAGGGCAGGGCGTTTCCTCGGTACCAGTTGATGCCATCAGGCGATATCCACGCCATCGCCACTGCGGCCGTCGGAAGCGGCGTGGGCGACGGAGACGCCGAGGCCCCCGAAGCGGCCGGTGTCCCCGTCGGCTTGGGAGTCGGCTTGGGCGTGGCCTTGCTCTTCGATGCCGAAGGGCCCGCGGTCGGCGAAGGCGAGGGCGATGGCGAAGGAGTGGCCAGCTCGGCCGGCGTGAGAATCTGGCTGCCGACTGCCACGAGCCCGTTCCCATAGGCCACAAGGTCCTGGACCTCGAAGCCGGCGAGCGGGGCTGCCGCCTCGGTCCAGTGCGTGCCGTCTGGCGAGGTCCACGCCTTGGTGTGGCGAGGATCGGTCCCGGTCGAGACGGCGACGATCGCAAACCCGCCGGCCCAGGCGCGGACCGCCCGCGGAATATACCCGGTGGCGTTTGGCAGGTTGACGGCGGTCCAGCTCGACCCATCCGGTGAGAACCAGGCGACGCCGTTGCCGGCGGAGACCATCGCGCCCGGTCGCTCGGCCAGGCCGATCATCTCGGTGTCGTTGGGGACATCGATCGAGGCGGGCGACCAGGTTCGGCCGTCGCGTGAGTGCCAGGCGGTGGCGACGACCGTGCTTCCGGCCGCGAACCCATCGCCCACCGCGACCAGGCCGCCGTTGCCGTCGTCGGCGAAGCCGAGGACCACGAACCGCTGATTGGGCGCACCGAACGAGCCTGCAGCCGAGATGGACTGCCATGTCGAGCCGTCGGTCGAGGACCAGACGCCGCTGGACTTGCCGTCGCTGCCCATCATCAGCAGCTGCGAGCCCTGCGAGACGAAATACGGTCCGTAGAAGAAGTTGCCCGTGGGCGGCTTGGACGCCGCTCGGAAGTCGACCGCGCGCACGCTGCCGGTGGCGGGAGTGGCGACCGGCTGGTTGGGGATGAGCATGACCATTCCGGCCACGACGGCGATGACGGTCGCGAGACCGACGACCAGGAAAATGGTCTGGAGGATCGACATCGGCCAGGTAGGTCGGTGGAGCGCGGGTCGGTGCAGCTCGGGTCTGTGGAGCTCGGGTCTGTGGAGCGCGGGCAGGCCGATCTTGGGTGGCTGCCAGGCCTTCGCCCCGCGGCGGCTCCGCGTGTGCGCCTTCGGCCGCGGCGTGGCCCCGAGCGCCGGTGGCGTCGTCGCGCGCACTCCGTGCGGGCGGCCGCGGAGCCCGCTGCCCGCAGGCGTCCCGGACGGGATCACTACCTCAGGGTGCGGCCGGCGAGTGCTCGGAAGGTCGGAGTGGAGAGGAGATGGGAACGGGTCGGTTGGGAGTTTGTCGTCGGGGCCACGCTCGACGCGAGGGTCGCTCATCAGGTGGTTTGTACCTCTTACGTTTCGCCGCTCCGCTCCCCCGGCCGCGCGCCTCCTCGGGGCCACGCCGCCGTGCGGATCGGGTTGCCACCGCCCATGGACGAGCCCGACTGGGCAGCGGTCGTAGAAGTCTGCACAATCGGGCGTATTCGGGCGCGGCGAACGTGCAGCCTGCAGACTCTACCCTGCTCGCGCCAATCGCGGGTCGAACCGACGCTCTCACGCGTGCCTGCCGGCGCGAGATCGGCGCCATGCGGCGGATTTCCAGGGCGGGGCGGGCGAACACGAGCCACAATATCGAGCCAGGAGCG
>PMIQ01000111.1 GCA_003157175.1 Chloroflexota bacterium
AGCGGGCCGTCCACATCTGGTGCTGGCCCACGTCGGCGACGATGGTCGCGTCGTGCCCCGTGGCATCGCCTATGCGGCTGACCACGAAGTCGGCCGAGAGCTGGCCATTGCGCCACGCCCCCGAGCCGTGCCACGGGGTCTTCTGCGATTCGGCCCGCCAGGCGGCGATCTCCGCCAGGTAGCCGGCGCGCGCTTCCGGAGCCACGGCCTCGACCTGCGGGATCAGGGCCATGAGGACGCGCTTGACGTCGCCCACGATCGGGATCTCGACGGCCACGTTCTTGCCGATCTCGGCCGGGTCGATGTCGACATGGACGATCCGGGCGTAGGGCGCGAAGGTGGGCACGTGGCCGGTGACNNCGTGCTTCCAGCCGTGCATGCCGACGAAGCCCAGGCTGAGCGGGTTCGTCTCGTCCATGGCGCTGACGCCGAGCAGCGTGTGCGCCACAGGGATCTGAGCCTTCTCGGCCAACTCGCGCAGCTCTTCGGTGGCGTCGGCGATCAGGACGCCGTGGCCGGCCAGGATGACCGGGCGTTGTGACTTCGCGATCTCCTGGGCCGCCAGCCTGATCTGGCGGGGATGGCCCTCGAGGTTGGGCTTGAAACCCGGCAGATCGACGCTGTCCGGGTGCTCGGCCAGGCACTCCCCCATCAGGGCATCCTTGGTCAGGTCGATGTGGACCGGGCCGGGACGCCCGGTGCGGGCGATGTGGAAGGCTTCGGCGAAGACGCGGGGAATGTCGTTGGCCTCGCGGACCAGGTAATTGTGCTTGGTGCAGGGCAACGTTATGCCCGTGATGTCGATCTCCTGGAAGGCGTCCTTGCCGAGCAGCGAGCCGACGACGTTGCCGGTGATCGCCACGATCGGGACCGAGTCGAGCATGGCGTTGCCAATGCCCGTGACCAGGTTCGTGGCGCCCGGGCCGGAGGTGGCGAGGCAGACGCCGACCTTGCCCGTGGCGCGGGCATAACCCTCGGCGGCATGGGCGCCGCCCTGCTCGTGGCGCACCAGGATGTGGCGCAGCTCCGGGTAGTCGCCGAGGACGTCGTAGAACGGCAGAACGACGCCGCCCGGATACCCGAAGAAGACCTCCACGCCCTGGCGGAGCAGGGCCTCGCAGACCGCGTCCGCGCCGATGCGAGGACGCTTTGCGCCGCGCTCGGCCAGGCTCTTGATGTGGAGGCGGTGACTGTCGGTGAGCATCTCGCGCCGGCCGGCCGAGATCGCGTCCGCGCGCGCCGTACCGGCGCCCGGCATGTGGTTGATGCGCCCGCGCTCGGCGGCGGAGACAGCGGCCGCGCCCCCGGCCCCGCCGGCCGCGCCCCCGGCGGCCGCGCCGTTCGACCCTTGCGTCTGGCCCGATGTCGCCGTCGGCGAACGGCCCGGTCCGTCGTCCGTGGTCCCCATCGCTTCGCCCTTCCTTTCGCCGGCAACCGTCTACTGGCGGCGCCTGGCTCTCGACTCTCGATTCCTGGTCTGGCTAGCTCATGAAAAAACCCTCGCCTACCGGCGAGGGTTCTGGTCGTTCGGGCTTGCGTCGTCAGCGCTTGTCCCTGGGTCCAGCCTCCCGCCGGGAGCCGGTAATGAGTACGAGTACGCGCTCAATTCCGAACTCGATGGTGCGAAGTAGACCGAGGAGGGACACGTCGACCAGGCCGAGGTTATCGGCAGGCACCTGCACGTGACTGCCGTCCAACCTGATGGCAACGGCGACGTGGCGGCGGTTCCGGCTGTTGAACAGACCCAACCTGGTTCTCCGTAACAGCGACTACACCGACTCAGGATGGAGCGGTGTTTGGCGAGTGTAGCAGCAGGGGTCAATCCCTGCGCTATGCCCCAGTCGGGGGGGCGGACCATGGTACGGGAGGTATCGCCCGTGATGGCCGGGGGCTGGAGACGATCGTGGCACGGGAGCCGCGCCAGGCCCATACCCGTGGCAGCGCCGTCACGTGACCGTGGCCCGCTATTCTGCCGGCGTGGGCGGTGACGGCGGTCTGGGCGACACCTCGGTGCCAGAGATCGGGCCGCCGCCGCGGTGGAACGGCCACCAGGCCCATTCGCCGATCAGGGCGGTGATGGCCGGGACCAGCAGGCTCCGGACGATGAAGGTGTCGATCAGTACACCCAGCCCGACCGTGACCCCGACCTGGAAGAGCAGCTGAAGCGGCGACGTGATCAGCGCCCCGAACGTCCCCGCCAAGATCAGGCCGGCCGAGGTGATGACCGTGCCGGTTCGAGCGGAGGCGGCGCGGATTCCCTGTCGCAGCGGCCGGGTGGCGCTCTCCTCGCGGACCCGCGACATCAGGAAGATGTTGTAGTCGGAGCCGAGGGCCACGAGCAGCACGAAGACCATCAGCGGTATGAAGTAGTTGATCCCCGGCTGGCCGAACACGGTCTGAACCAGGAACGCCGAGAGGCTCAGGCTGGACGAGTACGACAGCAGCACGGTCAGAACGAGGTAGGCGGGTGCTGCCAGCGCCCGCAACAGCAGAATGAGAACGATCAGGATGCCGACGATCGTGATCACGGCCACGCGCAGGAAGTCGGACGAGATCGTCGATTGGACGTCCGTATACTCGGCCGTCGCGCCGCCCACGTAGGTCGAAGCCCCCGGCCCGAAATTGGCCGCCTGGCCTGCCATCAGCGTCCGCAAAGAGCGGACCGTGTCGAATGCCCGGGTGTCGTAGGGGTTGGCGACGGTTGTGACGTACAGCCGCGCGACGTCACCGGCGCTCGACTCGTAGGCCGCCACCAGATCCGGCGGCGCGTACAGGTCGCCGGCGCCGAACGCCGCCGCGAGCTGGCTCAGCTCCCCGGGGAGACGGGCACGGGCAGCGGCCGTGGCCTGCTGGGCGGCCAGCTGTTCGGCCGTCGGCGTCGTAGTCGTGGGGCTGAAGTAGAAGGCGGTCGGCTGCGCCTCGAACCATGTCTTCATCTGCCCGATAGCCGAGACGAGCGACATGAATGCGCCGGCATCGCGAGTGGCGGCGACCTGCGGGATGGCGCTCTCCGCCGCCTTGAACGCATCGGTCAAGGTCAGCGCCGGCACCGCCGCGCCAAGCTCGTCAAGGTAGGCCTTGAGCTGGGCCAGTTGAGTAGCGGCGTCGCCGCTCGAGGCGGACGAGCCGGCGGACCCGAGCGCGGCGGCCTGCAGCCTATCGGCCAGCGCGCCCAGCTGGTTGGCCGCGCTGGCCTGGCTCCTGCCGTTCACGACGCTCTGCTGGAGCGTGGCCAGATCCGCCTCGGCGGCGGTCAGTGTCGTGCCCGCAACCTTCGGATAGACCTTGTCCAGCCCGCCCACATATGAGGCCGTGGAGTCGATCCCCGCCAGAGAGGCGTCGCTCAGCTGAACGTTGATGTCGGCGCTCGGCGGCTTGGCGAAGGCCTGCGCCATGGCCGCCAGCTGGACGGCGGGCTTCAGCACGGCGGAAACGCCGCCCTGGCCCGTAGGGTCGACGACGCTGCTGACCGACTGGATATCCGGCAGGGCGGCGATCTTCTGCTCCAGCTGCCCGATGCTGGTCAGCTCCGCGGGGCTGGCCAGATTGCCGCCGGGGGCCTCGACCAGGACGTTGAGTGGCATCAGCCGGCCCTCGGCCAGGTGCTGGCTAAGCTCATCGAAGCCGAGGCGCGACTCGGCATTGCCCGGCAGCTCTTCCAGAACGTTGAAGTTCTGTTTGAGCTGGGGCAGCGCCAGAAGCGGCGCCGCCAGCGCAACCAGAACGACCGCGGTCAGGAGCCCCGGGTGGTCCGTGATGCGCCGGGCCACCGCCGCCCAGAAACCCTGGTCGTCCGAGCCGGCGGTTCGGGTCTGTTCGTGGCGCGGCCAGAAGAGGCGCCGGCCGAAGATCGCCAGCAGCGACGGCGTCAGGGTCAGGCCGGCCAGCAGCGTGATGAAGATCGTGATGGCCAGAGCCGGGCCGGTCGTCTGGATCATGCCGAAGCTGGCGACGATCATGGAGCTCAGGCCGACGATGACGGTCGCCGCGGAGGCGGTGATGACCGCGCCAATTCGGCTCACGGTGACGCGGACCGCGTCGTCGTGGCTGTTGCGGCCCAGTTCCTCTCTGAATCGCGATATCAGGAAGATGGTGTAATCCGTGCCGACGCCGAATACGAGCACGACGATGAACGAGTCGAGCACGGACGAGAGCTGCCAGCCGCCCTGGGCCAGGAAGCCGAGGACGCCGCGCGAGACCAGGAAGGCGCAGCCGATCGTGGCCAGCGGCACCAGGGCCGCCAGCGGCGCGCGGTAGATGAGCAGCAGCACCACCACGACCAGCACGATCGTGACCAGGGTCGTGCTGCTCGTGCCCTGCTGGATGGCGTTCAGGTAGTCGCGGCCGATCCCCGCCTGGCCGCTGACCTGGGCCACCAGCCCGGCGGGCAGCACGCCCGGCGCGGCGAGATGGGCCCTTATGGCGTCGATGGCGACGTTGGTCCGCGGCAGGAACGAGGGCGAATCGAAATCCACCTGGGCCAGCTCGACCACGCCATCGCTGCTTCGCAACATGGTGGCCAGGCTGGGCGTGCCCTCGGCGGTGACGTAGCGCAGGACCGCCGCCGGGCGACTCGTCCCTCCGAACCAGGCGCCCAGGCCCTCGATGGCGGCGCGGTCCGCGTCGGTCAGGCCACTCTGGCGGGAGAAGACGATCAGCGCCGTCGACGGCGACGAGTCGTTCGGAAAGGCGGCCGCGATGACGTTTCGAGCGGCCAGCGACTCGGCGTTCTTGGGCAGGAAGCTGGTCTCGTCGGCGGACCCGACCTGCGCCAGCGATGGGCCCAGGACTCCGAACAAGATCGCGCCGACCACCCACCCGGCGATGAACACGAAGCGGAGCTTGAGCACGAGCCGGCCGAGTCGATCGAACATCCTGGTTCCCTGCTGTCGATGTCTCGCACCCGACGCGGCGCGCAGCCGGGCGCTCTGGCTGGGACGGCGAGTCGGATTGTAGGTCCGCTACGCGGAGTTCGCCGATTCGGGGGTGCCCTTGCTCGCCGGCGCGGAAGGCTTCTGGCGCAGCCGCGGGATGGCCACCAGAACCGCCGGCGAGGTGATCCACAGGACCGGCATGGCCAGGACCGTGGCGACGGGCACGACCCAGCGCCGATCGGTCCTGGCTCCCCACACGATCAGCACCGCCGCGAGGGCCAGGCGAAGGACCAGGGGCGGGATCAGCCACTGGTACGAGGCGTTGTCGACGGGCCCGGTGGAGCTGGAGCTGGTCAAGAAGGAGACCCAATCGAACCACGCGCCAGGGGCGATGGCGAACGAGACGAGGACGATTGCGGCCGTGGTGCCGAGAGCGATGGCGAGCGACCGCCACTCCCTCCGAACCACGAACCACAGCAGAGAGATGCCGGGCGTGACCTTGGTCAGGATGCCGATCGACCACAGGCCGGGATAGCTGAAGCCGAGCACGCACACGGTCGCGAGCAGCAGGTGGACGTTGGCTTCGTACAGCTCGAGGGAAACCGGAATGAACGCCAGCCACAGGAACGCGTGGCGGCGGGTCAGCCAGACGAGGTTCGCCGCGAGGAAACCGGCCCAGAGAACGTAGAAAGCGCCGAACATGAGGTTGTGGGCCGGCGCGAAGAACAGGGCCACGGCTGGGGTGTACGTGAACGAGCCAACCTGACCTAGCGGCGTCGCATACGGATGCCAGGGCGAGACGGCCCAGTAGGCGAAGGCATCGAAGCCGGTGGTCCCCTTCTCCGGTCCGATGATCAGGAGCAACCAGCCCAGGAACACGACGCCGAAGCACGACAGGCCGAGCACGGTCGGGGCGCGGTAGATGCGGAGGCGATCGGCCAGGCGATCGATCGGCCGCCTCGGGGTTGCCCGGCGATCGGCCGTCGGGTGCTCGGCCGTCGGGTGCTCGGCGCCGGCGTCGACTGAGCTCATCCGCAGCGGCGGCGGCGGCCGCGCAGGATCCAGAGCAGCCCGAATGCGGCGAGAACGATCGGAACGACCCAGAACCGGCCGCCCGGG
>PMIQ01000215.1:0-4615 GCA_003157175.1 Chloroflexota bacterium
TGGCCCACGCCGCCGGCGCCCTGTTCGTCGCCGTCGTCGAGCCAGTCTCGCTGGCTGTGCTGGCGTCGCCCGCTTCCTACGGCGCGGACATAGCCTGCGGCGAGGGGCAGCCGCTCGGGATCCCGCTCTCATACGGTGGCCCGTACCTGGGCATCCTCGCCTGTCGCGAGGCACTCGTCCGGCAGATCCCCGGGCGCCTGGTCGGAATGACGACCGACATCGACGGCCGACGCGCCTTCGTCATGACCCTGCGGGCCCGCGAGCAGGACATCCGGCGCGAGAAGGCGGCGAGCAACATCTGCACCAACCAGGCCCTGTGCGCCCTTGCCGCATCCATATATCTGGCCGCCATCGGACCGCACGGGCTGCGCGACGTGGCCGCCCTCGGTGCCGCCCGCGCCGCCGATCTGGAGCGGGCCCTCGCCGCCGCCGGCGCCCCGCGGCTCCATCCAGGGCCGTATCTCAACGAGTTCGCCGTCCGCGTCCCAGACGCGCCCGAGGTGCATCGCCGCCTCCTGGGCCGCGGGGTCCTTGCCGGTCTGGCGCTGGCGACGGTCGAGCCCCAGGATCCATCGCTCGCCGACGCGCTGCTTGTGTGCGCCACCGAAGTCACGACCGCGAACGACATCGAGGTCTTCGCTCGGGCGCTGCGCGGCGAGATCGAGCGGGGGCGGCAGCTCAGCCAGCCGGGCCAGCCGGGCCTGGCGGAGCGCACTCGATGACCGCCGCCGGAGATCGCCTCGGACCCACCCTGTTCGAGCGCTCACGGCCCGGGCGCGGTGGCGGCAAGATCCCGCACGCGCCCAAGGACGCGCTGTCGCGGATCCCGGCCGACCAGCTCCGCACCGACGGTCCGCACCTCCCCGAGGTCGCGGAGCCGGAGCTGACCCGCCATTACGTCAACCTGAGCCAGCTCAACTACGCCGTGGACACGGGCTTCTATCCGCTCGGCTCATGCACCATGAAGTGGAACCCGAAGGTCAACGAGTGGGCCGCCCGACTCAACGGCTTCGCCTCGCTCCATCCCTTCGCCCCCGACGAGCTGGCCCAGGGCACGCTCGCGCTCCTGTGGGAGCTCGAGCAGGCGCTGGCGGAGATCGGCGGCATGCGCGCCGTCACGCTCCAGCCCGCTGCCGGCGCCCAGGGGGAGCTGACCGGCATCCTCATGGTCAGGGCCTACCATCGCAGTCGCGGCGACCTGGGTCGGACCGAGGTGCTCGTGCCGGACTCGGCCCATGGCACCAACCCGGCGACAGCCACGATGGCGGGTTTCAAGACGGTTTCAATTCCGTCCGCTGCAGACGGAGGAGTGGACCTCGTGGCCTTCCGGGCGGCGCTCGGTCCGCAGACCGCGGCGGTAATGATCACGAACCCTTCGACCCTCGGCCTCTTCGAATCGCGCATCGGCGAGCTGCTGGAAGCAGTCCACGCGGTCGGCGCTCTGGCGTATATGGACGGGGCGAATCTGAACGCGATCATGGGCCGGTTCAAGCCCGGCGAGGCGGGCTTCGACGTCATGCACATCAACGTCCACAAGACGTTTTCCACTCCCCACGGCGGGGGCGGGCCGGGCGCCGGACCAGTCGGAGTGGGGGAGAGGCTGCTGCCGTTCCTGCCCTCGCCGCGGGTGCTGCGCGAACCCGACGGCAGCTTCCGCCTGGAGCGTTCGGGCGAGCGGCCTACAAGCATCGGCCGCGTGCGCTCCTTCGCCGGCAACGCCGGAGTCCTCGTGCGTGCCTACGCGTATATCCGCGCCCAGGGTGCCGCGGGCCTGCGTGAGGTGTCCGATGACGCCGTTCTCGCCGCCAACTACCTCATGACGCGGTTGACCGGCACGCTGGACATACCGTTCTCGCGCCACTGCATGCACGAGTTCGTGGCCTCGGCGGCCACGCTCAAAGCCCAAACCGGAATCCGCACCATTGACATCGCGAAAAGGCTGATCGACTACGGCTTCCACCCACCCACAATCTACTTCCCGCTGACGGTCGAAGAGGCGCTGCTGATAGAGCCGACTGAGACGGAGTCGCTCGAGACGTTGGAGGAGTTCGTCGCCGCCCTGCGGAGCATCGTGGAAGAAGCTCGGACCGATCCCGATCTGCTGCGTTCGGCGCCGCATAGCTCTCCGGTCCGCCGCCTCGACGAAACCACCGCCGCACGCCAGCCGAACCTGCGCTGGAAGGGTATGACAGGCGATCAAACCCCGTGCCCCGACTGACTCGGCCCTGCCCATCCGGGTACCGATTGACGCCCGCCGCCATGCTATGCAAGGTGTATGGTACGCGTACGGGCATTGGAGTAACGACCACGAAGGCCAACGTGACTGGCGTAGCAACCAGGGTTGAAGATCGGGCCGTTCTCGGCCCCGATCGGATTTTCGACGGCCCTTGCCCGGGCCGGTCGACCGAGTTGCCACGGCCCCCTGCCTATGGCCGCTCCCTTCCCGGACTGCGCCGTCGACCCGGGGCGAGTTCGTCCTGGATGGGCGGTGGAGGGCCACCCGGATGTTCACCAACGCCGCCCGCAGCTCGAGGAGGTGCCGCCAGCACGATCGTTCTTCGGTGATGGAGTCGTGGTCTCGCAGGTGAATTGACACCCCAGGGACGCTTCTCCATGGTAAGGCGGGCATGACCGACCTTGCACCCAGGAGAAGAGCCCAGTTCTCGCCGTTCAGTCACGTAAGCGGTCGTGCGGCGGGAGAGCGGAGTACAACGCAGGAGTGAGTTGGAGGCGGATGGATGTTTAGACGTCTATTTAGTGTGCTCGCTATCGCTGCCCTTGTGGTTGCGGCCTGTTCGTCGAGCACGCCTACGAAGAAGATCGTCCTCGCAGAGTGGCAATACCCGGATACGGTCAATCCGTACTTCGCGCAGGCGGAGACCGACATCGAAGTCTCCGACAGCATGNNAAGATGAACGGCGCCGGCATGGACGTGACCTGGACCCTCAAGTCGGGTATGCAGTGGTCTGATGGCAGCGCCATCACCTGCGACGACATGACCGCCACCTGGAAGTGGATCATGGACCCGGCGAACACGGGTCTGGCCGGCGGCACCGTTGGCTGGGAAGACATTTCCGGCATTGACGGCGGCACGGGCACCACATGCGTAATGCACTTCAGCAAGGTGTATGAGGGTTATCTCTACCTCGTCGCCCCGCTGCTCCCCGGTAAGTACATCCAGAGCATTGCCGTGGCAGATGCGCCCACCAAGCTCTATCCGCTGGATAACCTCAAGTCCGGCGTATACGACGGCCCGTACATCCCGACCGATGCGGCCGCCGACTCGCAGATCACGACCGTCTCCAACTCCAAGTGGTCCACGATCAGTGGCCACGCCCCGTTGGTCGACCAGATGATCTGGAAGTATTACGCCGACGCGGCGACCATGCTGCAGGGCTACAAGGCCGGTGAGTATGACATCGCTCAGGATCTCAACGATGCCGACATCCCGTCGCTCGCGGGCATCGATCAGACGGAGCAGGTCATTCACGACTCGCTGACCTACGAGCTCCACGCGTTCAACCAGAAGTCCCTGCAGACGAAGTTCGGCGCCGACGCGGCGACCATCGTCAAGGCCGTCAAGCTCGCGACCGACCGCGAGGCCATCGCCACCGGCCCGCTCGGCGGCAACGTCACCGTGACCAACAACTTCATCTCGCCGCTGACCTGGTACTACAAGGACGAGGGCGGCTCAACGGCTGCCGATCCGGCCAAGGCAACCGCGCTCCTCACGGCGGCCGGCTGGACCATGGGTTCTGACGGCTACCTGGCGAAGAACAGCACGACGCTCGAGCTGCAGTACTGCACGACGACACGTCAGGTCCGCCAGGACACCTTGAAGCTAGTGGCCACTCAACTCAAGGCGATCGGCATCAAGGCCGACGTGACGGCGGCTCCGTCCGGCGACGTCTTCGGCGGTTGGAACGCGGTCAAGGACAGCACGGCCTGCAACCTCGAGCACGGCAACTTCGACGTGGCTGAGTTTGCATACGTCTCGCCGCTCGATCCGCTCGGCGGCTACCTTGTCTACAGCACCGTCGGCAACCCCGACACTGGAGCGCATGACGGCCAGAACGTCACGCGCATCAGCATCCCGGCCCTGGATGACGCGTACAACGCGGTCAAGGGCTCTGTCGATCCGACGGTGGTAAAGGCCGCCATGTTCAAGGTCCAGGACATCTACGTTTCGGACCAGAACACCTACGAGCTGCCGCTTTACGCCCGCAAGGACGTGTGGCTCGTGAAGCCGAGGGTCCATGGCTTTACCGGCAACCCGACTACGTCGGCCGGTCCGTGGAACATCGGCGAGTGGTACGTCAGCTGATCTGACGGTTTGGCGGTAAACCTCAACCTAGTTCTCGGCAACTGAGAGGACGACGGGCCCAGGGGGCTCGTCGTCCTCTCACAAACGAGCGAGTTTCATGATTAAGTACGTCATCAGGCGGTTCATCCAGGCGATACCGGTCCTGTTCCTCATCACGGTTGCCTGTTTCGCGCTGATGCACGCTCAGGGCAACCCCGCCGATCGGTTTGCCCAGAACCCGAAGATCACACAAGCTCAGATTGCAGCGTTCGAGCATCGTTGGGGTCTGAACGACCCGCTCCCGCTTCAGTA
>PMIQ01000215.1:4724-11061 GCA_003157175.1 Chloroflexota bacterium
TTCTTTGCCGTGCCGCCGTTACGATGGTTCCCAGCCAGCGGCATGAACGACGTCTACACGACGCCGGCATTCGGCACGTCCGACTACTGGGCATTCTTCGGCTCGAACCCGTTCTTTGCGATCTTCGACCTTGGTCGCCATCTAGTGTTGCCGGTCCTCACTCTGGTGACGGTCAGCATCGCTGGCGATTCGAGGTTCGTTCGATCCAGCATGCTGGACTCGCTCAATCAGGATTACGTCAAGACTGCGAGGGCTAAAGGGGTTCCGGAGCGTCGCGTGATCCTCAGGCACGCACTGCGCAATGCACTGCTGCCCGTGATCACGAACGTCGGGCTGGAGATTCCGTTCTTGTTCAGCGGGGCGATCGTCACCGAAACGATCTTCGCCTGGCCGGGCATGGGCCGGCAGTTCATCGAGTCGGTCGGCCATACGGACTACCCGGTGTTGATGGGCATCCTGCTCATCGCGTCGGTTGCCGTAGTGTTCGCCAATCTGCTGGCCGATATCCTTTACGCGGTGGTCGATCCCCGCGTCAAGTACGACTAGGACGGCGCCGTGGAACCCATTCTTCCCCCGGCCGACGCGACGGGCCCCGCCGCACCCGCCGACTTCGAAGTCGCCCTGGTCTCACTGAACCAGTGGCAGCTCGCGTGGCGGCGATTCCGCAGGCATAAGCTGGCGATTTTCGGGTCAGTTCTCTTTCTGACCATGGTGGCAATCGCCATATTTGGGCCGTTCATCCTGCCCTACGATCCCCTTGCCGAGCCCACTCCGATTCTGCATTGCGTGGGCACGAATATTCTGGCCAACACCGGTTGCCCGCCGTTCAACGATGGCCATATTCTCGGCACCGCCGGCGGAACTCAGGAGGACCTGCTCACTCTGGTCGTAAACGGTGCCCGGATCTCACTCGCCATCGGAATCGGCGCCGCCACATTTGCGACCGTGCTCGGCGCCATAGTCGGCGGAGTGTCCGGCTACTTCGGCGGCTGGGTCGACACCATCCTGATGCGTATCGTCGACGTTCTGTTGAGCCTGCCCCTTCTCTTCGTGGTCATCGTCTTCGCCAAAGTGTTCGGGTACGGCGACTGGAAGGTGATTCTCGTAGTCTTTGCGATTCTGGGGTGGCCGTCGATCGCCCGTCTGGTTCGCAGCTTGTTCCTTACGCTCCGAACTGAGGTCTTCGTGGATGCGGCGCGGGCCGTCGGTGTGAGCGATCTGAGGATCATCTTCCGCCACATCCTGCCAAACGCGATGAGCCCGATCATCGTGGTCACAACTCTCTCGATCGCGGGCTTCATCGTGGAAGAGGCCTTCATCAGCTACATCGGTTTCGGTGTGAACTCCCTGTACAACCCGACATGGGGCAACATCCTGAGCAACGCCCAGGACGACATCATCGTGGGGAACTGGTGGTGGCCGCTGTTCCCCGGACTGGCCATCGTCCTGACGGTGCTCGGCATCAACTTCATGGGGGACGGTCTTCGTGACGCCCTCGATCCCAGGAGCCGCGAGTGACCAGAATGACGCCGACCGCCGGAACCTCCGGCGAGCCCTCCGCCAGCGGTGCCGTGTCGGACGGCCTTCTGCTTGATGTCCGCGGGCTGCGCACCTATTTCCACGTGATGGACGGCACCGTCAAAGCCGTCGATGGAGTCGATTTCTCCATCCCGAGAGGCGGGACCGTAGGTCTGGTGGGAGAGTCGGGCTGTGGCAAGAGCGTCACAGCTCACACGATCATGCGATTGATCGACATCCCGCCCGGAGAGATCGCGGGCGGTGAAGTCTGGTTCGATGGCCGCGACCTACTCAAGCTCTCGGCCAACGAGATGCGGCATGTTCGCGGCGGCGAGATCGCGATGATCTTCCAGGAGCCGATGACCAGCCTGAACCCCGTGTTCACCATCGGCGACCAGATAAGCGAGGCCGTTCTTCTACACAACGACGTCAATAAGAAGGAAGCCGCGAATCGCGCCATCGAGGCTCTTCGAGAAGTCGGCGTCTCGGCTCCCGAGCGTCGGGTGAGGCAGTATCCGCACGAGCTGTCGGGCGGCATGCGCCAGCGCGCCATGATCGCCATGGCCCTGTCGTGCAATCCCAAGCTGGTAATCGCCGACGAGCCCACGACCGCCCTCGACGTGACGATCCAGGCTCAGATCCTCGAGCTTATCAAGGCCCTCCAGGCTCGGACCGGCACCGCCCTCTTACTGATCACTCACGACCTCGCGGTAGTGGCCGAGACCGTCCAAACGATAGCGGTGATGTACGCGGGCCGGATCGTCGAGACCGGGACGGTCGATCAGGTTCTGCTGGCACCTCAGCATCCGTACACCCAGGGCCTGCTGAGCTCGATCCCCGGTGTGAAGAAGCGCGGCAAGGCCCTATCCGTGATCAGGGGCGTGGTGCCAAATCCGTTCCGGATGCCGCCGGCGTGCAAGTTCCAGCCACGCTGCCCGTACGCATGGGACATCTGCAGCATGAAGGAGCCCGAACTGTTGCCAGCCCGGACCGGCGCGATGTCGCGTTGCTACTTGCACTCGCCCGAGGGCGCCAGCCGCCTTGCGGCGTTCGAGAGCGCGGTCGCAGCGACGATGGAAGGTTTGGGCGGCTGAGGTGACCGAACCGTTGGACACGACTGCTTCGACCTCGCCGGCCGACGAGAAAGACGTGCTGCTCGACGCCCGCAACGTCAAGAAGTATTTCCCGATCATGGGCGGGATCCTGCGTCGGAAGCTGGGCGACGTCTACGCCGTGGACGATGTCTCCCTGCAGATCTACCGCGGCGAGACCCTGGGTCTCGTCGGGGAATCCGGCTGCGGCAAGACGACTTTCGGTCGGACGATTCTGCGTCTCGAGAAGGCGACCGCGGGCCAGGTCAGCATGAATGGCCAGGACGTCCTGGCCCTCCATGGCCGAGAGCTGAAGCGGATGCGCCGCCGNNCAAAGAAAACAGATGGGGCAACCGGTCTGTTCGAGACAAGCGGGTGGGCGACTACCTCGAGGCCGTCGGGCTGCGGCGCGACTACTCCCGCCGCTACCCGCACGAGTTCTCGGGCGGCCAGCGACAGCGCATCGGGATCGCGCGTGCGCTCGCTCTCGCCCCCGACTTCGTCGTCTGCGACGAACCCGTCTCGGCGCTCGACGTCTCGATCCAATCCCAGATCCTGAACCTGCTTTCGGACCTGCGATCCGAGTTCAACCTCACATATCTCTTCATCGCCCACAACCTGTCCGTTGTGCAGTACTTCTGCGAGCGCATCGCGGTCATGTACCTCGGCAAGATCGTCGAAGTTGCAAGCACGGACGTGCTCTACGCGCACCCTCGGCATCCGTACGCGGTCGCCTTGCTGTCGGCTGTTCCGGTGCCGGACCCGCGCATCCGGAAGAAGCGGCTCGTGTTGAAGGGCGACGTCCCGTCGCCGGCGAACCCACCGTCCGGTTGCCGCTTCCACACCCGTTGCTGGCTTCGCGAGAAACTGGGCAATCCGGAGGATTGCTCCACTATCGGTCCCGTCCTTCGGGACATGGGCGGCGGACAGATGGCCGCCTGCCACTTCGCTGAGCAGGTCACCGCGCAGGCGGCCCAGGAGGTGGCAGCGACGCAATCGGTGATCGAGACAGCTACGGCGCTGCCCGATTAGGGGAGCACCACGCGGGCTCGGACGAGCGAGCAGATTACGGCACCCCGGCGCAAGTATCATGGGCCCCGGACTGCAGAGTTCGGTGCAGCGGCTAGGATGATCAGTACGCATGCGCCGCGTACGGATGGCGACCCAAGTCAGCCCGGTATGCGCACTCGTACCCAACGGGCGCGCCAGCGACCCGGGGAAAGCCCGGCGACCGCGACTCGGAGTCGCGACCGTTTCCCGCGTTGACGCACATCGGAAGGAGAGGACATGAGGAAAAAGTTAGGCTCGTTGCTGGCCATCGCCGTTCTCGCGGCGGCGGCCTGCAGCAGTGGCGCCACGTCCGCCCCCAGCAACGTCGCGAACATGGTGTACGCGCTCAACGGCGACATGGTCTTTGCCGATCCGGCGCTCGTCAGCGACGGCAACTCCCTACTCGTCGAGGCCCAGGTCGTCCAGGGCCTGCTCGGGCTGCAGCCCGGCACGATCAGCACCGTGATCCCGGTCCTGGCCGCCGCCCTGCCCACGGTCAGCTCGGATGGCCTGACCTACACGTTCAAGCTCCGGACCGGCATCAAGTTCCATGACGGCACGGACTTCAACGCGGACGCCGTCGTCTACAACTACAACCGCTGGCAGAACTTCCCGGCCGGCGACCTTCAAACCGCCGCCTACTACTACGGCGCCGTCTTCGGCGGTTTCGGGACGGCCTCCAACGTCGCCTCCGTGACGGCCCCGGACGAGCAGACCGTGGTCATCGCCCTCAAGACCCCGCAGTCCAACTTCGAGCTGGCCTCGACCCTTGCCGTGTTCGGCATCCAGAGCGAGGCGGCGCTCAAGGCCGGCAACGCCGACACGACGCCGATCTCGTCCAACAAGTACGCCCAGGGCCAGCTTCCCCAGGGTCAGGACATGGTCGGCACGGGCCCGTTCATCTTCAAGGAATGGGTCCCCACTGACCACGTAACCCTCGTCAAGAATCCGAACTACTGGGACGCCGCCAACGCGGCTCACCTGGACCAGGTCACCTTCAAGCCCATCGGCGACTCAACGGCCACCCTGCAAGCCCTGCAGTCCGGCGGCGTTGACGCGGCCTTCTCGATCTCGCCGTTGGACGTCAAGACGGCGCAGGGCTCCGGGCTGACGATCATCGACCGCGGCCAGTCCTGCAACCAGCTCAACCTGGACATGAACCAGAGCGTCGGCGGCANNAAGGTGCCGACCGGCTTCATGCCGCCGGCCACCATCGGCTTCAAGGCCGAGACCCTGCCCTCCTACAGCGTCAGTCAGGCCAAGTCCGACCTGACGGCGTCCGGCGTGACCGGCTCTGCCCTGAGCATCGACCTTTACTACCCGTCCAACGTCGTCCGGCCTTACATGCCCGATCCCAAGGGCGTTGCCGAGGCCATCGCCAACGACCTTACGGCCGCGGGCTTCACCGTAAGCCTCAAGACTGAGGACTGGCACGGCGGCTACGTCGACGATGCCACGGCCGGCAAGCTGCCCCTATATCTCTTCGGCTGGACCTGCGACTGGGCCGGCGCAGACAACTTCCTCTACACCGCGTGGTTCGGCTACCAGAATGGCCAGCCCAACCTGCAGTTCGGCTGGAAGAACGATCAGGCCAACCAGGACATGGTCCAGGCGCTCCAGGCGCCCACCGAGGACGCCGCCAACACCTTGTGGGGCCAGACCCAGGATCTCCTCGCCCAGGACATCCCGATGGTTCCGATAGTCAACTCTCAGCCGCCGGGGGCATACACGTCCAAGGTTCACGGTTACGTTGGCGCCAGCAATGGCATCGAGTACCTGAACTCCGTCTCTCTGTCCCAGTAGCGCCCGCATTCGGGCGGCGACGCCGCCCGGCAGGGCTGTAAGATCCGGTAAATGGGCCCCCCGGGGTCGGCCAAGACCCCGGGGGGCTGCTATCAGCGGAGGAATCTCCTCACAGCGTGGCAAGGTTCATCGTCCGGCGCCTGCTCGTGGCAATTCCGGTCCTCTTCGGCCTGTCAGTGATCCTGTTTCTATTCCTCCGGCTCCTGCCGGGCGGAGGACCGGCCGAAGCCATCCTCGGGCAGCACGCTACGCCCCAGTTGGTGGCCCAGATCGCGGCCTCCGAGGGCCTCGACAAGCCCCTCTACGTGCAGTACTTCGACTACCTCGGTCGGCTGCTCCACGGCGACTTCGGCGCGAGCTTCATCGACGGCCGCGAGGTCGCGGCCACTTTCCTGATCCGCTTCCCGGCCACGTTAGAGTTGACGATCGGGGCCCTGATCTTCGCCGTCGGCCTGGGTATCCCCCTGGGCCGGCTGGCCGCTCGGCACCCCAACGGCTGGATCGACGGCATCGTGACCGTGATCTCGCTCTTCGGCATCTCGATCCCGGTCTTCGTCCTGGGCTACATACTGGCCTTCATTTTCGGGGTCGAGTTCCACTTGCTGCCGACCTTTGGGCAGCTCGACCCGCGCCTGCCAATAGAGCCCGTGACCCACTTCGCGCTCATCGATGCCATCCTGGCCGGCCACTGGTATGTCATCGACGCCGTCGCCCACCTGATCCTGCCGTCGGTCGCCCTGGGCACGATTCCCCTGGCGGTGTTCACCAGGATCACTCGCGCCTCGGTCATCGAGGTCAGCAACGAGGACTACGTCCGGACCGCGCGGGCAAAGGGCCTGACCGACAGGCGGGTCAACGACCGCCACATCATGCGC